>NZ_JBEZGA010000042.1:0-1040 GCF_040649715.1 Micromonospora sp. NPDC048887 | reverse complement strand
CTAAGGCGTGTTTCGTAAGTCGGGCTGGCAGCGTCGAGGTCACGGTGTGGCGGTGATCGACAACTGAAGAGGTCTCCGGTATCTGGTTCTGCGACCAAGCAAGAACTTCATACCGGAGACCTCGTGGCCAGCGTAGCGGTGACGAGGCGGCATGACCTGACCGACGGGCAGTGGGCTGTTCTGGCTCCGCTGTTGCCTGCCGCGCCGGCTACGGGTCGTCCGCCGAAGTGGGAGAAACGGCAGCTCATCGACGGGATCCGGTGGCGGATCCGGATCGGCGCCCCATGGCGGGACGTGCCGGCGGAGTATGCGCCTTGGCCCACCGTCTACGGCCTGTTCCGCCGGTGGCAGCGCGACGGCACCTGGGACAAGATCCTGTCGGCGTTGCAAGCCGCTGGCGACGCCGGCGGTCGGATCGGGTGGACGGTGAGCGTGGACTCGATGACCAGCCGCGCCCACCAACACGCCGCCGGCGCCCGCACCGACGGGCACCTGCAGAAGGAACCACCCGGCGGCGTGCACGACGAGCCGGCCGATCATGCGCTGGGACGCTCACGCGGCGGGCTGACCACCAAGACTCACCTGGCCTGCGAGCAGGGCCAGAAGGTCCTGTCGATGACCGTGACCGCCGGGCATCGTGGGGACAGCCCGCAGTTCATCCCCGTCCTGCGCCGCATCCGGATCACCCGCCTCGGCGTCGGCCGACCCCGCACCTGCCCCGACCTGGTCCTGGCCGACAAGGCCTACACCAGCCGCGGCAACCGCACCTACCTGCGCAAGCGAGGGATCAAGGCATGCATCCCGCGAAAGAAGGACCAGGACGCCCACCGCAAGGCCAAGGGCAGCCACGGCGGACGCCCGCCGAAGTTCGACCCAGACCTCTACCGGATGCGGCATGCCGTCGAGAACGGCATCGCCCGACTCAAGCGCCACCGCGGCGTGGCCACCCGCTACGACAAGTTAGCCGTCCGCTTCCAGGCCGTCCTGACCATCACCATCATCTGCGAGTGGCTCTGACCGGCTTATGAAACACGCCCTAG
>NZ_JBEZGA010000041.1:0-1198 GCF_040649715.1 Micromonospora sp. NPDC048887 | reverse complement strand
TGTCAATCCCCTGGAATCGTGGAGGGCTCCGTTATGCGGCCTGGGCCTCCAGGGCGCGGGTCTCTGGTCGTTCGTAGTCGGCGGGTGAGCGCCAGTCGCAGACGGAGTGCCGGCGGCGCTGGTTGTAGAAGTCGGTGATCCAGGTGGCGATCTTGATCCGGGCTTCTGTGCGGGTGCGGAAGTGGCGGCGGTGTACGTACTCGACCTTGATGGTGGAGAAGGTGGCCTCGGCGACGGCGTTGTCGAAGCACGACCCGACCCGGCCCATCGACTGGCGCACCTTCCATCGGGAGCAGGCTCGGGCGAAGTCGGCCGAGGTGTACTCACTGCCCCTGTCGCTGTGGAAGATCACCCCTTCGACGCTGCCGCCGCGGGTGACGGCGGCCATGTTCAGCGCGGCGACGACCAGCCCGGCGTCGTGGTGGGCGCCCATCGCGTAGCCGAGAATGCGACGGGAGTACAGGTCGATGACGGTGGCCAGGTAGAGCTTGCCCTCGTCGGTGCGGATCTCGGTCATGTCACCACACCAGGCGACATCCGGCGCCGGCGCGGTGAACACCCGCTTGACCAGGTCCGGTGCGGCCGGACGTTTACCTTGGCGGGTCAGGCTCCGCCGGCGGCGCTTGACCCGGGCGGCCAAGCCCATCTCGGCCATGAGCTGCGCGATCGTGTTGTCGGAGACCTGCCAGCCGGACTCGCGCAGCTCGATCCCGATGCGCGGGCTGCCGTAGGTGCCGCCCGAGTCGTCGAACACCTTCCTGACCGCGGTAGCCAGCCGGACACGCCGGTCAACGCGGGGCGTTGGCGGCCGGTCACGCCACTTGTAGAACCACGACTGCGACACCCCCAACGCCCGGCAGGCCAGCGCGTGCGGCACCTCATACTCGGTCCTCTGGGAAGCGATGAACCCGGCCACGCTCACCGGCCCGTCGCTTCCTTGACCCACAGGACCACGGATCGCTTGAGGACATCACGCTCCATCGCCAGCTCGGCGTTCTCCCGCCGCAGCCGGGCCAGCTCCGCCCGCTCATCCTCCGACAACTGCCCGGCAGCGGCCTCACCGCGACGCTCGCGGTCCCTCTTCACCCAGTTAGCCAGGGTCCCGTCGTTGATCCCCAGGTCACGCGCCACCTGAGCGATCGACTTACCCGTCTCCCGCACGATGCGCACCGCGCCCGCCCGGAACTCCGGATCGAAC
>NZ_JBEZGA010000040.1:0-1332 GCF_040649715.1 Micromonospora sp. NPDC048887 | reverse complement strand
TGAGCCACCCCCGCTTTCATGGAGCTTCTTGACCATGGTCTGATGGCCGTGGGGGAGGAAGTCGTCCGTGGCAGCACCGAAGAAGTACCCCGACGAGCTACGTCAGCGCGCTGTGCGTTTGTACCGCGAGTCGGACCCGAAGCCGGTGATCCGGCGTCTGGCCGAGCAGTTGGGCGTTCATCACGAGGCGCTCAGGAACTGGATCCGCCAGGCCGAAGCTGACGCCGACGAGCGTCACGACCGGCCGACCAGCGAGATGGCGGAGGAGAACCGCCGGCTGCGTAGGGAAGTCACCGAGTTGCGGCGGGCGAACGAGATCTTGAAGGCGGCGAGTGCGTATTTCGCGGCGGAGCTCGACCCGACCCGGCGACGGTCATGAGGTTCGTCCACGAACACCGTGACCAGTTCGCGGTCGCGCTCCTGTTACGGGTCCTCAACATCGGCGCTTCGACGTACTACGCGTGGGTCAAGCAGGCCGAGCAGCCCTGCGACCGGGACGTGGTCGACCTGGGGTTGATCTCGAACATCCACGAGATCTGGGAGACGTCGGGGCGCACCTACGGCGCGGACCGGGTCCACCGGCAGTTGCGCCGTGACGGCATCCGCGTGGGCCGCAAACGGGTCGAGCGGTTGATGGCCGGCCAGGGCTGGCAGGGTGCGTTCCTGCGTCGCGGCTGGCGCGGCGGCTCCACGAGGCAGGATCCCCGGCACACGCCGGCGCCGGATCTGGTCAACCGGCAGTTCACCGCGGCCGGGCCGAACCGGCTCTGGGTCGCCGACGCCACCCGCATCCCGTGCGGTGAAGGCGTGTTCTGGCTCGCTGCGGTGCGGGATGCGTTCTCCCGCCGGATCGTCGGGTGGAAGACGTCCGACCGCTGCGACACCGACCTGATCCTCGCCGCCCTCGAATACGGCATCTGGTCCCGGGATGTCCGCGACGGCCAGTTGATCCACCACAGCGACCGCGGGTCGAACTACACGTCGTTCCGCTTCGCGGAACGCTTGCAGGACAACGGGATTCTGCCCTCGATGGGCTCCGTCGGCGACTCCTACGACAACGCCCTTATGGAGAACTTCTGGTCAACGTTGAAGATCGAACTCGTCTACCGCACGAGTTGGCGGACCCGCGACGAGGCCGAGAACGCGATCTTCGCCTACATCGACGGCTGGTACAACACCCGCCGGATCCAGAAGGAACTGGGCTACCTCAGCCCGAACGAGTACGAGACCGCCTGGCACACCCGCGAAACCGAACCAGCCGAACCACCTATCGCCATCCCGGCACCAGCCGGCAGCCGGTAACCACTGCTCCATCGAAGCGGGGGGAACTCA
>NZ_JBEZGA010000039.1:0-1986 GCF_040649715.1 Micromonospora sp. NPDC048887 | reverse complement strand
ACAACGAAGGACGCGTCAAGCTCGACGACAAGTCCCTCATCAGCAACAACGACCCCACCAACTGCGCCAACACCGTCGAGGACTGCTTCAACTGAACCGCACCACCACATAACCGGAGAGCCCTCCTCGCGTCGTGTACGGCGTGAGGAGGGCTCCCACCCCGGCAGCCGACCGGCTGGCCGTGGTGTCCCCCGCCGGGGCGTCCGGGCCACCCTGCGCCCACCCATCCCACCCGCACCCTTATGCGGGTTTTTTTCGTATATGGCCACGAGGCGAAGATGGTTCTCATACGGTCGTCTTCAGCAGCTACAACCGATTTGTAGCGAAGGCCGCCTCGCCAGGGCGAAGCGACCTTGTCAGGTACAAGGAGAGGGCAGAGAGCTCCGATGTCCAACTACCTTCGCAATAACAATGGCGCCACCAGCAAGACCATCTCCCCGCTCCGGCGTCGCCGGATGTGGCTCGCCACCGGCGTCGTGGGCCTGACCGGAGCGGTCAGCCTCGCCGGCGTGGCCTACGCGACCACCGGGGCCACCGGCCCGCACCGGCTCGCCGACGTGAAGTGGTCGACCACGCAGCAGCTCAGCGACGACGACCACGGCGACAAGGGCGGCAAGGACGAGTACGGCCGCGACGACTACGGCAAGGACGATCACGGCAAGGACGGCAAGGACGGCAAGGACCGTGGCCAGGAGGGCCGCGACCGTGGCGAGTGGGGCCCGGACAAGGGCGAATGGGGCCCGGACAAGGGCGGCAAGGACGGCAAGGACGACCACGGCAAGACCCGCGAGGTCCCCTGCAAGGACGAAGCCCTGATCGACGCCCTCGAACTGGCCAACCGCGACCACGGCGGCACCATCAAGCTCGCCGAGAACTGCACCTACGAACTCGGCGTCAAGGACCGCAAGGTCGGCTCCGCCCTGCCCGAGATCAAGCAGGACGTCACCATCAAGGGCAACGGCTCCACCATCAAGCGCGACGCCGAAGACACCTTCCGCATCTTCCGCGTCGCCGACGGCGGCGACCTCACCCTCAAGGACCTCACCATCAAGGGCGGCAACGCCAACGAGTTCAAGTACCCCGGCGGCGGCCAGCCGCCGGCCGCCGCCCCGGCTGTCGCGGCTCCGGCCGCGGCGACCACGGCCGCCACTGTCACGCCGGTCGCCGACGGCATGAACGGCGGCAAGGACGACGACAAGCGGGTCGAGGGTGACGGCGGCGCGCTGCTCGTCGAGCGCGGCGGCAGCGCCTACCTGGACAACGTCAAGCTCGCCGACAACAACGCCGAAGGCGACGGCGGCGCCCTGGCCAACTACGGCCGCACCTGGCTGAAGGACAGCAAGGTCGTCGACAACCACGCCCAGGGCGACGGCGGCGGCATCTACAACGAGGGCATCCTCAAGGTCGAGACCACCCACGTCGACGACAACACCGCGGGCGGCAACGGCGGCGGCGTCGCCAACGGCAGCGGCCTGTCCGGTGAGCACGGTCCGGGGGCCTCCGCCGCGCCGAAGGGTTACGACCCGAAGGCCAAGCACAACGAGGCCGGCATCGTCGAGATTTTCGGTTCCGACCACGGCAAGGACGGCGTCGAGTCGAGCCTGTCGGACAACCACGCCGGCAAGAACGGCGGCGGCCTGTTCAGCAGCGGCGGCACCGTCACCGTGTCCTTCACCGCCATCACTGGTAACACCGCCTGCGAGAACGGCGGCGGCGTCTACGCCGAGAGCACCGACCTGGACCTGGACAAGGTGCACGTCGCCAAGAACCACGCGGACGGCAACGGCGGCGGCGTGGTGGTCACCGGTGGCAAGCACTGGGGCTTCCCGAACAACAAGGAGCACGCCAGCGCCACGATCTCCGACAGCAAGATCGTCGACAACACGGCCAACCGGTTCGGTGGCGGCATCTACAACGGCGAGTGGCTCATCAAGATCGAAGACGGCTTCCTCGCCCGCCCGTACGACAAGGACGACAACGCCACCC
>NZ_JBEZGA010000038.1:0-2962 GCF_040649715.1 Micromonospora sp. NPDC048887 | reverse complement strand
GACATAAGTCTCTTTATTGATTGAGTCGTTATATTCCTATCCGGGCTTTGTACCCCCGGGTCACATATATAACCCAAGGCAACTTGCGGTTATATGGTCAAGCGAATAAGCGCACACGGTGGATGCCTTGGCGGTCAGAGGCGATGAAGGACGTGGCAGCCTGCGAAAAGCGTGGGGGAGCTGGCAACAAGCATTGATCCGGTGATGTCCGAATGGGGAAACCCACCCGCTTGCGGGTATCCTGCAGTGAATACATAGCTGCTGGAAGCGAACCTGGTGAACTGAAATATCTAAGTACCCGGAGGAAAAGAAATCAACCGAGATTCCCTAAGTAGTGACGAGCGAACGGGGACTAGCCCTTAAGTTGCATCAGCTTCAGCAAAAGAACCTGGAAAGGTTCGCCGTAGAAGGTGACAGCCCTGTATGCGAAGGGGCTGATGCGATGAAATCGAGTAGGGCGGGGCACGTGAAACCCTGTCTGAACATGGGGGGACCATCCTCCAAGGCTAAATACTCCTGACCGACCGATAGTGAACCAGTACCGTGAGGGAAAGGCGAAAAGAACCCTGGTGAAGGGAGTGAAATAGATCCTGAAACCGTGTGCGTACAAGCAGTAGGAGCTCCGCAAGGAGTGACTGCGTACCTTTTGTATAATGGGTCAGCGACTTACTGTTCGTGGCAAGCTTAACCGTATAGGGGAGGCGAAGGGAAACCGAGTCTGATAAGGGCGCATAGTCGCGGGCAGTAGACCCGAAACCGGGTGATCTAGTCATGCCCAGGGTGAAGGTTGAGTAACATCAACTGGAGGCCCGAACCCACTCCCGTTGCAAAGGTAGGGGATGAGGTGTGATTAGGAGTGAAAAGCTAATCGAACCCGGAGATAGCTGGTTCTCCTCGAAAGCTATTTAGGTAGCGCCTCATATGTATCCTACTGGGGGTAGAGCACTGTTATGGCTAGGGGGTCATTGCGACTTACCAAACCATGGCAAACTCCGAATACCAGTACGTACTGTCCGGGAGACACACGGCGGGTGCTAACGTCCGTCGTGAAAAGGGAAACAACCCAGACCCACAGCTAAGGTCCCAAATTCATCGCTAAGTGGTGAACGATGTGGAAAGGCACAGACAGCCAGGAGGTTGGCTTAGAAGCAGCCACCCTTTAAAGAAAGCGTAATAGCTCACTGGTCGAGTCGGTCTGCGCGGAAGATTTAACGGGGCTAAGCGCAGAACCGAAGCTTGGGGTGCATACTTTGTATGCGCGGTAGAGGAGCGTTCCGTAAGCCGATGAAGGTGGATTGAGAAGTCTGCTGGAGGTATCGGAAGTGCGAATGCTGACATGAGTAACGATAATGCGGGTGAAAAGCCCGCACGCCGAAAGCCCAAGGTTTCCTTGCGCAACGTTAATCGACGCAGGGTGAGTCGGCCCCTAAGGCGAGGCAGAAATGCGTAGTCGATGGGAAGCAGGTTAATATTCCTGCACCTCGCGTAAGTGCGATGGAGGGACGGAGAAGGTTAGGTGGGCCAGGCGTTGGTTGTCCTGGTGAGAGAGTTGAGGCGGTCCCCTTAGGCAAATCCGGGGGGGCAACGTTGAGACTAAGGACCGGCCCATTAGGGCTAGGCTGCTGATATCACGCTTCCAGGAAAAGCTCCTAAGCTTCAGCTTACGCAGACCGTACCGTAAACCGACACAGGTGGGTAGGATGAGAATTCTCAGGCGCTTGAGAGAACTCGGGTGAAGGAACTAGGCAACATGGCACCGTAACTTCGGGAGAAGGTGCACCCTTTTTGGTGGCTCGTGCGAGCTATAGCTGAAGAGGGTCGCAGTAACCAGGCCGCTGCGACTGTTTATCAAAAACACAGCACTCTGCAAACACGAAAGTGGACGTATAGGGTGTGACGCCTGCCCGGTGCTGGAAGGTTAATTGATGGGGTCAGCCGCAAGGCGAAGCTCTTGATCGAAGCCCCAGTAAACGGCGGCCGTAACTATAACGGTCCTAAGGTAGCGAAATTCCTTGTCGGGTAAGTTCCGACCTGCACGAATGGCGTAACGACAGCGGCGCTGTCTCCACCCGAGACTCAGTGAAATTGAAATCGCTGTGAAGATGCAGCGTTCCCGCGGCAAGACGGAAAGACCCCGTGAACCTTTACTATAGCTTTACATTGAACGTTGAGTTCGTCTGTGTAGGATAGGTGGGAGGCTATGAAACTGTGGCGCTAGCTGCAGTGGAGCCATCCTTGAAATACCACCCTGTCGTGCTTGACGTTCTAACCTGGGCCCATTATCTGGGTCGGGGACCGTGTATGGTGGGTAGTTTGACTGGGGCGGTCTCCTCCCAAAGAGTAACGGAGGAGCACGAAGGTACGCTCAGCGCGGTCGGACATCGCGCACTGTGTGCAAAGGCATAAGCGTGCTTGACTGCAAGATCGACGGATCAAGCAGGTACGAAAGTAGGACTTAGTGATCCGGTGGTTCTGTATGGAAGGGCCATCGCTCAACGGATAAAAGGTACTCCGGGGATAACAGGCTGATACCGCCCAAGAGTTCATATCGACGGCGGTGTTTGGCACCTCGATGTCGGCTCATCACATCCTGGGGCTGTAGTCGGTCCCAAGGGTATGGCTGTTCGCCATTTAAAGTGGTACGCGAGCTGGGTTCAGAACGTCGTGAGACAGTTCGGTCCCTATCTGCCATGGGCGTTGGAGATTTGAGAGGGGCTGCTCCTAGTACGAGAGGAC
This sequence comes from Micromonospora sp. NPDC048887, assembly GCF_040649715.1. Classification (NCBI taxonomy): domain Bacteria; kingdom Bacillati; phylum Actinomycetota; class Actinomycetes; order Micromonosporales; family Micromonosporaceae; genus Micromonospora; species Micromonospora sp. NPDC048887. The sequence continues at coordinate 226 of NZ_JBEZGA010000038.1, read as the reverse complement.
CGGAGTGGACGAACCTCTGGTGTTCCGGTTGTCACGCCAGTGGCATTGCCGGGTAGCTATGTTCGGAAGCGATAACCGCTGAAAGCATCTAAGCGGGAAGCGCGCCTCAAGATGAGATCTCCCGGGGCACAAGCCCCCTGAAGGAACCATCAAGACTAGGTGGTTGATAGGCAGGGTGTGTAAGTGCAGCAATGCATTGAGCTAACCTGTACTAATGATCCGTGCG
>NZ_JBEZGA010000036.1:1705-5148 GCF_040649715.1 Micromonospora sp. NPDC048887 | reverse complement strand
AAGATTGTCCGGCGGTGTCCTACTCTCCCACACCCTCCCGAGTGCAGTACCATCGGCGCTGGAGGGCTTAGCTTCCGGGTTCGGAATGTGACCGGGCGTTTCCCCTCCGCCATGACCGCCGTAACTCTATGAACATGTCAACCAACCCCACAACACGCGGGTGGTGTTTGTTCAGAGTTGCACAGTGGACGCGTAGCAGCTTAGTAGTCAAGTCCTCGGCCTATTAGTACCGGTCAACTGAACCCGTTACCGGGCTTACATTTCCGGCCTATCAACCCAGTCGTCTAGCTGGGGGCCTTACCCCACAAATGTGGGTGGGATACCTCATCTTGAAGCGAGCTTCCCGCTTAGATGCTTTCAGCGGTTATCCCTTCCGAACGTAGCTAACCAGCCGTGCCCCTGGCGGGACAACTGGCACACCAGAGGTTCGTCCGTCCCGGTCCTCTCGTACTAGGGACAGCCCTTCTCAAGTATCCTACGCGCACGGCGGATAGGGACCGAACTGTCTCACGACGTTCTAAACCCAGCTCGCGTACCGCTTTAATGGGCGAACAGCCCAACCCTTGGGACCTGCTACAGCCCCAGGATGCGACGAGCCGACATCGAGGTGCCAAACCATCCCGTCGATATGGACTCTTGGGGAAGATCAGCCTGTTATCCCCGGGGTACCTTTTATCCGTTGAGCGACACCGCTTCCACATGCCAGTGCCGGATCACTAGTCCCGACTTTCGTCCCTGCTCGACCTGTCAGTCTCACAGTCAAGCTCCCTTGTGCACTTGCACTCAACACCTGATTGCCAACCAGGCTGAGGGAACCTTTGGGCGCCTCCGTTACCCTTTAGGAGGCAACCGCCCCAGTTAAACTACCCACCAGACACTGTCCCTGAACCGGATAACGGTCCGAAGTTAGATACCCAAATCAACCAGAGTGGTATTTCAAGATTGCCTCCACCCATACTGGCGTATGGACTTCACCGGCTCCCACCTATCCTACACAAGCTAATTCAGATACCAATGTCAAGCTATAGTAAAGGTCCCGGGGTCTTTCCGTCCTGCCGCGCGTAACGAGCATCTTTACTCGTAATGCAATTTCGCCGGGCCTGTGGTTGAGACAGTGGGGAAGTCGTTACGCCATTCGTGCAGGTCGGAACTTACCCGACAAGGAATTTCGCTACCTTAGGATGGTTATAGTTACCACCGCCGTTTACTGGCGCTTAAGTTCTCCGCTTCGCCCCGAAGAGCTAACAGGTCCCCTTAACGTTCCAGCACCGGGCAGGCGTCAGTCCATATACATCGAATTACTTCTTCGCATGGACCTGTGTTTTTAGTAAACAGTCGCTTCCCCCTGCTCTCTGCGGCCATACAACGCTCCACCCGCGCGGGGCTTCACGTCTCCGGCCCCCCTTCTCCCTAAGTTACGGGGGCAATTTGCCGAGTTCCTTAACCACAGTTCGCCCGATCGCCTCGGTATTCTCTACCTGACCACCTGTGTCGGTTTGGGGTACGGGCCGCTAAGAACTCGCTAGAGGCTTTTCTCGGCAGCATAGGATCACTGACTTCACCTGAATCGGCTCGGCATCACGTCTCAGCCTATGTGGCGTGCGGATTTGCCTACACGCCGGCCTACACGCTTACCCCGGCACAACCACCGGCCGGGCTCAGCTACCTTCCTGCGTCACCCCATCGCTTGACTACTACCCGCCAGGTTCCCACGCTCCCCACCCGCAGTCCGAAGACCTTGGATGGTTTGGGTGGTTAGCACAACGAGGTTCGTCAGGGTCGCTCTTTCGCGGGTACGGGAATATCAACCCGTTGTCCATCGACTACGCCTCTCGGCCTCGCCTTAGGTCCCGACTCACCCAGGGCGGATTAGCCTGGCCCTGGAACCCTTGGTCATCCGGCGGAAGGGTTTCTCACCCTTCTTTCGCTACTCATGCCTGCATTCTCACTCGTGCCGCGTCCACAACTGGGTCACCCCGCTGCTTCACCCCCGGCACGACGCTCCCCTACCCATCCACACACCTGCATACCCCATCAAGGAGGCACGAAGTTAAAATGTGAATGCCACAGCTTCGGCGGTGTGCTTGAGCCCCGCTACATTGTCGGCGCGGAACCACTTGACCAGTGAGCTATTACGCACTCTTTAAAGGGTGGCTGCTTCTAAGCCAACCTCCTGGTTGTCTATGCGACCCCACATCCTTTTCCACTTAGCACACGCTTAGGGGCCTTAGCTGGTGATCTGGGCTGTTTCCCTCTCGACTACGAAGCTTATCCCCCGCAGTCTCACTGCCGCGCTCTCACTTACCGGCATTCGGAGTTTGGCTGATTTCGGTAAGCTTGTGGGCCCCCTAGACCATCCAGTGCTCTACCTCCGGCAAGAAACACGCGACGCTGCACCTAAATGCATTTCGGGGAGAACCAGCTATCACGGAGTTTGATTGGCCTTTCACCCCTAACCACAGGTCATCCCCCAACTTTTCAACGTTGGTGGGTTCGGCCCTCCACGCGGTCTTACCCGCGCTTCAGCCTGCCCATGGCTAGATCACTCCGCTTCGGGTCTAGAGCATGCGACTAAAAACGCCCTATTCAGACTCGCTTTCGCTACGGCTCCCCCACACGGGTTAACCTCGCCACATGCCACTAACTCGCAGGCTCATTCTTCAAAAGGCACGCCGTCACCCCGCAAGGCTCCGACGGATTGTAGGCGAACGGTTTCAGGTACTATTTCACTCCCCTCCCGGGGTACTTTTCACCATTCCCTCACGGTACTCGTCCGCTATCGGTCACCAGGAAGTATTTAGGCTTACCAGGTGGTCCTGGCAGATTCACGGCAGATTTCAGGAGTCCGCCGCTACTCGGGAACACCCACAGAAGACCAGCAGCTTTCACCTACCGGACTATCACCGTCTACGGTCAGCCATTCCAGACTGTTCGACTAACCACTGGCTTTGTAACTTCTCCAACAGATGTCAGTCTGTTGAGCAGGGTCCCACAACCCCGACCACGCAACCCCTGACAGGTATCACACGCCGCCGGTTTAGCCTCAATCCGCTTTCGCTCGCCACTACTCACGGAATCACTATTTGTTTTCTCTTCCTACGGGTACTGAGATGTTTCACTTCCCCGCGTTCCCCCCACACACCCTATGTGTTCAGGTGCGGGTGACATCACATGACTGATGCCGGGTTCCCCCATTCGGACACCCTGGGATCACAGCTTGGTTGACAGCTCCCCCAGGCCTATCGCGGCCTCCCACGTCCTTCATCGGCTCCTGGTGCCAAGGCATCCACCGTTCGCCCTTGACAACTTGACCACAAAGATGCTCGCGTCCACTGTGCAATTCTCAACAAACAACCAACCCACAACCCACAGCCCCACACCACAACCCGACAACCGCCGGCGGTATGCGAGACCAGGCCATGCCTGGCGCCTTCCGCCCCCGG
>NZ_JBEZGA010000035.1:0-7332 GCF_040649715.1 Micromonospora sp. NPDC048887 | reverse complement strand
TCGCCGCAGAGCGGTCGGCGAGGTGTGCCTCTCGGATCGCAGTCTCGTCGATGCGACCCTCGCGCAGCGCGGCGACGAGCTGCTCGGGGCGCAGCCCTTGCAGTTGCTCGCGTCGCGTGTACGTCGGTCCGGTCACTGCTCGCCGCCGTCGGTCGCCACACGCACGCCGTGCGGGGTATCCGGCAGGTTCCGCATCGACGCCTCGCCGAACCATCGGCGTAGACCGTCCATCTCGGCGACGGCCCGCTCAGCCTCGGCGAGCTGCGCCCGGAGTCGCTCGACCTTCGTCATGCGCTTCTCACGCTCGGCCGCGATGCTCGCCTGCGCCTCAGGGGCACACTCCTGAGCGATCTCGCCGACCTCGGCGGCGCGGGTCAAGACGGGCTTACGGAAGGCGGCGAGGATCAAGCGCGCCTTGTCGCGAGCTGCGGTCGCCTTGCGCTGCTCAGCATCAGCAACGGCGGCGAGCTTCTCCTCAGGCTCGTCGGCTTCGATCGCGGCGACGAGCGCAGCGACGTCGAGCTGCGGGGCGTTGCGCACATACGCCTCGGCCTCGTCGACGTCGATCCTCGCGTTACGCACCTTGTCGCACACCGCCGCGTAGTTGCTCGCGGCGGCGACCAGCTCGTCGCTCGCGGGCAGGATGCCTGCGGCGATGTAGTGGCGAAAGTCAGGCAGGGTCTTTACGAATAGCTCCCACATGGGGCGGCTCCTTTGGGCGGTGAGACCTGCGCCGGGGCGGCGCGGTCGAGAGGGTCGATCAGTCGGCGGGCCGAGGGCGCGGCGGTCGGGCGATGGGCTCGCCCACGTACCGGAAGATGCGCGTTCCGGCGACCTCGTCGACGACGGCGTAGACGTCGGCGCGCTCGGCGACCTGGGCGGCGTTGGCGGTCACTGGCCCAGGGCGGCGCTGCATGGCCTCGGCGCGGCGAGCAGCCTCATACGCGCGGCGGGCACGGGCGCGGCTCTCCCGGCGGGCGCGGTCGAGGTGAGTGTGTCGGGGCATGGGGGGGGTGGCTCCTACCGGCTTACGGGACGCGGGTTGCGGATCAGTCGGACGGTGCTTGTCGGTGCGCCTCGGCGGTGCGAGTCCCGCGACCGCAGAAACTGCACGCGGTAGACGTCGCCGAGGTGATTCCGCACGGCGGCGCACGCCCGCGAGAGGGTCTCGTCGTCGAGGGCTGCGGCGGGGTGGCCGGGCGGGAGGTTGCGCCGAAGGTAGAAGTAGAAGACGCGATCGTGCGCTCGGTAGGTGCCACCTCCGTCGAGACAGAGCCGCGCAAGGGCGCGAGCGAGAGCGTCGTCGGGGGCGGTCACCGGCGGCCTCGCTTCGGCGGCGAGCAGGTCGGGCGGTCGCATTCGACGCTTACGCGCCCGTCGGCGTCGCGGACGGTGCGACGGGTCGGGCGGCGGCACACTGCGCACCTGTACCTCTCGGCGCGTAGGGCCTGCCATGCGGTCGTGTATGGGATTTCGTCGTCGGTCATGGGCGGTCTTTCGGATCGGGACGGGCGGGGTGCGGGCGGTGCGTTTAAACCGGCCGAGGGGTGCGTGCCGACCCGTTAGCGGCACGCGCCCCTCAGCACGGCGAGCGCAGCCCTGAGGGCGCGCTCAGGCCCTCGTCGGCGACCGCCCGGGCCGACGAGGTAGCAGGGAAGAAAAGGGCTCAGGCGGCCCGCAGAGTGGGGCGCGAGGCGGCGTCGGCGGCCTCGGGCACGTGCCAAAGGCGGGCGCCGCGAACCTTGCGGGGGTCGCCGAGCAGCTCGCGGCCGAGCGCGAGGAAAGCGTGCTTACCGAGGCGCTCAGCGGTCGACGTCGCGGCGCAGTACGCGGCCCACACGGCAGGCACCTCATGCCGCCCAGGCGCGAGCGCGGCGACAAACGCGCGAGCGTGGTCGGCGGCCTGCTCGGCGGCGGCGACCTTTGCAGCGCGGCGGGCGGCGAGGGTGTCGGCCCGCTTCGCGTTCGCCTCAGCCGAGCGCAGCGAGGCCCGCCAAATCACCTCGACGTCGGCGGGCTCGTCTTCGTCTTCCATCGCGCAGAGCACGTTGTCGACAACGCGGGCGATCCACTTCGCGACCTTGCGCCGAGGTCGGCCCGAGCAGCCAAATGCGGCGATAGAGCGAGTGTCGGCCACGGCCTGAGCGAGCAGGCCCGACGAGGTCGGTGGGTCCGGCAGAGCGGCGAGTAGGTCGCAGATCATCGCCTCGAAGTCGGCACGGCTGATCGGGTCGGCGTGATGCTTGTCGCCGACGCGGCGAGCGACGATGCGACGCTGCCCGAGGTCGTCGTCTTCAGCGAAGAAACACACGAGCAGCACGAGCGGCTCGATGATGTGCGCCGCGACGCTGCTCGGGTCGAGCGCGGCAGTCTGCCGACCGAGTAGGTAGCTGTGTCCCTCGTCGACGTACGGCCTGCGGGCGTAGAAGCGGGCCGCGAGTGGTGCGAGATGCCGCGCGAGGGCGGCGGTGAGTGGTCGTGGTGGTGGCTCTGGGCTCACTCGGTCACCTCGCGGGCGGCACGCAGGCGGGCCAGTTCGGCGGTCATCTCGGCGATTCGGCGACGGGTCTGCGCGTGGCGGTGCGCCGACCTGCATCGGTCGTCGCAGAAGCGTCGACCTCGCGGAGGCTGTGCGCGCAGCTCCGCGCCGCAGCGTTCGCACTTGTGCACTGGAAACTCCTTTCCGTGCGCACGGGAAGAGACGAAAAAAAGGGCAGGGCGCATCGCCCTCATAACCCAAGTCGGCCGAGGGGTGATGATGCGTGCGCACGGAGACAAGGTGAGGCGCGGCGGGGCGGCGACGCCCAGGGCGAGGTCCGAGGGGGGCAGTTTTGACGAAATTACGCTCGGACCGTCACCTATATAGGTAGTGAAGAGAGAGAGAAGAAGAACATGAGCACCTATATACGTGACGGTTGCAGCGTAATTTCGTCAAAAGTGCCCCCCACTGCTCGCCCTTCTTCCGCGCCGCCCGCGCTGCTCGCGGCGTCGCCCGCCCTCGCCCGGCGGCACCGCCCGCGCGATCACAGACGGTTTTGCCGGCAAGAGCGCTACGCAGTCACGGGCGGGCAGCTCGCCGACGTCGCCTAGGTACGCGAAAAGCGCCCCGCCGGGCGGCCCTTGCGGGCTGCTCGACGAGGCGCTCTCGGTCGTGCTCGGCGGCCCGCCTCACGCGGGCCTGCGTCTTGGTGGGTCGTCGGCGTCATCCATCGGCGCGGCCCTCTCCTGTTTGGCGGTCACCTCACAAGTCGGCCCAGCGGCGGCGAGGTGTTCACATGGCGAGCGACTCGCTCACTTCGCCCGGTCCGCACAGCGCTCGACCGCCCGAGTTCGCAGAGGGTGCACCGAGAACGGATGAGCACGGCTATCCGCCGAAAGGATAGATCAACTGCACTGTCAGGCATGGTCATGCACGCAGGCCCATGCGGCCCGAAAAGCAGTAACACACGGTGGACATATCGCGTGCAGAGCGTTGGGGACAGCGCTCAGAGGGTGCTTTGCGTGACCCGCACGGCGCTCATAACGTGCAGAGCGTGACGACGAACGAACAGGCCGACAACGCCCAGCGCGACCGGCACAGTGTCATCCTCGACTACCTGCGGACGGCTCCGGCCGTACTCGGCGGCCTCGCCGGTCTACTCGGCGCGGTGACTGCGCTGCTAGCCCTCCTCACGCGATGAAACGGCGCAGATACGAAAGCGCCCCCGGCCGGGCCGCGCTGGGCGACGCGATCGGGGGCGTTCGGTGCGGCGCTACGCGGCGGCCGAGGAATCCGTCGAGCTGCTCGCCCAGGCGGCGAGATCCTCGCGAGCGAACAGGTCGGCGGTGCCTCGCTTCCCTCGCGGCGTCGGCACCGTACCCACGTTGCGCTGTAGGCGCTTTTTCGCCGCGCCGTAGGTCCACGGGAGCACGCCCGCCTCGGCGGCCTCTCGCAGGGTGAGGAAGTCCCCGCGAGGGCTTGATAGCGCCTCTACCTGCGTTGTCTCCGGCGACCGGGGACAAGCGAGCGCCCGCGCCTCGGCGGTCGTGAGGTAGGCGACCTGCACTTCGGTCGTCTGCCCGCCGATGACGAGCTGCCACCGGCCGAGGTGCCGCGAGGGCCGGGGCATGGCGGCCTCAGGCGCAAGCATCTTCCAAGCGTTGACGGTGTACCGGGCGAGCAGCCGCACGCCGAAATTCTCACGCGCCTCGGGGCCGCCGATGGCGCGGGCGGTGAGCATTTGCGCGACGGCGAGCACGTTCACTTTCGCGCTGCGGCCCATGAAGAGCAGGTCGGCGAGGGCGGCGACGGCGGGCGAGCGTTTCGGGTCGCCCTTGCCTCGGGCGGTCGCCCAGAAGTTGACGAGCTGCCCGATGGTCGCGTTCAACTCTTCGCAGATGACCAGCACGCGCGGCCCGCAGTCCCAATCATCGGCCTCGTGCAGTGCGAGCGTGTTCCGTTCGTCGGCGAGCGCGGCTAGGCGCACGAGGGCCTCGTGCATCTGCTCGGGCCTCGTGCAGTAGTCCACGCCCGCGAGGCCGAGCGCCCAGCGGTGCGAGCCCTTGCGGTCGAGGATCACCACGCGCCCGCCTCGGCTGAGCACCTGCACGGCGAGCAGCTCGGCGAGCACGCTCTTACCCGCGCCCGTGCCCGCCGATACGGCGATGTGCGGCGAGTCGTCGCGCAGGCTGATCGTCACGGGTCGGTCGCCCGCGCCCAGGCCGAGGAAAAACTCATCCTCGGCGAGGCGGGCGAGCTGCTCGGCGACCTGGGCGACGCCGACGCGGGCGGGCGGGCGTTTACGGACGGTCCACGTAGCCCGCACGCGCGGGCCGACCTGCGCCCAGGTCTCGACGAGGTCGGCGACGGGGATCTTCGCCGAGATGATCGACGACACGAGGGCGCGCTGTTCTTTGGTGAGGTAGGGCGTGTCGGCGGTCAGCTCGATACGCGGGCCGACCTCTTCAGCACCGGGCCGACGGAAGACGGCGAGGCGCGCCGTCACGGGCTGGGCGGCCCGCTGCATCGCCCACGCGGCGCGCTGAGCACGCTCGGGCAGCCATCGCACGACGGGCTCGACGTGCTCGCCGTACCACGCTCGCGCGGCGACCTCGGCGGGACTGAGCGGCTTCGCGAGGCGGGGCGTCAAGTTGCCGAGGGTCGGGTCGACGTGCAGGCGCACGCCCGTCGAGAGGCCCAGGGCGGGCGCGAGGGCGGCGAGGGTCGGGCCGACGTACTCGCGGTGAAAGCGGCGGGCGACGAGGCGACGCCGCGCCCGGTACGCCACGGCGACGGCGGCGGTGCCGAGGGCGGCGCGGGCCTCGGTCGGGTAGGCGGCGGTGACGGCGGCGACGGTGGGCACGCCCAGGCGGGCGGCTTGTCGCTGCCATCCGGTGAGACGGCCCGCGCCGCGAGTCCGGTAGGCGTACCCGGCGCGCCCGTCGAGCGGGCGGCCGGATACGTACCGATACACCAGGCGCGGCACAGTGTGCTTACGCCGCAGACGACGCAGAGCGCGCTCAAGCTCGGTCACTGCTCGCTCCCCTCGTCGTGCATGAGGTGCGCAAGGGCGGCGGCCATGCCGAGCACGGCGACCGGCAGGCAGGCGACGAGCGTCGTAATCCACCACGGCGCGGCGTGGATACCGGCGGCGACGAGCAGGTGATACGCGACCTGGCCGAGCGCGCCGACGGCGAGCGAGCCGATGCCGGACCACTTCGCGAAGCGGCGGGCACGGGCGGGCACGGTGCCCGAGAGCCACGCCCGCAGCGAATAGGCCGCGTAGACCTCGACGCCGATCGGCAGGGTAATCGCGGTGTTGATGCTGAAGCCGTCGGCGATGCCCGGCAGCGGGTGCACGACGCCAAACCCGGTAAGCCCGCCGAGTCCGACCCAGCCCGCCCAGATCGCGACGAACGCAGGCAGGGCGATCAGCACGAGCGGCCACGTAGAGTGCCGCCGGCCGTTACGCCTCGCGGTCGGGGTGCCCGGGTGTCCGTCGGCGGCGACCTGGGGCGACGCCTCGACGGCGGCGGCGGGCGGGTACGCGGCGGGCACGGGCGGCGAGACCTGCTCGACCTCGGCGGGCACGGGGGCGGGCTCGGGCGAGACCTGGGCGGGCTCGGCGGCGTACCCGGCGGACCCGACGGCGGGCACCTGGGCGTGCCCGGCAGACCCGAGGGCGTGCCCGGCAGACCCAGCGGGCGCGGGCGAGACCGGCACCGGACCCGAGGCGGGCTCGGCGAACGCCCACGGGTCCGGCACGGTCTCGGCCTCGGCGGCCTCGGCGATGAGCGCCTCGCGCAGAGCGGTCGCCTTCGGCGCGCCGACGCGAAGCTCGCCCATGATGCGGTTACGCGAGGGAATGCCGCCGAGCTGCTCGGCCAGGTCACGAGCGGCGGGCATCAGATCGACGAGCGGGCGAGCGGGAGCGGGGGCGGTCATCGGGTCACCTCGCAGGCGGGAAGGGTCTCGGTGGTCTCGGCGGCGTCGTCGACGAGCTGCTCGGTGCCGTGCGTGTGGCAGACAAGCCACGGCCACGCCTCGGTGATCTCGCAGGCGGCGGGGGCGGTCATCGGGCGATCTCCTCACGGGCGGTACGGGCGGCGGCGATGGCGGCGGCAGCGCGGTCGGCGTGCTGCTCAGCCGAGCGGCGGGCGAGGGCGAACGGGGCGAGCAGCACGGCAGGCCCGCCGAGCAGCACGGCGGCGAGCGTGTAAACGGCGGTCGGCGTCACGCGGCACCGCCGAGGCGCTCAGAGCGGCACGGGGCGCAGTGCGCGGCGGTCTGCCCGATGTGGCGCGGGCACCGCTCGGCGTCGCGGGGCGGCGGCAGGGCCGCGCCTCGGCGTTCGACGACGTAGGGCCTCGGCACGGTGTTGGGGTTTTTGCTCTTGGGAAGGAATCGACGCCAGTCCGTGCGCGCAGCGCGCGGCTTCACGTCTTCGGAGTGATCTTCGGTAGACCTTTGGGTGACACGCAGGGCGTCACCCCCGCGCGGCGAGATGTCACCCCCACGCGCCGACATGTCACCCCCGGCGGCCGACGTGTTATCCCCGCCGACGATGAGGCGATAGACGCGGGTCGCGATGTTGGCGACCTTGCGCACGAGCAGGCGACCGACCTCGACGAGGCGGCGAAGCGCCCGCTGCACGGTCCGCTCAGAGCAGCCGACGTAATCGGCGATCGTGGCGACCGACGGCCAGGCGTCGCCCTCAGCGTTGGCGTGAGCGACGATCGCGACGAGCACGAGTCGCTCGGTCGGCTTGAGGTCGTGCGAGGCGCGCAGGGCGTCTTTGACGGCGGCAGCACCGCCCGCGTAACGGGTAAGGTCGGACATGGCCGAGGCTCCTT
>NZ_JBEZGA010000034.1:0-8952 GCF_040649715.1 Micromonospora sp. NPDC048887 | reverse complement strand
GACAAAAACCTGACCAGTCCGGGGTATAAAACAATTGGCACTGGCTTTACAAGCACCCTGTTGAGTTCTCAAAGAACAACCACACACCAACCACAAGGCCCCACATCAGCGGAACCCCCAGCCGGGGCATCTCGTTCAAACACCCGCCGCTCTCGCGCCGGGCACTTTTACTACGTTACCTCACCGTCTCTGCCGTGTCAAACCGTGTGTCCCGGTCTGTCATGCTTCGTACGGGTCGGCGCCGCTGAGCACGCGCAGCAGTCACCCGCTGCACTTGATCATCGGATTTGGCAGGCCGGCCGCTGCGGTTTCCCGCGAGCTCGCCCGGTTCCCTGCCGGTCGACAACCTTACCCGGTCGGTTCCGCTCCGCCAAATCCGCCCTGCGGCGTTTCGGCGGGCCTCGCCCGGCCCGCGCCCGCACAAGGCGTAAGCCTCGCTCGGACCCGGTGCCAGCCCGTTTCGGCGCTCCCGGGCTTTCGTCCCGTTTGCCCCGTTCCGCGCTGGCAGAGAGAAAGTTACGCGTCTGCGGGTTTGAACGTCAAATCGAGGGGTAGCGGCGCGCGTCACACCCGACCGAAGCCGCCGGTGATCAAGGAGTTCGCGTCCCGATCAGCGTCCCCAGCGGACACAAACTCCTTGATCAACGGGGTGGGGACGGGCGGGACGGGGACGGGGACGGGCGAGGCGGGGAAGGGCGGTGGCGAGAGGCCAGCAGGGCGCGGACGCCCAGGGCTCCCACTGTCGTACCGATGGCCAGGGACGCGGCGATCAGGAGGGCGTGCACCCAGAGGAAGCCGGTCGGGCTGCCCTCGCCGACGACGCCGGCCGACCAGGCGCGCTCGTCGTTCCAGATGGCGAGCGCGAACCTCGGCCAGATCGCCCACGTCCAGACGCCGACGGCGACCAGGAACAGCGACCAACCACGTGACAGGACCATGGTCGGCCAGTATGCCAGCGCGCCGTCGTCCCAGCTCAGGCCCGCAACGGACGCCGCTCGTGTTTCCGGTGCCGCCGCCGGGGCACTGTCTCTGCCGAGAGCCGATTCGACGGAGGTGTGCCGATGCAGCCGTTCAGCCCGTGGACCTGGCGGGATCCGTCCGCCCTGGCCGGTGGATACGACCAGACCCGGCCGGGAGACGTGCCGCAGCAGCGCACCGGCGACGCGGACGACGGCCCCGACGCCCCCGGCCCGGGTACGCCGATCGACCTGACCGGCTACCGGGTAGAGGCGACGGACGGCCGGATCGGCTCCATCGACGAGGCGAGCGAGGACGCCGACGCGCGGTACCTGGTGGTCGACACCGGCCCGTGGATCTTCGGCAAGAAGGTGCTGCTGCCGGCCGGCACGGTGGCGCAGGTCGACCACCTGGACCGCGTCGTGCACGTGGACCGCACCCGGGAGCAGGTGAAGGAGTCACCCGCGTTCGACGCGGAGCACTTCGCCCATCCGGACTACCGGGAGCGGGTCGGCACCTACTACACGGAGAGCTATCGACAGCGGTAAGCACCGCGGGGGTGCAGCCACACGGGCCGGTGAACGGCTAACGTGTCAGGCATGACCCGTTCGCGCAGCCACCTCCCGGAGACCCGCAGTGGTCTTTCGGGCCACGCTGCCGACGGCCGGGAGCAGATCCTCGACGTACTTCGTGCCGGCGGACTCCGGTTCCGCGCCGGCGGGCGATGGCGGCGCTCGTTCTGACGAGCCCGCTCCACCGATCCGGGTGACACCCGGATCGTCTCCCGCGCATCCGCGCGTCCCCGCCAGCGAACGGCACGAAAGGCGTACGACCATGTCCTCCGCACGCATGCTCACCGGCGACCGCCCGACCGGGCGGTTGCACCTCGGCCACTACGTGGGCAGCATCGCCAACCGGGTGCGGCTGCACCAGCGCTACGAGAGCTTCTTCATCATCGCCGACCTGCACATGCTCACCACGCGCAACAGCCGCGCGGACATCGAGCAGGTGGCCCACAACGCCCGCGAGATGGTCACCGACATCCTCGCCGCCGGGGTGGAGCCGGAGCGGGCCACGTTCTATCTCCAGTCCGCGATCCCCGAGGTCGGCGACCTGAACACGCTGTTCCAGAACCTCATCACGGTGCCCCGGCTGGAGCGGGTGCCGTCGCTGAAGGAGATGACCCGCGACGCCGGCAAGGACGAGATGCCGTACGGCCTGCTCGGCTATCCGGTCCTCCAGGCCGCCGACATCCTCTGCGTGAAGGGGCAGGTCGTGCCGGTCGGGAAGGACAACGCCGCGCACGTCGAGGTGACCCGGGAGATCGCCCGCCGGTTCAACCACCTCTACGGCGACGTCTTCCCGGTGCCCGAGATGCTCATGTCGGCCACACCCACGCTCGTCGGCACCGACGGCGCCGGGAAGATGAGCAAGAGCAAGGGGAACGCCATCGCGCTCTCCGACGACGCGGCGACGGTGCGCCGCAAGGTGATGGGGATGTACACCGACCCGAACCGGGTCCGCGCCGACGTGCCCGGCACCGTCGAGGGGAACCCGGTCTTCGAGTACCACGACGTCTTCAACCCGGACCGGGCCCAGGTGGCGGAGTTCAAGGCCCGCTACCGGGCCGGCCGGGTCGGTGACGTCGAGGTCAAGGAGGCGCTGGCGACGGCGCTGAACCGGTTCCTCGACCCGGTCCGGGAGCGCCGGGCCCGCTTCGAGGCACAGCCCGGCCTGGTCGACGAGCTGATCGTCTCCGGCACCGAGCGGACCCGCGTCGAGGTGCGCCGAACGCTCGTCGAGGTCCGCCGGGCAATGGGCCTGAGCAGCGCGTACACCCAGGTGCGGCGCCGGGCCGAGCGCTACCGCAAGGCCGTCGGCACCTCGGCCTGACCACGAGCCGGTCCGGGGTACGCACTTGCGCCGGCCCCGGACCGGCCGGTTACGCTACCGACATGGCCAGCTCGCACGCGTACCCGATGACGTCCACCGACGTCCGGCTCGGCGCGCTGCGACGCCGGCGGTCCCGCGACCGCCTGCGCTGAGCCTTCCCCTCCTGCGACCGGCGGATCGAGCCGCCGGTCGTCATCGATCGTCCTCGCTCCGCCGTCGCGTTCCCGTCAGGTGATCCGCGCGGCGGATCCACAGCGAGATCGGCGTACTCATGGATCTTGAAAGGTTGCTTGCCGACCGGCTGGCGCCCGCGTTCGCGGCGGTGGCCGGCATGCCGGTGGACCCGGCCGTGCGGCGCTCGCAGCACGCGGACTTCCAGTCCGACGCGGCACTGGGGCTGGCCCGGCGGCTCGGCCGTCCGCCGCGGGAGATCGCCGCGGAGGTACGGGAGCGCGCGTCCCTGGCCGACCTCTGCGCGGCGGTGGAGGTGTCCGGCCCGGGCTTCCTGAACCTGACGGTGTCCGGGCACGCGCTCGGCGGGCTGGTCTCCGCGCTGGCCGCCGACCCGCGGCTCGGCGTGCCGCCCGTGGCCGAACCGGAGACGGTGGTGGTCGACTACTCGGGGCCGAACGTGGCGAAGGAGATGCACGTCGGGCACCTGCGGTCGACGGTGATCGGGGACGCGGCGGCGCGGACGCTGGAATGGCTCGGCCACCGGGTGCTGCGCGCCAACCACCTCGGCGACTGGGGCACGCCGTTCGGCATGCTGATCGAGCACCTGCTCGACCTGGGCGAGGCCGGCGCGGCGCAGGAGTTGTCCATGGGTGACCTGGACGGGTTCTACAAGGCGGCGCGGGCGAAGTTCGACGACGACCCGGCGTTCCGGGAACGGTCGCGGCAGCGGGTGGTGGCGTTGCAGGGCGGCGACCCGGCCACGCTGCGACTGTGGCGGCTGCTGGTAACGCAGTCGGAGAGCTACTTCCTGACCGTGTACGACCTGCTCGACGTGACACTGAGCGGCGACGACTTCCGGGGCGAGAGCAGCTACCACGACCAGCTCGCGCCGACCGTCGAGGAACTGGACCGGCTCGGACTGCTGCGGCGGAGCGAGGGCGCGGACTGCGTGTTCCCGCCCGGGTCGGTGGGGCGTGACGGCGAGCCGCTGCCGCTGATCGTGCGCAAGTCCGACGGCGGGTACGGCTACCCGGCCACCGATCTGGCCGCGCTGCGGCACCGGACCGGCGCGCTCGGCGCGACAAGGCTGCTCTACGTGGTCGGGCTGCCGCAGCGGCGGCACTTCGAGATGGTGTTCGCGGTCGGCGCGCAGGCCGGCTGGCTGGCCACGCCGGTGCGGGCCGAGCACGTCGGGTTCGGCTCGATCCTCGGCCCGGACGGGCGGATGCTGCGCAGCCGGGCCGGCGGGTCGGTGAAGCTGGTCGGGCTGCTCACCGAGGCGGTCCAGCGGGCCACCGCGCTGGCCCGGGAACGCGATCCGGAGCTGAGCGAGGCGGAGGCCGCCGAGGTGGGACACGCGGTGGGCATCGGCGCGATCAAGTACGCCGACCTGTCCGGCGACCGGCACAAGGACTACGTGCTGGACTGGGAACGGATGCTGGCGCTGGAGGGCAACACCGCGCCGTACCTCCAGTACGCGTACTCCCGGGTCCGGTCGATCTTCCGGCGGGCCGGCGCGGCGACGCGACCGGACGCGGACGTCTCGCTCGCCGAGCCGGCCGAGCGGGCGCTCGCGATGGAGCTGGTCGGCTTCGCCGCGGTGGTCGAGGAGGTGGCGGGCACCATGGAGTTCCACCGTCTGACCGCCTACCTGCACCGGCTGGCGGTCGCGTTCAGCGCGTTCTACGAGCGGTGCCCGGTGCTGCGGGCGGATGCGCCGACGCGGGAGAGCCGGCTCGTGTTGTGCGAGCTGACCGCCCGGGTGCTGCGGCAGGGCCTGGACCTGCTCGGCATCCGCACCCCGGAACGGCTGTGAGGCCGCGGGGTCACTGGAAACCCGCGCAGCGGCTAGCGTGACGCATCGATCCGACGCAAGGGAGGCTGCCATGGCGAATCGACGCGCGGTACTCGCTCCGGGACGGGGCTACGACACCCGGGGCCCGCTCTTCGTCTACATCGGGGAGGCGTTGTGCCGGCTCGGTTTCGAGGTGCACGAGGTGACCTGGCGGTCGATCGGCGATCTGCGCCACGACGCCGCTCCGGAGTGGGTCGCCGAGCAGTTGGATCCGGTCCTCGACGCCGGGGTGGATCTGCTCGTGGGCAAGTCGCTCGGCAGTTTCGCCGCCCCGCTCGCCGCCGACCGGGGCATCCCGGCGGTCTGGCTGACGCCGCTGCTGACCGACCCCGCGGTACGGGAGCCGCTGGGCCGGGCCACCGCGCCGTTCCTGCTGGCCGGCGGCACCGCCGACCCGGTCTGGGACGGGGCGGTGGCGCGCCGGCTCACCCCGTACGTGGTGGAGGTCGCCGACGCCGACCACTCGATGATGGTGCCCGGGCCGTTGGCGGCCTCGGCCGAGGCGCTCGGGCGGGTCTGCACGGCGGTGGAGGAGTTCGCCGGCGCTACCGGCCGCTGACCGGTCAGCGGCGGCGGCGCCACGCCCACACGCCGTGCCACGGCTTGATCGCTCCCATGGCCGAGACGATAGACGTCGCTCTCCAGCCGGAGGGGACACCGCCGCCATCGAACCCGTGCGATCCTTCCTCCGCGGGCGCTTCGATCGTCGCCCGCGTTCATTCACGGGGAGGACCGGAATGCGTACCTTCGCGCCCACTTTCGGGCGTCTACTCGCGACAGCCACCACGTTCGCCGTCGGTTGCGCGACGGTCGTCGGCGCAGCCGCGACTCCGGCCGCGGCGGCCGTCGGCGGGCCCACCGAACTCACCACCGCCGGTCAGGCCTGCGCGGCCCAGGCGCCCGGGCCCTACCTGAGCCCGGTACGCCTCAACGACGCCAACGCCGTCGTGCTCCAGGGCACCTACAGCGGGACGCCGCAGAGCGCCGACCCGCAGGCCGACTTCCAGGTGTGGGACATCACCACGCCGGATGCCCCGCAGCAGTGGCTCACCGGCCTCGCCCCGCACAACAACCAGGTCTACGTCCAGCTCGAAGATCCCGATCGGCAGCGGCACGGTGTCACGTACGGGTGGCGGGTGCGCGTCCTCGACGGCGCCGACACGTCGCCGTGGAGTGCCACCTGCTACTTCACCATCGACCGCGTCGGCGGTCCGGCGCCGGACGTCGCCTCGGCGAAGTACCCGACTGGCGACTGGGAGAACGCCGGTGGCGGGGTCGGCGACACCGGAAGCTTCACCTTCACCTCGGCCTCCGACGACACAGTGAGCTACCAGTACCGGTTCTCCGGAACCGGCGACGAATATGTCGAGGTCCCCGCGGCGGGCCTCGGCGGACCGGCCACCGTCACCTGGACGCCGCAGGACGCGAGCCACCACTCGGTGATCGTGTACGCCATCGACCGGGCCGGAAACTGGTCGGAGCGCAACGTCTACGAGTTCTGGGTACGCGAGACGCGGCCCTCGGTCTTCTCCAGCGCCTATCCGGACTGGAGCACCAACCTGGACTACGGCGTGGGCGTGCCCGGCGCGTTCGAGTTCACCTCGAACGTCCCCGGCACGGAGTCGTTCGCCTGGCGTATCGACGGCGACGGCCCTTCCGGTTCGGTCGTGACCGGCGGCGAGCGCACGGTCACCGCGATGATCGCCCCGACCCGGGCCGGGCGGCAGACCCTGTACGTGCGCAGCGTCACCGCCGACGGTGCGACGCACCCGGAACGGGCCTACACGTTCGTCGTCGACAACGCACCCCGGGTCACCGGCGACGTCGACCGGTACGTGATCATCGGGTCGTCGCTCCGGTTCCACCTGGCCCCGCGCATGCCCGAGGTCACGTCCTACCTCTACTGGACGGCGGACTACAACGGCAGCGCGAGCCAGAAGACCGTCCTGCCGGCCGGCGCGGACGGCACCGCGGACCTGATCTGGACCGCCACCAGCGAGAGCACGCAGGCGCTGTACGTGCAGAGCCGCAGCGCCGACGGCACGCTCTCCGAGCCGCGGTTCATCTCCGTCTCGGTGTCGGGCGCCAGCCCGTACGTGACCCGCAGCGGCGGCGACGTCGTCGGGTCCACCGCCACCTTCACGGCGCGCACCGAGATGGTGAACGTCGTCGAGTACGAGGTGTTCCTCAACCGCGACCCGGCCACCCGGCAGGTGTTGCCGCCGGCGGCCGACGGCTCCGTCACCTTCCAGTACACGCTCAACGAGCGCGGCTACACCTACGTCACAGTGACGGCCCGCAACGCCGCCGGGGTGCGGACCACCGAGGGCGGGAACTCCTGGTCGGTCACCGACTCCCCGGTGGTCGTGTCGACGGACTTCCCCTCGTCGGGTTCCGGCAAGTTCGCGCCTGGCACCTTCACGTTCAAGCCCCGGCAGCCCGGCGCGGTGAAGTACACCTACCAGTTGCCCGGCGCCGACGGCACTGTCGCCGCCACGGCCGACGGCAGCGCGACGATCAGCTGGACTCCGCCGGACGCCGGCTACTACACGCTCTACGTGAAGAGCGTGACGGCGGACGGCGCGCAATCGCTGCAGACCTACTACTCCTTCTCCGTGGCGCCCGACCCGCTGACCGTGACGTCGGTGTCGCCGTCGTCGGTGGAGACCGGCGCGGTACGGACGATCACGATCACCGGCAGCGGCCTCCACCAGGAGGATCAGGTCACCGTCACCCCGGCCGGTGGCACCGCGATCGCCGCGACGGTGCGGAGCGTCTCGGCGGACCGCCGGACCCTCACCGCCGATGTCGACCTGACCTCCGCCGCTGTGGGCAAGGCTTCCGTCTCGATTCGGCCGGACGAGTGGAGCACGCCGGTCTCGCTCGCCGACGCGTTCTCGATCACCGCAGCTCAGGCTCTCCGGTCGGTGACCGCACCGGCGGTGACCGGCACGGTGGCCGTGGGGGCGACGGTGCGCGCGTCGACCGGGCAGTGGAGCCCGGCCGCCTCGGCGTACGCCTACCAGTGGGCGGCCGACGGCACCGCGATCAGCGGAGCGACCGGTTCGACGTACGTGATCCGGGCGTCCGAGCTGGGCAAGCGGCTGACCGTGACGGTCACCGCGACCAAGCCCGGGTACTCGTCCGGCCGGGCGACGTCGCAGGCCACGGTCCCGGTCGCGAAGGGCCCGGCGTTGCAGGCCACTGTCAACCCGACGATCACCGGTACGCCTCGGGTCGGGCAGACCGTGCAGGCAACCACCGGCACCTGGACGCCCACCGCCGACTCGTACCGCTACGAGTGGCGAGTGGGCGGGGAGCTGACCGGCACGACGACGAAGACGCTGACGTTGACCGCGGCGATGCGCGGCAAGGCGGTCACCGTGACGGTCGTCGCGGTGAAGGCGGGCTACGCCAACGGTCGTGCCACGAGCGCTCCGGTGACCGTCCGCGCGTGACGTCACCGGCCGGCCGGCCCGATCACGGGCCGGCCGGCCGGGCGGCCTTGCCGTCCAGCCACAGCGAGTCGCTGTCGTCCCGGTGCGAGCCGGTGGACCCGACGTGCTTGGCGCTGATCCTCGGCCCGTTCCTGATCACATGGTTGAGCGCCATCGCGTGTCCCCGGCCGAGCCCGTACTCGTCCTTCAGCCAGGCCACGACGACGCCCGCCTTCACGTCGGCCGCGTCATAGCCGCGCTCCCTGGCCTCGTCGACCAGGACGCGCGGGGTCTTGCCGGTCTTGTCCTCGATCGCGTCGAGGTACGCCTGGAACGACATCTGCCAAACCCTTCGCTCGGGAGGTGGTGACGACCTCCACCCTCCCGGGCGGGGTGGTTCCGATCAACGACGGACCGGACCACCACCGTTGCCTCCAGGGCAACGATCACCGCCGTCCGAGACGCCGGAGAGCCCGGCCCGCGAGATCGCGGGCCGGGCTCTCCAGATCTCGGGGTACGCGCTCAGCGCTGGAGGGTGAGGAGTCCGGGGCGGTAGGGCAGGAGGCCGTAGTCGCCGCCGGAGTTGGGGGAGCGGCCCTGGTAGAGCAGTTGGAGGTTGCAGGGGTCGACGGTGAA
>NZ_JBEZGA010000033.1:0-10368 GCF_040649715.1 Micromonospora sp. NPDC048887 | reverse complement strand
CACCCGCGAAACCGAACCAGCCGAACCACCTATCGCCATCCCGGCACCAGCCGGCAGCCGGTAACCACTGCTCCATCGAAGCGGGGGGAACTCATTTCCGCGATTCTGCATCCCGCCATTGCAGGGCGAATGTAAGGATCGAGATGCAGAGGGCGAGTGCGGCAACCCCGGCGGTGATCTGTGTCGCCCGCGCTGTGATCCAATCGGCAGTGGCGGATCCTGCACCTCGTTCCCTGCGCGGTCTTGGTTCGGGGGGCCGTACGGAGTTGGTCGGGACAAGGAGTCCGCTCTGCCGTTCAAGCCACTTCTTCTCCGCATCCATTCGCCCTCCTATAAACGCAGGCTACCGCCTCAAGTCAATGACCGAAGCTGGCAGAAGGGCCACCCGCAGCTGACGGCCGGCGGCCGGCGATGTGGTTCAAAGTTTCTGTACGTCTTCAAGGCGGCCCGACAAGCGGGCCGCACGCGCCGCCGCCAGGGCGCGTGGCCCGGCCCCTCCGCGTTGCGCCAGGGCCGGACCACGCCGAACGCCCGCGGCTGGCGCGGACAGCGGGGAATCCCGAGCGGGCCCCTGCAGAACGACAGACTGTTAACGGGTGAGGGTGGGCCGGCAGGCGGCCGGGCCGCGCGGCCAGGAGCCCGCGCGGCGTAGGGGAGCGCACGCCGGCCGCGTCGGCGTGCTGGCGGCGGTCGCGGGGTTGCGGCTACTGCGCCTCCGGCGGGGGCGCTCCGGCTCCAGGATGGCCGGGGCTGCGACGGCGGGTTGCGGTCCGTGGGTGGTTGCGGTAGGCCATCCCGCCTGCCATCGACCCGGGCGAGCCGAGCAGACCACCGCCCGACCCGCCAGCGTCCGAACCTGCGTCAAGGTCCGCTTGACATGGCGGGCCGGGCGGCGGCCCGCTCCCCTGAGGGCGGGTCGACGGCGACGGGATGGCAGACGGCAGCGTTAGCGAAAGGTGAAGATGCAGGCTGCGGCGTCGAAAGCCTTCAGCCATTGCCAGTTCTACCCTGATCAGGTGTCTGGCTTCACCAGGTCGCTGGCCGGTGAAGGGGGTTTCCCTTCTGGTTGTTCTGCCAGTTCCACCATGAATCAACGTGGAAGTCCGCTTCAGGCTCGGGCTTTCCCGGCTGCGGTTCCCAAATGCTCGAGTTGCCGGGGGGAGGCGACACTTTGACAGCGTCCTCGTATCCATCGAGGTCCTGAAGCGCCTCGAGCTGACCTGGGCTCAACGGCGGGTGGACTACGAAGCGCCGATTACCTTGCCCCTGTGCACCGGCCTGCATAAGTAGCTCCACCACAGATCCGAATGATTCCAGGGAGCCGACAGTGACGGTAATAACAGGGCCGTCCGGCTTGTCGTCATGTCGGTCAGAGACATCGACAGCCGCCGGGGCATTCTGTTTCCCGGGACGCGGCGGCACAGGGTCCGGAACGCGGAGGGCTGGCGGTGCCACCCAGGGAACGCGTCCGAGCTCGTCGTAGATACTTGTCGCTCCCGTGGACACTTGGCTCTCCACGACAGCCCCGAGCCGCTGTAGTCGGGACACGATGCCCCCGCTGTTGCGGCCAAACTCGGCGGCCAACCGGTCAATCGTGACCCCCTCGGCGTACCGAGCAAGCAAACGCTGCTCGTCTTCGGTCGTCCACCGCTCGTAGGCCCTTGGGTGTCGTTCCCTGACCTCAGCTACGCGGTACGCCCGCCAGTCGCCATCAGGCTGAAGCTGTTGCGCCGCCTTCGGCAGCATGAGCCCGAGTAGCCGGGCGGCAACGGAAAGGGCCCCGGGGGGCATTACCCCAGTCAGAGACGTGATGAGCTGCCCGTCATCGTCGCAGCCAGTCAACGTCACTGACACCCGGTCATCGCCAGTCGGCTCGACCGCGACGTCATAGACCAGGCCGCCAACGGCAAACTGCTCGTGTACGCCCTCCACTCGGGCATGGCCGGGGTAGCCGCGGCCGCTGTCGCCACTCATGACCGGAAGCGTAAGAGCAACCTCCGACATCATTGCCGTTCTGCCACTCGGTGAGTCAGCAACCGCCGCTCTCCAAGGTGAAGAGCAATTGGCGTCCCTACGGCGACGCCCCTGCAGGCCGCCCTAGCTAGACTTGCGAGCCTCTGCGACCTCCTCGGGCCGGCGTTGCCAGCAGGCCAGAGGGCTGCCCGGTGTGT
This sequence comes from Micromonospora sp. NPDC048887, assembly GCF_040649715.1. NCBI lineage: Bacteria > Bacillati > Actinomycetota > Actinomycetes > Micromonosporales > Micromonosporaceae > Micromonospora > Micromonospora sp. NPDC048887. The sequence continues at coordinate 8,197 of NZ_JBEZGA010000033.1, read as the reverse complement.
CGCGCCGCGTCCGCACCACCGCCTCGTCGCGCCGTTGCCTTGTCGCGCCTCCGTCTCACGTCAAGGGTCGGTTGACGGCTGGAGGACCTAGCCTGACCTTTCGGGTAGCACGGCGCCAGGCTCTGATCCCTTAGGGTGACAGTTCAGCAGCATTGAGGATGGGGACTACGTTGAGCGCCACGGCCGCGCAGCAGCGCAAAGAGCTGAACGACAGACGCCACCAAGTCGACTTTGACACCTATGACGTTACGGTTGACGAGCTACTCCGGCGGGTTGAGAAGGGGCGTATCGACGTTGCCCCCGCATATCAACGCAAGTTCCGCTGGCTTCAGCCGCGCCAATCCGCACTTGTGGAGTCGATATTCCTTGGAATTCCCGTGCCCCCTCTTTTCATGGCGACGAACGCTGAGGCGGGGCAAGCGAACAGCTGGGAGGTAGTCGACGGCCTTCAGCGAATCACGACCCTTGTTCATTTCGCAGGTAGTGAGCTAGCGAAAAGAAAGATCGGGATGGAGGACTCCCCTCTCCATCTAACCGGACTCGAAAAGTTGAAGACGTTCGAGGGTGCTACATTCGAGTCGCTTCCGGGCGATCTTCAGTCACTCTTTGAGGATCGCCCCCTAAAGGTCGTCGTACTAAACGACAAGAGCAATGTTCGGGTTCGGTTCGACTTGTTCGAGAGAATTAATACTGGCGGGATTACCCTGACTCATCAAGAGGTCAGGGAATGTGTGTTCCGCGGACCGTTCATCGATCTGCTGGAAGAACTGGCATCGCGCGACCACTTCAACTCGGTGATCAGACTCTCCGAGAGTAGCCAGCAAGACGGCACAAGGGAAGAATTCGTGCTCCGGTTCTTTGCCTACCTTGAAAACTATCAGAACTTCGAGCACGCCGTTAAGGACTTTCTGGACGACTTTACGATCGCTGCTAGGGATAAGCCCGACACTCTCAAGCGAACCAGAGTATTTGACAGGACTTTCAAATTCCTCGAACAGTGCTTCCCGGACGGCATCAGAACCCGTAAGGGGTTAACTCCGGTAAACCTCTTCGAGGGAATTGCCGTGGGTGCTGCTCTTGCCCTTAAGGAAAAGCCGAGGCTCGCCGCCCCCGAGAACCTCGACTGGATTAATAGCGCTGAGCTGAAGGCTAACGCGGGCGGCGGGGCTAATACAAGGAATAGGGTCAGGGGGCGAATCGAGTACTGTCGGGACAAGTTCCTTGAGCACTAAAGTCGAATGCGGCCCGCACCGACAGCAGCTGACGGAGCGGGTTGAGGTCGCGCGCCGACTGGTCGAGTCTACTAAGCCAGCCCTCCCAGCGCTTGAAGACGATGGCACGAATCCCCCCTTACGTGACATCTCGCGTGAGGCTCGTGGTCTCGCCGTCGTCCTTCTATTTGCCGCGTATGAAAACCTTCTATATAGCCTTTGCCGAACCCTGCTTGAGGCGGCAGCGAAGTCCAGAGCCCAAGCAAGAAGACTAAAGCCTGGGATCCAGCTCTTCCTGGTGCACGGTGAGCTGGTGAGCATCGCCGATAGCGGCAAACGAAAGCTTTGGAAAGCCTCGGGACCAGGAGTAGTTGCGGCATTGTCGTCGCGTCCTGCCCGGGAGTTGAACAAGGATCTCTTTCCTGACGACGGAAGCTTCATGAAGAGGTCTCAGGTGAAGCTCTTCTGCGAGCTGTTCGACTTGGGGAACCCGGCTCCAGTTCTAAGAGAAGTTTGGGAGCGAATAGACACAGTTGTGGATGAGCGTAACGGAATCGCTCACGGCCGACTAACGCCGGAGGAGGTCGGGCGCCGCTACAGCCATGGGGAAATGTTGAATTTGATTGACGTTTGGGGCGCTCGCTGGAGCGACTTCCTCGACTGGATAGAGCCTCAGTGTCAGGGGTCTTCCTTCTATCTGAGTAAACGATGACCCGTATGGAACCCGGGATGGATGGCAGTGACTTACGAACGCCTGCAAGACGCGATGGAGCGATTTCGCTTGCGCCCCGCAAGAGCGGCCAATCGCCAATTAGAGGTGCAGCTCTATTGCTGCGAGGAGCTGACTCGGAGAGGACTTTACGGGGCGGAGATCGAGAAACGGCTTCCAGGTGCCTATCGCGACAAGATGTGGGATGTTGGCCGGATCTCTAAGACCGGCGAAGTGACTCTAGGTATATCTTGCAAATCCATTATCTCTAATCATGCAGGGACGGTCCCTAACCGAATTGACGACATGCTCGGAGAGGCCGTTAACCTCCACCGGCGATGGCCGTGGGCGGTCACCGGCTACCTCTTCATGATGTCGCGAGTTGATGAGTCGGTCGATCGGAGAGGGAAGCGGAACGCAGCAATTGCGAAGGGAATTCCCGAGCAAGTCGTAATGCGCGAGGCGCGCGAGAGCGGCGATTTCTGGTTCGGACGTCTCGGTGACAGCGTCGGTGAGGCATCGGACAGGCTTGGCCCTGATGATTTCCCTGAGAAGTTCGAAGTAGTTTCTTGCTCTTTGCTAGACTTCGACGCTGGCCCGCCCTTTCCCGTGCAATACCATTCCTTGACGCCCGACCCCGACGAGTTCTTCGACCGGATGGTGGAGATCCATCGGGAGCGGTTTGGTAACACCTGATCAAATGGCTGTGGCCGGCCTTCGGGCCGCTCACAGCGACATTTGTCCCCAATGGTGAGCCTTGCCTCCAAGCTAGAGGTCGCTCGCTCGCTCAACAAAGATGCGTTTTGCGTCATCGTCCAACTGTGGGCGGCCGAGCCTAGCTTCAACCATTCGAAAATACTTCGGCTCGACTTCGTAACTGATTGACGATCTTTTCAGTTGAAGGGCGGCAAGTGCGGTGGTGCCGGTTCCTCCGAATGGGTCAAGGACCGTGTCCCCGACGAACGAGAACATGCGGATGAGCCTCTCGGCAATTGCCAATGGGAAGGGTGCCGGGTGCAGCTTGAGGGAAGCTCCCCGAATATCGTCCCAGATCGTCCGGAACATCTTCACGTAATCGTCGGTCGGGATGAAACTCTGCTGCTCCATCTCTGCCGAAGGAGATCGGTAGCCACCCGGTTTGCGCAAGAAGATGATGTGTTCGATATCATTTTTGATCACGCCACCCGGCAGGTTCGGCTTACCCAAGAACCGGCTTGAGTTCGATGCCTCTAGCTTGATGTTGGCAACCTTATACCAGATGATTCCTTGAAGATGGTCTAGACCAAGGCGTCGCGCTCTCACCCGGATGTCTGAGCCGAGGGGTAGCACGTAATGCCGACCGCCCTTGGACCGCGCGATGTTGACGTCCCCCACCACGCAACAGATCCTGCCGCCTGGAACGAGTACCCGAGCGCATTCAGCCCAGACTTTGTCCAGCTCGTCTAAGAACTTCTCGTAGTCATCGATGTCCCCGAGCTGATTGGGATTACCTGGCTCATACTGCTTCAGGTTCGCGTAAGGGGGTGATGTGACGACGAGGTGTACCGACTCGTCCGGAATCTCCTGCATGGTCCGGCTGTCCCCGAGGATAACCTTGTGTTCGGTTGGCCCCTCTCGCAACGCTTCGCGCGGATTTCTTGCAGGCTTGGGTGGCACGGGCGCTCCTCACATCTGTGGCGTTGAGTCTACGAACGGCTGGCAGCAAGCGACAGGAGGCTCGCCCACGCCCTCAGGCTGGTCGACGCCCTAGTGGCGCGGGGCGCCCCACCTGACCAAGGCGAGGCTCTTCCAGAAAGGCGAGGGTAGCCAAGAGCTGTGATAACCGAGACGGCTCGATGCTCATCGAGTGACTCGCAGCACGCTGGCGCAGATGGGCCAGAGGCACGGCTGTCGACAGCAACCTCGCCGAACGGCGGCACATAGACCGGTGCTTCCATGGACCAGGTTCCGAGCGTGCGACCGTTCCTGGGCGCGTGCGGACGCGACGCACAGAGCTTGTAAGCGAGGCGTCAGGCAGCAAGGCAGCGAAAAGGCAGCGAAAGCATTGGTGTGGGGCGACCCCGAACGTGAGCGGGCGACGCCCGGCACCTGCTCGTCGACGCGGGCCGCCACCAGGTGGCAGCGGCGACAGCTTGAGACCGCATCCCCCCGACGGGGGTCGTCCCTTTGTGGTGGGAGCGTGCCACCGCAGGTCACCGGCACCCGGGGACGGTCTGCTGGACCAGTAGGTGACAGGTTCAGTTCACGCGGTCTGACCAGCCGGTCGGGTCGGGGCGCGTAGCCGGGCCGACGACGGTCTCGGCGGTGCGGGCCAGCCAGCGCAGGGCGGAATCCACCCGGCGGCACAGGTACGCCTGTTGAACCGACCGGCATGAACACGAGATCGGTGACGTCCAGAGACGAGGCGGCGGCACCTGCCGGCAGCCTCAGGTGGCGACCGGCGTCACCGGCCGCCCTTGCCGCCTCGCCCAGCGGTGGGCGAAGGTGGAGGCTGTGAGCGACGAAATGGCACGGCCGGACGTCTGGCAGGTCATCCGCGACCGGCTCGCCGGAAAGCCCGACGACCATGTCCTGGCGCTCACCCTCGAGGGTGGCGGCATGCGCGGCGTGGTGTCGGGCGCGATGCTCATCGCACTGCGCGACCTGGGCATCACCCGCGTCTTCGACCGGATGTACGGCACCTCTTCGGGCTCCATCAATCTGGCATATTTCGCGGCAGGCGGCAGCTGGGATGCTCTCTCCGTCTACTACGACCACCTTCCGCGCGGCTTCGTTAATCCGGCCTACCTGGTGCACCGACCGCGCCTCAACATGCCGTACGTGTTCGAGCGGGTGATGCGGGAGGAAGTTCCGCTCGACACCGTCGCGCTGGCCGACTCGCCTTTCGACGTGCGGATCGCCCTGTCAAATGTGGACACGATGCTGCCGGAGCCATTGGATGTCCGAGATGTCGCCCCGGACATCCACCGCTATCTCATGGCCGGGTCGTGGTTGCCGATCCTCGCAGGTCGTCCGTACCGGCTCGATGGCCATCGCTACCTCGACGGCGGACTGCTCTGGCCCGATCCCCTGTATCCGGCGCTGGCCGATGGCGCCACCCATGTCCTGATGATCAATACAGCTCCTGAGGGAACCCCCACGGACGCGAACCGGGTGACCAGCTTCGTCCTGCACCGCACCCTCAACCAGTGGGCACGGGGACTCGGCGACGCGGCACTTGAGGCGCGTATCGCCTGGGAGGCCGACAAGCAGCTCTTAAAGACAGGCACCACTGTGGACGTGCGGGGTACGTCCGTTCTACGGCTCCGACCCGCCGCCGGCTCCCATCGGGTACGGCGGCTCACGCTCGATCGCGGAACGCTGCTGGACGGGGCTCGTGTCGGCTATCAGTCGATCTTCGAGGCGTTCGGGCGACCGCTGGACGGGGCGTACTTTTCGATCAGCGGACGCAGGTCAGCCGAACAAGGGTGAGGCTTGCTCGGATCGCTACCGTGGGTGCATGGCTTCGCGGCGGACGGTGATTCCCAGCACCTTGATCGGCCTCGTCGTCGTGCCCGCCCTCATCAACCTTGCTACCGGCGGTACTCCTGACGAGTGGGGAACGCGCCAGTGGGCACTGTCCGGGGCTGCCGTCGTCCTCGCCCTGGCCGTTGCGGTCCGCGAGCGCGATCAGAGGTACGAGCAGCCGTCGCTGGACGCGGTGCTCAACAACCTCGCCGACGCGATAAGCAGTCAATGGACGACGGAGATGGGCACGCGGAACCTCAACGAACCGCGCCCGTTCCCCCTGGGCTGGAAGGTGGCGCCCGCGGAGCTGACCACCCCGCTCAGCACGCTGCATCTTGCGGCAAGTGAGTGGTGGCCGGCACCCGAAGGCGGCTGGGCGCGCTCAACCGCCCTGGCAGGTGACGACCTCGACCTTGCCGAGGTGCTACTGCGGCGGGCGCCGACTCGGCGGCTGCTCGTGCTCGGCGGCGCCGGTTCCGGCAAGACCGTCGCGCTGGTCCGCCTCGTTCTGCGCCTGCTCAAATTGCGCGGCACGCCCAAGGGCGTCAACGCTGTCCCGGTCCTCTATTCACTCGCGTCGTGGGACCCGAAACACACCGGTCTGTACGACTGGCTGGAGACGCGGCTCTCCAACGACCACCCCCAACTGGGGGAGACCGATGGCCGGGGCGTCACCTGGGCACGACGACTGATCGACGCAGACCTGCTCCTGCCGGTCCTCGACGGGTTCGACGAGTTGCCCGCAGCACTGCGCGCCGCTGCCCGCGACGGCATCAACAACGAGATGCGCCGAGGCGCCGGTTTCGTGCTCTCTTCCCGTACGGAAGAGTTCGCCGAACTCGTCGACGACAATCCCGGCACGGCTGGCCGACTGCACCTAACCCTGGCCATTGAGATCGAGTCGGTACGCCTCCCTGCGGCTCGCTACTACCTGGCTGCCGAGGGCGGGGAGGAGCGGTGGTCGGGCGTCTTCGCTGCCGCAACCCGATCGGAGCCGTTGCGCGAGGTTCTCACCACCCCGCTTCAGATCAGCCTGGCCCGGGCGATCTACAACCCTCGTTCTGAGGAGCCCCTGGATGAGTTGCCTCACCCCGACGAGCTAACCGACAGCGACCGCTTCCGGGACCGGGCGGCGCTCGATCAGCACCTGTTCGCCGGGTTCCTGCCCGCCGCCTACCGGCAGTTCCCCGGGCAGAAACCCGAGCCGTTCTGTGACAAGGAACGCGCGATCAGATGGCTGGGCCTCCTCGCCGTCTGGCTGGAGAAGCGGGCCGTAGTCGACCTGGCCTGGTGGGAGCTGCGCGAGAAGGTCGGCGCTCCGGTGATCGCTCTCTCGGTCGGCGCCCTGCCCGCGCTCGCGGTCGGCTTGGTCGCCGCGTTCGGTGACACGCTCGGGATGGGTCTCGGTCTCGGCATCCTCGTCGCCCTGGCCGTGGTGTTTCTGCCGATCGGGCACCCGGGAAACGGATCGGGCCGTCGGCACCCGAACACCTTCCAACTCCTGATGGTGCCTCGACGCGTCGGCATCGTGGGCGGCATGGCGGCGGGTTTCGTCGGTGGTCTTCTCGGTGCGCTGGCCGGGGGGATGCTTTGCCACGTCCTGCGGGGCACCCCGGTCTGGGCCGGCCTCATGGGGGGTCTGGGTGCGGGCATCGGCGCCGGTGCCATCGGTGGTAGACGCCGGGGATTCGCGGGCGGCCTCCTGGGCGGCATGGCGGTGGCACTGACCGCCGGTCTGGGCAGGGGCGTGGTCGCGGGTCTGGTGGACGGAGTCGCCGCGTGGTTGGCAGCTGGCGCAGTCGTCGTGCTCACCGGCCTGCGCCGTCCGGCCCGGGAGGTGCGGGCCCTGCACTACTCAAAGGTCGGTCTCGTCGTCGGGATCACCGTCGGACTCGCCATCGGTACACAGGTGTGGCTGCGCTCCGAGCTTCGCCTGGGGATCCTCGCCGGCATCGTCGTCGGAGTGCTCGGCGGCCTGGCCGCTGGTCTTGAGGGCACCACCGTAGACCCGAACAAGATCGCGGACCCGCTGAGCGTGCTCCAACGCGACCGCGGGACCTTCCTCATGGTCGGTACCCTCGGCGGACTCGCCTTTGGCCTGGGCGCAGCCTTCGGCGTACGCCCCAGCGTCGGCCTCGCCGCCGGTCTGACCGTCGGGCTGGTGGCGGCGTGCGTCCAGTCCTCGTACGGCCCGTTCGTCATCGCCCGCTTCTGGCTCGCCGTCCGGGGTGACTTGCCGTGGCGTCTCATGAAATTCGTCGACGACGCTCACCGCCTCGGTGTCCTCCGCCAGATTGGAGCGGTCTACCAGTTCCGTCACATTGAGTTGCAGAGATATCTGGCCAGGGCGACCAGTCGGTACGAGTCGACGCGCGAAGCCCAGGAACGGGCGGCCGTCGGGCCGCATGTCCGCAGTGCCACAGCAGATGGCTGATAACGACCCCGGCCGAACAGCCAGACGTCCTGAGGGCACCCGGCACGGCTCAGCGGATCACGGTGCGCAGGTGTACCGGGCCGGCTCGAAACACACCAGTCCTCGGCCCCGCTCGTCGGCCACCACCCAGGGACGACCGACGTACGTCTGCTGCCGGTCCGACTGGCCGGGCCGGAGCACCGCGTACTGCTGCCGGCGGCGCTCGTAGTTGATCCAGTCGACCACGGCCATCGGCCGGTGGGCCTAGGGCCTGTGTCGAAGTCCGTGCGAGGGCTTGAGCTGTTGGGTGAGGATCTTGGCGTGTCGGTGTTCGAGATGTAGCGAGGTCTCCGGTAT
>NZ_JBEZGA010000032.1:0-11881 GCF_040649715.1 Micromonospora sp. NPDC048887 | reverse complement strand
GCCCGACAGCTACACCAACGAGCCCCGCTCACCCCCCCCCGCTGACGCGGCGCCCGCACGCGGGCGCCGCGTCAGCGGGGGTGTCAAGAAGGGGCCCCTTCTCTACCGGAGGCGTTAACAAGGGGCCCTTCCTTTCACCCCAGTGCGTTGGCCTCGCGGATCACTGTCACCAGTTCGTCGATGATGCCGGTGAGCGCGAAGTCCTTCGGCGTGAACACCCGGGCCACGCCGGCCGCCCGCAGCGTCTCGGCGTCGGCGGCCGGGATGATCCCGCCCACCACCACCGGCAGGTCGCCCCGCCCGGCGGCACGCAGCCCGTCCAGCACCGCCGGCACGGCGGCCAGGTGCGAGCCGGAGAGCACGGAGAGGCCGACCAGGTCGACGTCCTCCTCCACGGCGGCCGCCACGATCTGCCCGGCGGTCAGCCGGATGCCCTGGTAGACCACCTCGAAGCCGGCGTCGCGGGCGCGTACCGCGATCTGCTCCGCGCCGTTGGAGTGCCCGTCCAGCCCCGGCTTGCCGACGAGCAGCCGCAGCCGGCCGCTGCCCAGTTCCCGGGCGGTAGCGGCGACCCGCTCCCGCACCCCGGCGAGGGTCGCGTCACCGGCCGTGCCGACCGCCCCGGCCAGCCCGGTCGGCGCGCGGTACTCGCCGTACACCTGGCGCAGCGCGCCCGCCCACTCGCCGGTGGTGACGCCGGCCCGCACGCAGTCGAGCGTCGCCGGCATCAGGTTCGCCGTGGTGGCGGCGTCCGCGCGCAGCTTCGCCAGCGCCTCCTCCACCGCCGCCGCGTCCCGGCCGGCCCGCCATTCGCGTACGCCCGCGGTGGCCGCCTCCTCGACGGCCGGGTCCACCTGCTCGATCGCCTCGGCGCCGGCAGCGGTGAGCGGGGACGGCTCGGTCTCGGTGAACCGGTTGACGCCGACCACCACGTCCGAGCCGGACTCCATCCGCCGCCGCCGGTCGGCGAGCGAGGCCACCAGCGCGCTCTTGAGGTAGCCGGTCTCGACGGCGGTGACCACGCCGCCCATCTCCAGCACCTTCTCCAGCTCGACCCGGGCGCCGGAGACGATGTCGTCGACCAGCGCGGTCATCACGTGCGAGCCGGCGAACAGGTCCGGGTACTCCAGCAGGTCCGACTCGTACGCCAGCACCTGCTGCATGCGCAGCGACCACTGCTGGTCCCACGGCCGGGGCAGGCCGAGCGCCTCGTTCCAGGCGGGTAGCTGCACGGCGCGGGCGCGGGCGTCGCGGGACAGCGTGACGCCGAGCATCTCCAGCACGATGCGCTGGATGTTGTTCTCCGGCTGCGCCTCGGTCAGGCCCAGCGAGTTGACCTGGACGCCGTAGCGGAACCGGCGCTGCTTCGGGTTCTCCACGCCGTACCGGTCGCGGGTGATCTCGTCCCAGAGCGCGCCGAACGCGCGCATCTTGGCGATCTCCTCGACGAAGCGCACCCCGGCGTTGACGAAGAACGAGATCCGCTGGACCACGTCACCCATCCGCTCGGGCGGCACCTGGCCGGAGTCGCGCACGGTGTCCAGCACGGCGACGGCAGTGGCCAGCGCGAAGCCGACCTCCTGCACCGGCGTGGCGCCGGCCTCCTGGAGGTGGTACGAGCAGATGTTCACCGGGTTCCACCGGGGCATCTCGCGCAGCGTGTACGCGATCACGTCGGCGGTCAGCCGCAGCGAGGCGGCCGGCGGGAAGATGTACGTCCCCCGGGACAGGTACTCCTTGATGATGTCGTTCTGCGTGGTGCCGGCGCAGCGGCTCAGCTCCGCGCCCTGCTCGGCGGCGACGGTGCCGTAGAGGCCGAGCAGCCACATCGCCGGGGCGTTGATGGTCATCGAGGTGTTCATCTCGGCGAGCGGGATGCCCTCGAACAGGGCCCGCATGTCGCCCAGGTGCGCCACCGGCACGCCGACCCGGCCCACCTCACCGGAGGCCAGCTCGTGGTCCGGGTCGTACCCGGTCTGGGTGGGCAGGTCGAAGGCGACCGACAGGCCGGTCTGCCCCTTCGCCAGGTTGCGGCGGAAGAGCGCGTTGGTGGCCGCGGCGGAGGAGTGCCCGGCGTACGTGCGCATCACCCACGGGCGGTCCCGCTCGGGCAGCCGTCCCGGCATCGCGTCGTCCATGGCCGGAGTTTAAGTTACCGTTCAGTAAAAGAGAGTGTGGAAAACCACACAACCCGACGCCCGTGCCGGTGGGCCGGTCTGCGACCGGCCCACCGTACGGCTCATTCGCTGCGGGCGGTCTCCGGACCGGTGATCCGCTCCAGCAGCGGCAGGGTGGCGGCGACGACCGCGAGGCAGCCCAGTACGCCGAGAGCCACCACCGCCGCGAAGCCGGCTCCCGGCACGCGCAGGTCGTAGTCCATCTGCGCGCGCAGGAAGAGGTGCGCGGCGACCAGCCCCATCCCGACCGCCACCACGGCGACTGTCAGCAGCGGCACCATGCTCTCCAGGGCCACCACCCGGCGCAGCAGCCGTACCGGTGCGCCGCTGAGCCGGAGCAAACTGAACGGCCGTTTCCGTTCGTTGAGGCCGGCCGCCACGGCCACGGTCAGGCTGCACCCGGCGAGCACGAGACCGGCCACCACGACGATGTCGGCCAGCCGCTGCCAGCCCCGCATCGTGTCGGCGAAGTCGGCCTCGAAGTCGCCGGGCACGTTCGGCGCCACGTAGAAGGTGGGGAAGGTGGCTTCGAGGACCGTCCGGGCCCGCTCGACAGCGGCCGGGTCCGCCGCCTCGACCGCCACCGAAGCGGCGGGCAGCCCGGGCAGCGCGACCGGGTCCACCGGGGACGCCGGCCAGATCCGGTCGGCCGAGGCGGACTCCCGCCAGGGGATCAGGTCCGGCGGCACCTCGGCGACGCTCGCCCCGGCGGCGCACCGTCCGTACGCGGGCGGGATGTCCGCGCAGGCGATCACGCCGGGGTCGCGGCCGTTCTCCCGGACCGGGTTCTCCCGGACGAGCACCGGGTTGCGGACCCCGGGGATCGCCGCGAGGTCGGCCAGCAGCGTGCCGGGCGCCGGGGCGTCGTCCGTCAGCACCATCGACAGCCGGCCGGCCTCCAGGGAACCCCGGGGCGCGGGACCGCGCTCGTACGTGATCGTCCCCATCACGCCGACCGCCACCGTCGTGACGAACAGCGCGAGCATCACCCCGCCCACCGCGCGGAACCCGGCGGCCGGGTTGTCGGCGAGCCGGCGCGCGGCGATGAGCGCGGCGGGCCGGCTGGCGCGAGCGGCCATCGCCCGGGCGCCGACCATGGTCAGCCACGGGCCGCCCGCGACCAGGCCGACCATGATCAGCAGCAGCGCGGGCAGGAACAGCGCGGTCTGACCGTCCGAGGTGGGGGGCCGGTACACCAGGGCGAAGCCGAGCCCGGCCAGGCCGAGCGCGAGCGGGATCAGCCGGTACGCCCGGGGCGGCCGGGGCGTGACCCGGCGGGTGACGCCGAGCGGGGAGATCCGGACCCGGCGCAGCGCGAGCCAGGCCGCAGCCGCCGCGCCCGCCGGCACGCCGAGGGCCACCACCAGGGCTTCCGGCGCGCCGAGGACCATGTCGTCCGGGAAGAACGGCATGCCGGTGAACGGGATGCCGGCGAGCTGCCCACGGAACGCGAAGAACAACGCGAAACCCACCGCCGCGCCGGCCGCCGCCGCGAGCGCGGCCTCGACTGCCGCGACCGCCGAGATCTGCCGGGGCGTGGCCCCGACCAGCCGCATGGCCGCGAACCGTTGCTCCCGGCGAGCCGCGCCGAGCCGCGTCGCCGTACCGATGAAGACGAGTACGGGGAACAGCAGGCCGCCCGCGACCACGCCGAGGATGAGGTCGACCGCCGCCCCCGGCAGCGGAGCGCTGTTGCCGTCGAGCCGGGTGACCTTCCGGACCTGGTCCAGCTTCCCCACCTGCTCCGGGGTGCCGCCGACCAGGACGAGCAGCGTGTCCGGCGAGGTGAGCGCCGCCGGCCCGACCTCGCCGAGGTCGCGGCCCGGGTAGCGGTCGGCGAGCTGGTCGGCGGGGGCGGTCGCCAGCAGCTTCCGCAGCGCCGGGGAGGCGTAGAACTCGCCCGGCCCCGGTACGCGGGGAACGCCGACCGGCGTCGGCGCGTCGGGGCCGGTCGCGGCGACGTCGACGCGGATGATCTGATCGCCCCGGAAGTAGTCGGTCCGGGTGGACCACAGCAGCGGGTCGGCGGACCCGTCGGCCGTCTCCTGCGGGTACATCGACGCGTACCGGGTGAGCTGGGCGTCGGCGGCGTGCACACCGGCGAGCGTGGTGAGCAGCAGCCCGGAGCCGACAGCGACGGCGGCGGCGATGGCGACCAGCCGGAGCAGCGCCTCCTTGCCACCGGCGACGGCGAGCCGGAGCGCCAGCCCGATCACGAGACGACCCCGGCGGGCGCGTTGACCCGGCCGTCGCGGACCATGACCTCCCGGTCGGCGTACGCGGCGATGCGCGCCTCGTGCGTGACCAGGACGACTGTGGTGCCGCGCTCGCGGGCGGCGTCGATCAGCAGCGTCATCACCTCCTCGCCGGTGAGCGAGTCGAGCGCGCCGGTGGGCTCGTCGGCGAACAGCACACGCGGCTCGGCGACCAGGCCGCGAGCCAGCGCGACCCGCTGGGCCTGCCCGCCGGACAGCTCGCCCGAGCGGCGGTGCTCCAGGCCGGCCAGGCCGAGCCGCTCGAACCAGCCCCGCGCGGCGCGCAGCGCCGGGGTGCGGCGGACGCCGCGCAGCAGCAGCGGCAACGCCACGTTCTCGGCCGCGGTGAGTTCCGGCACGAGCTGGCCGAACTGGAAGACGAAGCCGAAGCTGTCGCGGCGCAGCGTGCTCCGGTCGGTCTCGCCGAGCGTGTCGATCCGGGCGCCGTCGAACCGGACCTCGCCGGAGTCGGGGCGCAGGATGCCGGCCAGGCAGTGCAGCAACGTCGACTTGCCGGAGCCGCTCGGTCCCATCACGGCGACGACCTCACCGGCCGCCACGGCGAGGCTCGCGCCGCGCAGGGCGGGTGTCTCGCCGAACGCGTACGTGACGTCCCGCGCCTCGATCATCGGGCTCATCGTCGGACCTTCTTTCTCAGGGCGTCCAGTCGGGCGCCTGTCGTCTCGATCCACCGCAGGTCCGCCTCCAGGTGGTAGAGGCCGTGGTCGGCGAGCATCACGTCGACGAGTTCGCCGTTGCGTTTGATCTCGGTGAGTTCGCGCATCCGGCGCAGGTGGGCGGCGCGCTGGGTGTCCAGGTACTCCTCGGCCGGGCGGTCGAGCATCAGCGCGAGCACGACCTTGGTGAACAGCAGGGTCTGCAGGTGCGGTTCCGGTTCGACCGGCTCGGTCAGCCAGTGCTCCACCTCGGTGGCGCCCAGGTCGGTGATGACGTAGCGCTTGCGGTCCGGCCCCGCGCCGGGTGCGACGTCGCCGACCACCACCTTGCCGTCGCGGGCCAGCCGGCTCAGCGTCGAGTAGACCTGCCCGTACGGCAGCGGCTTGCCGCGCCCGAAGAAGGCGTCGTAGTCGCGCTTGAGGTCGTAGCCGTGGCTCGGCTCGCGTTCGAGCAGCCCGAGCAGGGTCAGGGGAACCGTCATGACCTGAGACTACACCGAGTGTATACCTCGCGTATATAGCTGACCCGGGAGTCGAACGGGCGACCGCACGACGCACACTTGACGGCATGGAGAACGAGCTCGCGATTTCCGTGCGAGGGCTGCGCAAGGCGTACGGCGACAACGTCGCCGTGGCCGGGGTGGACCTGGACGTCCACCGGGGCGAGGTGTTCGCCCTGCTCGGCCCGAACGGCGCCGGCAAGACCACAACCGTCGAGATCCTTGAGGGCTACCGGCAGCGCGACGCCGGCGAGGTACGCGTGCTCGGCGCCGACCCGGCCCACCCCAACGCCGGCTGGCGCTCCCGGGTCGGCATCGTGCTCCAGGGCACCGGCGAGTTCGACGAGCTCAGCGTCATCGAGGTGGTCCGGCACTTCTCCGGCTTCTACGCGAGCGCCGACGACCCGGACAAGGTGGTCGAGCGGGTCGGGCTGGGCGCCAAGGCCAAGGCGCGTACGCACACCCTCTCCGGCGGGCAGAAGCGCCGCCTCGACGTCGCGCTGGGCATCATCGGCCGCCCCGAGCTGCTCTTCCTCGACGAGCCAACCACCGGCTTCGACCCGGAGGCCCGGCGCGAGTTCTGGGACCTGATCCGCGACCTGTCCGCCGCCGGCACCACGATCGTGCTCACCACCCACTACCTGGACGAGGCCGAGGCGCTCGCCGACCGCGTCGGCGTCATCGCCGCCGGGCGGGTGATCGAAGTCGCGCCGCCGAACGCGCTGGGCAACCGGCAGGAGTCACTGGCGACCGTCTCCTGGCGTACCCCCGACGGGACGTCGGCCTCGGCGGAGACCGCGACGCCGACGGCGCTGGTGGCCGACCTGGCCGCGCGCTTCGGCGGCGAGGTACCCGGCCTCACCGTGACCCGGCCGACCCTGGAAGACGTCTACCTGCGGATGATCGGACACTCATGAGCACCACGACGAAGCAGGCGGCCCCGGTCGCCGCCCCCTCCGCCCGGCGGTCCGGGGCGGGCGCGCTGGCGCTGCGTCAGGGGCGGCTGGAGATCACCCAGTTCCTGCGCAGCCGGGAGTCCGTCGTGTTCACGATGGGCTTCCCGATCATCATGATCCTGATCTTCGCGGCGATCTTCAGTGACGAGATCGCGCCGGGGGTCAGCTACACGCAGTACTTCATCACCGGCATGATCGCGACCGGCCTGATGACGGTGAGCTTCCAGAACCTCGGCATCTGGATCCCGATCGAGCGGGACCGGGGCGTGCTCAAGCGCTACCGGGGCACGCCGATGCCGAAGTGGGTCTGGTTCGCCGGCAAGGTGATCATGGTGGTGGTCATCGGCATCGCCGAGACCGTGCTGCTGCTCGCCGTCTCGGTGGCGATGTTCGACCTGGACCTGCCGCAGACCACCACCAAGTGGCTGACGTTCGCCTGGGTCTCCGTCCTCGGCATCACCGCCTGCACGCTCTGCGGCATCGCCATCTCGTCGCTGGCCCGCACCGCCCGCAGCGGCTCGGCGGTGGTCACCCCGGTCGCGCTGGTCCTCCAGTTCATCTCCGGCGTGTTCTTCGTCTTCACCAGCCTGCCCACCTGGATGCAGCAGGTGGCGGCGATCTTCCCGCTCAAGTGGATGTGCCAGGGGCTGCGCTCGGTCTTCCTGCCGGACAGCTTCGGCGCCCGGGAGCCGGGCGGGTCGTTCGAGCTGGGCACCGTCGCGCTGGTCCTCGGTGCGTGGTGCGTCATCGGCCTGGTGCTCTGCCTGACCACGTTCCGCTGGACCACCAAGCGCGACGGCTGAGGTGTAAGGAAGGGCCCCCTCTTAACGCCTCCGGTAGAGAAAGGGCCCCTTCTTAACGCACGCCTGGCGGTGGCACACTCGCCGGCATGGCACCCACGCTGTCCCGGCGTACCCTGCTCGGCACCGCCGCCGGCGTGGCCGGCGCCGCGGTGGTCGGCGGCCTGGCCGCCCGGCAACTCTCCGGCCCCCGCCCGGGACCGGCACCGGCTCTGCCGGACGCCCCGGCCGGCGACGAACGGCTGATCCGCATCGCGTCCGGCGCACGCGGCCGCGAGGTGGACTTCTGGACGGCCGTGCCGGACGGGTACGGCGACGGCCGCGGCCTGCCCGTCTGCCTGGTGCTGCACGGCGCGTCGGCCACCCCGCGCGACTACGGCCGGTTCGGGCTGGCCCGCTTCCTCACCGACGCGGTACGCCGGGGCGCCCCGCCGTTCGCGCTCGCGGGCGCCGCCGGAGGGCGGCTGTCCTGGCGCGCCTCGGGCGACGACGACCCGCAGCGGATGGTGCGCGAGGAGGTGCCCACCTGGTGCGCCCGGCGCGGGTTCGACAGCAGCCGGCTGGCCGTGTGGGGCTGGTCGATGGGGGGCTTCGGCGCGCTGCTGCTGGCCGAGACGTACCCGGAGTGGCTGCGGATGGCGGCGGCCTTCTCCCCCGCGGTGAGCCCCGGCGACGCGGTCTTCACCGGAGCGGAAAAGCTGCGCGGCACCCCCGTCGGGCTCTGGTGCGGGCGGCAGGACAACTTCCTCAAGGACGTACGCGCGCTGGCCGGGGTGCTGCCCGAGGAGCCGGTCCGCGCCGCCTGGGCCGACGGGCGGCACAACTTCGGCTACTGGGGCACGGTCATCCCGGACGCGTTCGCGCTGATCGGCGCCGCACTCAGCCCGCCCCGGCCGTGAACCGGCCCCGGACGTGAACCGCCCCCGGCCGCGCGGGCCGGGGGCGGGACCTGCCGGTCAGTACGAGTAGAAGCCCTGGCCGGTCTTGCGGCCCAGGTCGCCGGCGGTGGCCATGCGCTGCAGCAGCTCCGGCGGGAAGAACTTCTCGTCTGCGGTGTCGGTGTAGATGTTGCGGGTGGCGTTGAGCAGCACGTCCACGCCGGTCAGGTCGACAGTGGCGAGCGGGCCCATGGCGTGGCCGAAGCCCAGCTTGCAGGCGGTGTCCAGGTCCTCGGCGGAGATCACGCCGGACTCGACGAGCTTGACCGCCTCCATCGCCAGCGCGCAGATCAGCCGGGTGGTGACGAAACCGGCGATGTCCCGGTTGACCACCACCACGGTCTTGCCGATCCCCTCGGCGAACGACTTCACCGTGTCCATCGTCGCGTCGCTGGTCTTGTAGCCGCGTACCAGCTCGCAGAGCTTCATCATCGGCACCGGCGAGAAGAAGTGCGTGCCGACGACCGACTCCGGGCGCTCGGTAGCGGTGGCGATCTGGGTCACCGGGATGGCGGAGGTGTTCGTGGCGAGCACCGCGTCCGCCTTGCAGATCTTGTCCAGCGCGCGGAACACCTCGTGCTTGATCTCGATCTTCTCGAAGACCGCCTCGACCACGATGTCCGCGTCGGCGGCGGCCTCCAGATCGGTGGTCGGCGTGATCCGGCCCAGCGTCGCCTCGACGTCTGACGCCTCGATCTTGCCCTTCTCGGCGAACTTCGTCAGCGACTTCCGGATACCGTCCACGCCGCGCTTCGTGGCCGCGTCGTCGATGTCGCGCAGCGTCACCTGCCAGCCCGCCTGCGCCGCCACCTGGGCGATGCCCGAGCCCATCAGCCCGGCACCGACGACCGCGAGTCGACCCGCCATCTGCTTCTCCCTCGCCGTGTTCTGCAACGTCTGCCAGAACCCTACTTAACGACGGATAAGCCCCGGCCGTCAGATGGCCAGGTCCGGCTCCTCCGGCGCGGTGCCGCGTTCCACCTCCACGCCGAGCGCCCGCAGGTCCGCCACGAAGTCCGGGTAGCCCCGGTCGACGTGGTGCACGTGCGAGACCTCGGTAAGGCCGTCGGCGCAGAGCCCGGCGATGATCAGGCCGGCGCCGGCCCGGATGTCTGTCGCGCGTACCGGAGCGCCGGACAGCCGTTCCCGGCCGCACACCAGGGCGTGGTGACCGTCGGTACGGATCTCCGCGCCCAGCCGCATCATCTCGTTGGCGAACATGAACCGGCCGTCGAAGATGTTCTCGGTGATGAGCGAGCCGCCGTCGCTGACCGCCGCCAGCCCGATCGCCATCGGCAGCAGATCGGTGGCGAAGCCCGGGTAGGGCAGCGTGACCACGTCGACCGCCCGAGGGCGGTCGTCCATCCGTACCCGGAAGGCGTCGCCCCGCGTCTCGACCAGGCCGCCGGCCGCGACCAGCTTGTCCAGCGCGACCTCCAGGTACGCCGGGTCCAGCCCGGTCACCGTCACGTCGCCGCGGGTCATCGCGGCGGCGAACGCCCAGGTCCCGGCCACGATCCGGTCCCCCACCGTGGCGTGCCGGACCGGGCGCAGCTCGGGTACGCCGACGATGTGCAGCGTGGACGTGCCGGCCCCTTCGATCCGGGCGCCCATGGTGGTCAGCATCGTGCAGATGTCGACGATCTCCGGCTCCCGGGCCGCGTTGTCGATCGTCGTTGCGCCCCGGGCCAGCACCGCCGCCATGACCAGGTTCTCGGTCGCGCCCACGCTCGGGAAGTCCAGCACGATGTCGGCGCCGTGCAGCCCGTCCGGCGCCTCGGCGATGACGAAGCCGTGCTCACCGGAGATCTCCGCGCCCATCCGGGCCAGCCCGGCGATGTGCATGTCCAGGCCACGCGAGCCGATGGCGTCGCCGCCGGGGTGGGCCACCCGGACGTACCCCCGGCGGGCCAGCAGCGGGCCGAGTACGCAGATCGACGCGCGCAGCCGCCGCACCAGGTCGTAGTCGGCCTCTGTGCCCGGCCGCTCCGGCACGTCGATGATCACCGAGCGGGACCGCGCCACACCGCCGCGGGCCACCATCGGGTCGACCGGGTCGTCCGGGCCGAAGCGCACGCCGCAGCCGAGCCGCCGCAGCACCTCGCCCATGATCGCGATGTCGGTGATCCGGGGCACGTTGGTGATCACGCTGCGGCCGGGTGCGAGCAGCGCGGCGGCCATCAGCTTCAACGCGGAGTTCTTCGCACCCACCACGTGCACGGTGCCGGCGAGCCGGGCGTCACCGCGTACCCGGATGACGTCGACGTCGTTGAGCGCCGGATCTCCCGCGTCCCCCGGCCCCACCGGGCTCGGGCTCGGGCGGGCCGGGATCGTCAGGTCCGGTATCCGTAGGCTGTGCGTCATGGCCGTCCACCTCACGCGCATCTACACCAAGGCCGGCGACGCCGGCATGACCAGGCTGAGCAACAACGAGCAGGTGCCGAAGACCGATCCGCGCATCGCCGCGTACGCGGACGTGGACGAGTGCAACGCCTCGATCGGCGTCGCGCTCGCCCTGGGGCAGCTCTCGGACGAGCTGCGGGCCGTGCTGGAATCCGTGCAGAACGACATGTTCGACGTCGGCGCCGACCTGGCGACGCCGGTGGAGCCGGACCCGAAGTACCCGCCGCTGCGGGTGACCGAGGAGTACGTCGAGCGCCTTGAGGGCTGGTGCGACGAGTACAACGCGCGCCTGAGCAAGCTCGACTCCTTCATCCTCCCCGGCGGCACCGCTGGCGCGGCACTGCTGCACGTGGCACGGACGACCGCCCGGCGCGCCGAGCGTGCGGCTTGGGCGCTGGTCGCACACGACCCCGACCGGACCAGCCCTCTCCCGGCAAAGTATCTCAACCGGCTCTCCGATTTGCTCTTTATCCTGTCAAGAACGGCGAATCCGGACGGCGACGTGCTATGGGTGCCGGGCGGGAAGCGCTGACCATCGGCGGCCTCCATCACGTGGAGGTGTGGATACCCGACCTGGCGGCGGCCAGTCGTTCCTGGGGCTGGCTTCTCGGCGAGCTGGGCTGGACGCCGTACCAGGACTGGCCCGCCGGCCGCTCCTGGCGGCTCGGCGCGACGTACATCGTGCTGGAGGAGTCACCCGCGCTCACCGGCCGCGCCCACGACAGGCGCGCGCCCGGCCTGAACCACCTGGCCTTCCACGCCGGCCCGCCGGCCGCCGTCGAGCGCCTGGTCACCGCCGCCTCCGAGTACGGCTGGACGCTGCTGTTCCCGGACCGGCACCCGTACGCGGGCGGCCCGGACAGCTACGCCGCCTATCTGGCCGACGGGCAGGGGTACGAGGTCGAGCTGGTCGCGGACGCGTGAAGGCCGGCACCCCTCGTTTCGGGGTGCCGGCCTTTCGCTGTTTGTTCGTCTTACTTGTTCCAGTGCTCGGCGACGAGGTCGGCGGCCTGCTGTTCCCACTGGGCGTAGTGGTCGGGGTAGGCCGACACCTGGACGGTCTGGGCGGCCTTGGTCAGCGGCATGTCCTTCCAGCCGTCGACCTGCTTGAGACCCTTCAGGAACGCGGTCGTGGAGTACTCGGGGTCGGTGATCTGCTCCACCGTGCCCCAGCC
>NZ_JBEZGA010000031.1:0-15966 GCF_040649715.1 Micromonospora sp. NPDC048887 | reverse complement strand
GACACGTAGGCGTCGGCGAGTGAGCCGTGCGTGAACGCCACCACGTCATCCCGGCCGTCACCGTTGAAATCGGTCGGCGAACCACCGAAATACCGCGCGGCCGGCCCGCCACCGCCCTGGTTAACCAGTGAGAGGTAGTAGTTCCAGTTCCAGTTCGGCCCCGGGTCGGTGTGGTCGTTGCCCGGGATCTCGTTGTGCCCCTTGATTCCGGTCCGGTTCTTCGGGATGCCGTACTTGTCGCACAGGTAGCGCGTCAGCGCGGCCGAGGAACGGTACATCGCGTCGGTGAACCAGGCCGGGTTGTCCACGTACCCCTCGTGCTCGATGCCGACGCCGTACGCGTTGCCGGACCGGGCGTGGTACGCGGTGTCGCCCTCGCGGACCATCTGGGTGATCTCGCCGTTGCTGGACTTCACCACGTAGTGGGCGCTGACGCCGGACGACGGGTTCTGGAACCAGCTGACGGTGCCGGCGTACGAGCCCTGGGTGACGTGGAGGATCACGGTGGTGATCCGGCTGGACCGCCCGACGCCGTAGTTCGCGCCGTTCGCGGCGACCCACCGCGCCGCCGGGTACTCCGGCACGGCGGCGGCGAGCGTACGGGACGCCGTGCCGGCGGGCGGAACCGTGGCGTAGCGGCCGCGCTCCGGCTCGACCCGGTACGCCCGGACCGGCACGGCGCCCGGGATGCCCTGCTGCACCAGCTCGTAGATCCCGTCCGCGTACAGGCGGGCGGTGGCGTCGTCTGCCGCGCCGCCGTACCGCGCCACCACCGGATACCAGGCGGTGACCCGGTCCCGGTCCCGCGCGGTCAGCCCTTCGGCGTCGGCCAGTTCGCGCAGCACCGCCGCGCCGCCGCGGATGTTGGCGGGCGTGACGGTCTTCAGGCGCGCGACCGGCTCACCGGTCAACGCCGCCGCCCGTTCCAGGCTGCGCTGGGCGGGGTTGCTCACCAGGTGCATCACCCCGTAGCCGTTCGCCTGGCTCGGCTTGCCGCCGTGCCCGTCCAGGCGGGACTCGCCGTAGCCGACCGCCACCAGGACGTCCCGGGGCACGTCGTACTCCTGCGCCGCCCGCACGAAGGCGGTGTCCAGCGCGGTACGGCCCGGCGGCGTCGCGGACGCGGACGCGGGCTGCACCGCGACCGCGCCGGCGAGCGCCGCGGCCAGCAGGGCGACGCCGACGCGCCGCCGTCTCCGTCGTGTTCCGGCCACGGGGGCCTCCCATCCTGGCGTCACAGCGTCACCTCACCGGTGAGGCCGAAGTAGTCGTGCCACTTGCTGCTGGCACCGAACGTGGTGCCGGTGGACAGGGCGACGTAGACGTCGTTCGTGGCGCCCTTGGTGAAGACGATGAGGTCGTCCTTGCCGTCGCCGTTGGCGTCGCCCAGGTAGGGGAACTCGCCCGGCAGGCAGAAGAAGTCGTGCCATTTGATGGTGGTGCCGGTGAACGACGAACCGGTGGAGGTGGCGGCGTAGACGTCGGCGTCGGTGTTGCAGGTGAAGGTGACGATGTCGTCGCGTCCGTCACCGTTGATGTCGCCGACGCGGGGCTGCTCGGTGCCGACGGCGAACAGGTCGTGCCACTTCTGCGGCGCCCCGAAACCACTGCCCGTCGACAGGGCGACGATCACGTCCGCCGCCGACGCGGGGCCCTGGGTGAAGGTGATGATGTCATCGCGGCCGTCGCCGTTGACGTCCCCGAGCGCGGGGAACTCCCCGGCGATGGAGAAGTAGTCGTGCCACTTCACCGCCGTACCGGCGAACGACGAACCGGTCGACAACGCCACGTAGACGTCCGCCGTCGCGTCGTGCGTGAACGCGACGATGTCGTCGCGGCCGTCGCCGTTGACGTCGCCGACGGCGGCGATCTCCGCGCCGGGGGCGAACCAGTCGTGCCACCTGCCCGGCGACGTGAACGCCGACCCGTTCGACAGCGCCACGTACACGTCGCCGGTGTTGCCGTGCGCGAACGTGACGATGTCGTCGCGGCCGTCGCCGTTGACGTCGCCCGTCGACGCGGTCTCCCCGCCGATGGAGAAGAAGTCGTTCCACTTCACCGACGTCCCGGCGAAGCCGGTGCCGGTCGACGTGCTCGCGTACACGTCGGCGGTGGCGTTCTGGGTGAAGGTGAGGATGTCGTCGCGGCCGTCGCCGTTGACGTCCGTCGACGAGCCGCCGGCCATGCCGTGGGTACGCGCCGCCTGGTTGAGCAGCGTCCGCGCGGTCGCCGCCGCCTGGTCGTACCGGTCGGGGAAGCCTGACCGCTGGACGCACTGGGCGACCTGCCCGGCGGTGTGGCCGGGGTTGTTGCGGTCGCAGGTGATCGCGCGGGTGACGTACTGCGTGGTGGCGTAGACCGGGTCCATGATCTGCTCCAGGGTGCCCCAGCCGTAGTCCCAGCGCTGCTGGAACACGCCCAGGCTCGACTTGTCGCCGCAGGGCAGGTTGTTCATGTGGGACTCGACCCACCCCGCCTCGAAGGTGGAGAGCATGACCTTGTCGTCGACGTTGTACGACCGGGCCACCCGGTAGACGATCACGGTGACGGCGGGGTCGTGGGTGGCCGGGACGGACGGGCAGGCGAGCGTGCCGATCGGTACGGCGGCCGCCGGCGCGCCGACCGCGCCGGCCGCCGTGACGGTGCAGAGCGCGACAAGCAGCGCCAGCAGGTTTCGTCTCACCATGCTCCTCGGGGGTGTGGGCTGACCAGGCGGCGCCGGGCGAGAAATCGATTGCTGACGAGTCTCGTAGTCATCCACATCGATGTCAATAGCGCCGGCGGGCCCGGCCCACCCGGCCGGAAATCGATTGCTGGACGGGTATAGGATTCCGAGCGATCTCCCGCGGTGGCGGTCTCCCTCCGGTACGTCACCATCCGACGGGGGCCGGGTCGGAGCAGCCCGGGCGACGACGACGGGAGCGCGATGACGACCATCTACGACGTGGCGCGTCGCGCGGGAGTGTCACCGGCGACCGTCTCCCGCGTCCTCAACGGGCGCGCCTCGGTCGACCCGGAGATGGCCGCCCGGGTGCGGCAGGCCGCGCAGGACCTGGACTACCGCCCGAACGCCGTCGCGCGCAGCCTGCGCCGCAGCCGGACCAGTCTCTGGGCGGTCATCATCTCCGACATCGGGAACCCGTTCTTCACCTCGATGGTGCGCGGCGTCGAGGACGTCGCGCAGGAGGCCGGCTTCTCCGTCGTGCTCTGCAACGGCGACGAGGACCCGGAGAAGGAGGCCCGCTACGTGGCGGCGGCCCTGGCCGAGCGGATGGCCGGGGTGATCATCTCCTCGTCCGGGAAGCCCGCCCTGATCAGCCGCCTGGTGCAGGCGCGCATCCCGGTCGTGGCGATCGACCGACAACCGCGCGGCGTCGAGGTGGACACCGTGCTGGTGGACAACACCCACGGCGCCGAGCAGGCGACCGCCCACCTGGTGCACAGCGGTTACCGGCGGATCGCGTGCATCACCGGCCCGCGCCGGATCTCCACCGCCATGCAGCGGCTGCGGGGCTACCAGCGGGCCCTGAAGGCCAGCGGACGCCAGGCCACCGAGGACCTGATCCGGTACGCCGACTTCCGCGAGGAGGGCGGCTACCGCGCGATGGCCTCGCTGCTGGAGACCGCCGAGCCGCCGGACGCGGTGTTCGCGGCGAACAACCTGATGACGGTGGGCGCCGTCGAATGCCTCGTGGACAACGGCATCGGCGTACCCGACCCGTTCGGCATCGTCGGGTTCGACGACATCCCGTGGGCGCACCTGGTCCGGCCCTCGCTGAGCACCGTCGCACAGCCCACGTACGACCTGGGACGGACCGCCGCGACGCTGCTGGTCGAGCGGATCGCCGACCCGGCCAAGGTGCCCTCGACCGTGGTGCTCCACACCGAGCTGCGGGTCCGTGAGAGCTCGGCGCCGTCGGCCCGCCGGCGGGGCCGAGCCGCCGGCCGTACCCCGTCGCACGGCACTGCCGCCGGCTCGCTCAGATCGTGACCTCCCCGCACAGGTGCACCCGTACGCCCAGCTCGGCGAAGAGGGCGGCCTTGACCCGTAGCGCGCGGTCGGCGGTGTCGGCGTCGGGCCCGTAGACCACGTTGACGTGATTGGCCTTGTGCCGGGCCATCAACTGGTCGCGGCCCACGCCGTGCAGCACGGCGTGCATGATCGGCCACTGCGGTGTGGTGGCGTCCAGCCGCCGCCGGGTCTCCGCCTCGGGCAGCTCCACCACGGTGCCGCGCCCGAGGTCCACGTGCAGGCAGCCGTCCATCACGAACACCCGCGACCAGACGATCTCCCCCGGCTTCGACACGCCGCTGAGCGTGCCGCCGCCGAGCGGGAAGTACATCGGCGGCTGACGCATGCTGTACGACCTGTCGTAGCCGCCGTTGTGCGACGCGGGCACCGAACCGGAGATCTCGAAGACCCAGACGAAGTGCTCGCCGTACCGCTGTCCCCAGCGGATGTCGTGCAGCGTCGTCGCCGGGTCCAGGCCCATCGCGGTCCAGATCCGGTTGGTGACAAGCGAGTCCACAGCGACGCCCTCGTCGACCTCGTTGAAGTGCGGCAGCGCCGCGCCCGGGTACAGCTCCCGGGAGCCGTCCCGGCTGGTCACCGGGGGGCGTTCGACGTTGTTCAGCAGCCCTTCGGCCAGGTCGCTGGCCGGGACGGTGTCCTTGAGCCCCTGCTGGTACTGGATGCCGACCGCGTCCAGGCCGAAGTCGTCGGCGATGCGCAGCGCGGCGACGTACATCCGGCACTGGCTGAGCAGTTGGGCGTACGTCAGTTCGGTGGCCTCGTCGGTGCCGGTGTGGAACGTCATCCCGGCCGTCTCCAGCCAGGCGAGCACCGCCCGCGCCTCGGTGTCGGGCACCCGCGCCATCTCCGCCACGAGCGCGCTCTGCGAGAGGCGTTCCTTGAAGATGCCGATCGGGTTGAGCAGCTCGTCGTCGATGATGGCGTTGTACATGCCCATGCAGCCCTCGTCGAAGACTCCGATGACGGCCCGCTCGGAGACGAGCTGCCGGGCCAGCGCCACGCCGAGTTCGACCTCCTCGTCCGGCCGCAGCGCCGGCAGCGGGCGTACGTGGCTCTCGTCGTGCGTCACCTCGCCGGTCTCCAGCCACTTCTTCAGGCCGTCACGCGCCCACTCGTCGGTGAAGTCCTCACTCCACAGCGTCGAGTACCGCACGCCCGCCTTGGTGAGGCTGCCGGCGAGGTTGAGCAGGCCCACCAGCCCGGGGTACTGCCCGCTCCAGTTCGCCACCAGCAGGATCGGCCCGCGGTGGGCGCGCAGCCCGGCCAGCACGTGGTGGCTGTACTGCCAGACCGCCTCCACCACGATGAGCGGCACGTCGGCCGGGATGCTCCGGAAGACCTCGATCCCGGCGCGCTGGCTGTCGATGAAGCCGTGTCCTCTGACCGGGTCGACGTCGTGACCGCGCCGGACGTGCCAGCCGAGCGCGGTGACGGCGGCGGCGAGGTCGGCTTCGAGCTGCCGCTGGGTGGGCCAGCAGGTGACGTTCGCGCTCAGCCGCAGGTCGCCGCTGGCCACTGTGTAGACGGTGCGGGGCGGGGCGGCCGGACGCTCGACCGGCACGGGCAGTGTGTAACGGGTCACGGGGCGGCTCCCTCGACGGGCGGACGGTGGGCGGGACGGGACGCGGCCGCGTTCAGAGGCCACCGAGCTTCGCGTACGCCTCGGCGGCGTTCTCCCTGGTGATCCGCATGGTGCCCAGCGTGGTGGTACGCGGGACGTCCTCGGCGCAGTCGACGAGGATCTTCCGGGCCAGCTCGACCGCCTCCCGGCCGCCGGTGGCGTACTGGAACGTGGCGCCGAGCCGGCCCTGCTCGACGGCCTTGATCCCGCCGGAGGGCACCGGCAGCGCGTCGATTCCGGTGAACTTGATCCGCTGCACCATGCCCGCCGACTTCGCGGCGAGGTAGGCGCCCTCGGCCATCGGGTCGTTGTGCGCGTAGATCGCGGACACATCCGGGTGGGCCTTGATCAGCGCGTCCGCCACCGACTGTCCCTTCTCGCGCAGCCAGTCGCCGGGCTGGGAGGCGACGATCTGGATCTTCGGGTTGGCGGCGATGCCGTCGCGGAAGCCCTGCGCGCGCTCGGCGGCGGGGGTCGAGCCGGGCAGCCCGGCGATCTCGATCACCTTGCCGCCGTCGGGCAGCAGCGTCGTGGCGTAGAACTCGCCGGCCGCCTTGCCGATCGCCACGTTGTCGCCGCCGATGAACGCGGTGTACGCCTCCCCCTCGACCTTGCGGTCCAGCACGATCACCGGCACGCCCTGGTCGTACGCCTTCTTCACCACAGCGGTCAGCGGCTTGGCCTCGTTCGGCGAGATGATCAGCAGGTTGATCTTCTGGGTGAGGAAGTTCTCCACGTCGGCGACCTGCTTGCTGTTGTCCTGCGCGGCGTCGGAGACCACGACGCGGAAGCCGGGAACCGACTTCGCCGCCGTCTGCACGTCGTTGTTCATCACCTGCCGGTACGGCTCGGCGTTGTTGGCCTGGGACATGCCGATCAGGAAGTCCTTGCCGGCGCCGCAGGCGCGGGCCTGCCCGGCGTCGTCGGACGGTTTCTCGACGCTGCACCCCGTCGCCGCCAGCGCGCCGGTGACCAGCAGCGCGAGCAGTGTGGTTCGCTTGTCCATCGGTGGCTCCTCGGAGTCGGTTCGGTCAGGCGATGCCGCGGCGCAGCTTCTGCAACGCCGCCGCGAGCACGATCACCAGTCCTTTGATCAGCAGCTGGACGTTGGCGTCGATGTTGTTGAGCGCGAGGATGTTGTTGAGGATGCCGAGCAGCAGCGCGCCGGCCAGGGTGCCGCCCATCGAGCCGGAGCCGCCGGCCAGGCTGGTGCCGCCGATGACGACGGCGGCGATCGCATCCAGCTCGTATCCGGCGCCGTCGTTCGGGCTGCCCTGGTTGAGCTGTCCCGCGTGGACGACGCCGGCCACCGCCGCCAGGAGGCCGGCGACGGCGAACACGGCGACCTTGACCCGGGTCACGGGTACGCCCGAGAGCCGGGCCGCCTTCTCGTTGCCGCCGATCGCGTAGACGTGCCGGGCGAACGCTGTCGTCCGCAGCACCACGACAGCGGCCACCCCGATCAGGACGAACAGCACCGCCGGCACCGGGAGCACGCCGTTTATCGAGCCGTTCAGCAGTTCGAAGGCGGGCGGCGCCTCCTGGGGTCCGTCGCCGTAGGCGATCGGGATGCCGAGGCCGCCGGACCAGATCCGGGCGATGCCCCGGGCGACCTGGAGACCGGCCAGGGTGACGATGAACGACTGGATGCCGAGGCGGGCCACGGCGTATCCCTGGAGTGCGCCGAACAGCGCGCCGATCGCGAGCACCGCCGCGACGGCGGGCAGGATGCCCAGCCCGGAGTCGACCATGAGCGTCGCGGTGCCGACTGCCGACAGGCCGAGGATCGCCCCGACCGACAGGTCGATGCCGCCGAGCAGGATGACGAATGTCATTCCGATCGCGATGATGCCGATCTCCGACACCGCGCGGACGATGTTCCCCAGGTTGCCGGCGGTGAGGAAGAGGATCTCGCCGTCGCGGCGCGGTGAGGCGAGGATCGCCACGACGAAGACCACGAGCAGCGCGAAGAGGCTCTGCACCGCGAAGAGCCGGTCGGCGAGTTCCCGGCGGCTGCGCGGGCGGCGCAGCCAGCGGGCGGTGGCGCCGCGCAGCCCGACCGTACCGGCGGCGGGCGGCGCCTCGGTCACGGCCGGCTCGGGCGGCGGCACGCGGGTGTCGGTCATCTGTCGTCCCTTCCGCCGGCCGGGCCGCCCATCGCCGCCGCGAGGATGTCCTCGCCGGTGCAGCCGTCGGTGGCGAGGTCGGCCACGGCACGGCCGCGGCGCAGCACCACCACCCGGTCGCAGACGCCGAGCAGCTCGGGCAGTTCCGAGGAGGCGAGCAGGATGCCCATGCCGTCGTCGGCGAGCCGGCGCAGCAGCCGGTAGATCTCCGCCTTCGCCCCGATGTCGACGCCGCGGGTCGGCTCGTCCAACAGGAGCAGCCGCGGCTCGGTGAGCAGGTGCCGGGCGAAGACCACCTTTTGCTGGTTGCCGCCGGAGAGCGCGCCGACCGGCGTGGCCGCCGACGCCGTCTTGATCGCCAGGCCGGTGACCGACCGCGCGACGGCGGCCCGTTCCCGGCGTCGGCTGACGATCCCGGCCGAGGTCAGCCTGGACAGCGCGGCCAGCACGATGCTCCGGCCGACCGGGTGTTCCAGGACGAGCGCGGAACGGCGCCGGTCCTCGGGGACGAAGCCGACGCCGGCACGCAGCGCCGCGCGGGGACGGCGCGGCGCGTACGGGCGGCCGGCCAGCAGGACCGTGCCGGTGCGGCGGCCGGCGGGCCCGGCGCCGAAGAGGGTCTCCAGCAGTTCGGTACGGCCGGCGCCCATCAGTCCGGCCAGGCCGACGATCTCGCCTGCGCGCACGGTCAGGCTGACGCCGTCCGGCTCGCAGCGGCCGGGCCGGGGCGCCCGGGGCCGCACGGCCAGGTCGGTGACGCGCAACAGCGGACCGGCACCGGTCCCGGCCGTCTCGCGGCGCGGAGCGGACGTGCCGGCCACGTCCGCCGTTTCGGGATGCGGAGCGGGACTGCCGGCCGGGTCCGCCGGCTCGGGATGCGGAGCGGGACTGCCGGCGGCGTCCGCCGGCTCGGGATGCGGGCCGGGGCTGCCGGCCGGGGCGGGCTTGAACAGCGACGCGGCCCGGCCGCCGACCATCATCGCCACGATCCGCCGCCGGTCCATCCGGCCGGCCGGCACGACACCGGCGACCGAACCGTTGCGCAGCACCGTCGCGCGGTCCGCGACGACCTCGATCTCCTCCATCCGGTGGGAGATGTAGACGACACCGACGCCCCGCCGGCGCAGGCCGTCGACGGTGGTGAACAGCCGCCGCACCTCCCCGTCGGCGAGCGCGGCCGTCGGCTCGTCCATGACGAGCACGCGGGCGTCCAGGGCGAGCGCCTTGGCGATCTCGACGAGCTGCTGCTCCCCCACCCGCAGCGAGCCCACCGGGCGGCGCGGGTCGATGTCGGCGCCGAGCCGGTCCAGGTGCTCCCGCGCGGTACGCGCCGCGGCCCGCCGGTCGACTGTGCGCAGCCGGGTCCGGGGCTCCCGCCCGAGCACCAGGTTGTCGGCCACCGACAGCGCGGGCACCAGGTCGAGTTCCTGGTGGATGGTCGCGATGCCGGCGGCCTGGGCGGCGGCCGGGCCGGTGAACCGTACCGGCGTCCCGTCGACTGTGACCTCTCCGTCGTAGTCGGTGATGACGCCGGAGAGAATGTTGATCAGGGTGGACTTGCCCGCGCCGTTCTCGCCCAGCAGCGCGTGCACCTCACCGGCGCGCACGTCGAAGTCGACGCCGTGGAGGGCAGTCACGCCGCCGAACCGCTTGGCCACGCCGGTCGTAGCGACCACCACCCGGCCGCTCGGGCCGGGCGCGTCGCGGGTGTCCACGCCGGTCACGGGATCGCGTTTGTCGCGGCGTGCGCGGCGTCGGCGAACGGCACGTCCCGCCGGACCCCGCTCGCGGTCAGGCGCCAGGTGCCGCCCGCGTACTGGCCGGGCGCCCAGGACAGGCCGCCGGCGCGCCACAGCGGTTGCCAGGCGGCCATCGCGTGGCCGGCGTCGTACCAGGTGTTGTCGCCGCGCCAGGCCGACCCCCACCGGTGCGACGCGACCACCGAGAGCCCGTCGCCGGTGCTCATCGTCCAGCGGGGCATGCCGGTGACGTCACCCGTCGGCCGCGCCTCCACCGCCGGGTCGCCGACCAGCGGGGACGCGCCGTCGATGTTGAACGCCACCTCCCACACCGCTGCGGTCGGCCACCCGTTCACCGACCAGGTGACGTCGCTCTGCAACCCGGGGCCGGTCCACCGGGGCGTCACGGTGAGCAGCCAGTCGGCGGTGACCGGCTCGTCGCCGAACGGGATGCCGACCAGGTTGATCCGGGAGCCGTCGGCCGACACGTCGACCCGGGCCGGGGCGCCGGCCCGGTCGGTCACGTCGAACCGGCCGACGGCGAGGTACGGGCCGGTTCCCCGGTGCGACGAGTCGAGCGCGGGACGGTGGTTGCCGGCGCCGGCCGGGTCCACCGCCAGCTCGGCGATCCGGGCGCTGGGCCAGGTGCGCACGTCGGCGCGGAGGAAACCGGTGGTCACCGTCCAGCCGCGCGCCACCACGCCGGTCGACCAGGTCAGCGGCGCCAGCCAGAGCCCGCCCTGACCCCAGCCGGCGTGGGTCAGGTACCAGTTGGAGCCGTCCACCACGACCTCGGCGGCGTGCGCGTCCAGCACCGTCACCTTCTCCGCGCCGTCGAAGCGCAGCGGGTCGCGGCTGCGGTAGACGGCCGTCCGCCGGTACGCGGCGCCGTAGTCGGTGCCGTCGCAGCAGACGAAGAGGTACCACCAATCTCCTCGGCGCACCACGAACGGCGACTCCGTCTGCCCGCCCGCCTGCCCGGTGTGCGGCGACGTGTACGCGATCGCGCGGCCGCTCCACGAACGCAGGTCGGTGCTGGTCCGGTACGCCACGACGTGGTTGCCGCCGGACGGGCTCGACGTGGCCGTGTAGTACATGACCCAGCGGTCGCCGACCCGGGTCACCATCGGGTCGCGGCCCTCCCACCCGTCGGTGAACAGCGGGTTGGCGGAGCTGCGGGTCCAGGTGAACAGGTCGGTCGAGGTGGCCAGGTGCATGCGGTACCGGGCGTAGTCCGGGTTCCCGGCCGCGTAGAACATGTAGTAGACGCCGTCGTGGTGGACGACGTGCGGGGCCCAGATCCACTGCTCCCCGGCCCCGGGGTCGGCGGCCAGCGCCACCGGCCGTTTCGTCCACGGGCCGCTCGGGGTGGGCGCGGTGGCGTGCCCGAAGACCTTCTCGTCCTGCGGCGCGCCGGGTTCGGCGTGGGTGATGCCGAACAGGTGCCACACACCGGTCTGCTGGTGCCGTACCAGCGTGTGGTCGTTGTAGTACCAGGTCGTCGACTCCCCCGCGCTCGGGTCGTAGACGCGGGTGGACGCGCCCCGCGCCGACGTCTCGCCGAGCGTCTCGTACGGCGTCGTGGTGACCGCCGCGAGCGGGCCGACGCGGCGCAGCGTCACCGTGTCGAGCCCGGCGAAGAAGCCGGTGGAGGACGCGGACCGGCCGGTCACCGTGACGGTGAGGCGGTGCGTGCCGGCCGCCAGCGACGCCGAGCCCAGCGGTACCGCGCCGGAGCGCTGCACCGCGCCCGCGTACCCGTCGAAGAGCTGGCCCACCGCGACCCCGTCGACGGCGAAGCGCAGCGTGCCGTAGTCGCCGGCCCGGGTGAGCACCGCGCCGAGGTCGTACTGCCCGGCCGGCACCGACGGCAGCGTGAGCGTCACCGAGTCACCGGCGCGGGCGCCCCGGAACCACAGTTGCCGTCCGCCGGACCAGCTCACCCCGCAGCAGTCGGCCTGCGCGCCGACCGGCGCGGTGGCGGAGACGACGGCGAGCGACTCGGCTTCGAACCGGACCGGGTCGTCGGCCGGTGCCGGACCGGCCGGGACGGCGGCCAGGGCCGCCCCGAGCAGGAGCGCCGCGAGGACACGTCGGGCGCGCATCACGACACGCTCGGGCGGGGCAGGTCGGCGCCGGGGGCGAACTGGTCGTGCCAGCGGCTCCCCGGTGGGCCGAATCCTCCGCCGGTGGAGAGCGAGACGAACACGTCAGCGGTCAGGCCCCTGGTGAACGTGACCACGTCGGCCCGCCCGTCACCGTTGAAGTCCCCCACGCCGGGCAGCTCGTCGCCGAAGGCGAAGTGGTCGTGCCACTTCCAGGAGTGCTGCACGAAGCGGCCGCCGTCGGAGAGCGACACGAACACGTCGCCGGTCGTACCCCTGGTGAACGTCACGATGTCGTCCCGGCCGTCACCGTCCACGTCGCCCACCGCCGGCAGCTCGTTGCCGACGGCGAAGCTGTCGTGCCACTTCCAGCCGTCCTCCACGAAGCGGGTGCCGTCGGAGAGCGACACGAACACGTCGCCGGTCGTACCCCTGGTGAACGTCACGATGTCGTCCCGGCCGTCGCCGTCCACGTCGCCCACCGCCGGGAACTCGTCGCCGAGCGCGAAGTGGTCGTGCCACTTCACACCGGGCCCGAAGCCGGAGCCGGTGGAGAGCGCCACGTAGACGTCGGCGGCGGCGCCGCGGGTGAACGTGACGATGTCGGCACGGCCGTCGCCGTTGACGTCGCCGACCGCCGGGATCTCGGCGCCGACGGCGAAGAAGTCGTGCCACTTGACCCCGGCGGCGTACCCGGCGCCGGTGGAGAGCCCGACGTAGACGTCCGCGCTGTCGCCACGGGTGAACGTGATGACGTCCGCGCGGCCGTCGCCGTTGACGTCGCCGGTGAGCGGCACCTCCGCCCCGACCGCGAAGAAGTCGTTCCAGGGCCGGCTGTCCGGCACGAAACGGGTGCCGTCGGAGAGCGAGGTGAACACGTCGGCGGCGGCGCCGCGGGTGAAGTCGACGGCGTCGTCGCGGCGGTCGCCGTCGGCGTCGCTGGTGTTTCGGGTACGGGTGGTGGCCGACACCTCGGCCGAGGGCGCGGCGGTGTTGCCCGACCCGTCGACCGTTACGACCCGGTAGTAGCGGGTCTGCGCGGCGGGCAGCGGACCGTGCCGGAACGTGGTGGCACGCGTCGTGCCGACCAGGTTGGCGGCGGTGATCACCACCCCGGGGCTTCGGGACGCGTAGACGCGGTAGGAGACCACGCCGACGTCGTCGGCGGAGGGGGACCAGGTCAGGCCCAGCGCGTGCACGCGCCCGCCGGTCAGGGCGAGACCGGCGACCGGGGCCGGGGCGACGGTGTCGGTGAACGGCGCCACCATGCTGTCGGCCAGGTACCGGGAGGCGGTCCAGGCGGGTGCGCCGCTCGCCGGGGTGAGCTGGACGGTCACCGCCGACCGGCCCGCCGTCAGCGCCGCCGGCAGCACGAACTCGTCGGCCAGCCAGCGCTGCCTGTCGTTGCCCAGCGGCTGGAGCCACACCCCGGCCGGTGTGCCGTCCACCGACACGGCCGCCTGCTGGAAGCCGCCGGCCTGGTCGCCGTGGCGGCGCAGCCGTACCCCCTGGTTGGCCGGGTCGATCGCCAGCCGGAAGCGGACCGGGGCGGTCGTCGCGCGGACCTGGCCGGTCTGCGGGACGTTGTCGTCGTCGCCCTCGAACGCGGCGGTGAGCGCGGTCTGGGTCGCCCCGGAGTCGGTGTACGCGTGCGCGGCGCGGCTGGCGGCGTCGCCGGTGACGACGGTGTCGGTCCGGCGCGTGGTGACGGTGCGCTGGGTGTAGAGGAACGCGGTCGAGGCGTACTCGGCGGGCATGTCGTTGGCCGGTCCGTGCTCGATGCCGAAGCGCAGCGCGGTGCCGTAGGCCACCGCGTCGCCGATCATCAGCCGGTAGGCGGCGTCGCACTCGTCGGCGCATCCGCCGCCGCGGACCAGGTGCGCGGTGTTGCCGGTGAAGACGCCGCTGTACTCGCCGCGGTTGAAGTACCAGCCCGACTCGTAGAAGTCCTCGGTGCCGGTGCCGTAGATCTGCGGCGTGGGCGAACCGTCCACGTACACCCGCTCGTCGCCCTCCAGGTAGTTGCGGGTGTTGCCGCCGATGATGTGGCCGCGCATGGTCTGCGAGACGCCCACGAACCGGCCCCGGCCGGACTGGTCGGCGATGATCCAGTCGGCGCCGCCGACCGTCTCCGCGCGGCGTGACTGGGTGGTGAAGTAGCCGGCGCTGCCGTCGGCGGCGAGCCGGGACGTCCACTCGGCGCCGGGCGCCGACGTCACCTCGACCTCGACGCCGCTGACTGTGGCGCCTGTCGTGTTGACGAGCGTCACGGCGGCGGCGGTGCGGAACGGCATCGGCCACCAGGCGCTGTACCAGCCGCCGGGCGCGGAGTCCATGGCGAACATCAGCGACCGGACGGTGCGCTCGCCCAGCCCGGCGCCGAAGAACTCCCCGACCGGGCTGTCCACCGTGGCGCGCCCGTCGAACGTCATCCGCAGCCGCAGCCCGGCGAGCGTCGGCGCGCCCGCCGCGGCGTCCGGTACGCGCAGCCGCAGCGCGGTGATCGCCCGCGGCCCGGTCAGCGCGGCCAGCGACACCTGGCCCTGCGCCGGGGCGGTGACGGTGGCTCGGGTGGTGGCGGCGCCGGCCTGGGCGGGCTTCGGGTCGCGGGTGCCGGCGGCGCGCAGCAGCGTGACCACGTCGGTGGCCGGGTCGGCCGGGTCGAACCGGGACACCCCTGCCGCGTCGGCGAAGGTGCGGTAGGCCACGTGGTGGAACAGCGGGTTGTTCTGGGTGGTGATCCGCATGGACTCCCGGTAGGGCATCGGCACCTTGACGGTGACGCCGCCGGACGTCTGGTCGGCGTTGCTGACGAGCGGCGCGACGAACGGGCTGCCGAGCCGCCCGTCGACCAGGTCCTGGAGGTCGGCCTGGACGACCACGACGCCGTCGAGTTCGACGCGGATCCAGCCGGTGGCGCGGACGTTGCCGTCGTCGCGGGTGAACCAGATCGACTGCACCTCGCCCGGGCCGCGCGCCTCGGCGATCATGCAGCCGCCGCTCTGGCGCAGGCACGACCAGGTGCCGACGAAGCCGTCGTCGTTGGAACCGTCGCGGCCGAAGCTGGAGAACTGGTGGGTACGGCTGCCGGCGGCCAGCTCCGGCAGGCGGTCGAGCCGCCGGTAGGCGTCCCAGCCGATCGGGCCCTTGTCGTCCGCGACGGCGAGAGCGGTAGCGGGCGCCGACGTGGCGGTCGGAGCGGCGGACGAGGCCGCGGGCACGGCCACGGCCAGCAGCGCGACTGCTGCGGCGCCGGCCCAACGGCTGAAGCGGAGCCTCATCGGTGTCCCTTCCGAGCGCCGTGAGATCAGCGAGAAATCGATTGCTGGCGAGTTAACTTCCCGACTTCCACGGTTGTCAATACCTTGCGCCCGGCTTTCCCTCCGGGGCAGGAATCTTCACGGCACGCCGGCCCCTGACCCGCCCAGCCAGGCCCGGCGGAACCGGCACTGAAGGAAGTTTTCCTCCGACACGAACCACCCCGGCGGGTATTGACAGGTTCCGAAGTCTGCGGTTTCACTTCTCCTCAGCGCCACCGTCCCGCCGATCGGGACGCCAGCCGCCCCTCCTCCGACGCGAACTGTCAGGGCCCGCCCGTCGGCGACACCGGCCCCTGGCCTGACGCGCCCAGGCGCCGCTCTGCCAGTGCATCCCCTCCGATGAGGAGTTTCCGCATGCCCAGCTTCCCGACACGTGCCGCCCGGCGCGCCCTCGTCGCGCTGCTCACACTGGCCGCGGCCACCCTCACCGCGGTCGTGGTCACCCCGTCACCGGCGCTGGCCGCGCCGAACTTCAAGGCGCCGTTCCCGTGCGGGCAGCGGTGGACGTACAGCCACCACAGCGCCGAGGTGCGGCAGGCGCTGGACTTCGTCCGGGCCGACGGCGGCGTCACCGGCGGTACGCCCCAGGTGGCGTCCGCCGCCGGAGTCGCCCGCCGCTACTCGCAGCCCAGCGGCGCCGGCAACTACATCGTCATCGACCACGGCGGCGGGTGGACCACCTACTACTTCCATCTCAGCGCCTATTCGGTGCCCGACGGCGCCTACGTGCAGCAGGGGCAGCAGATCGGGATCACCGGCAGCACCGGCAACTCCTCCGGGGCGCACGTGCACTACGAGCAGCTCTACAACGGCGTCGGCCAGGTCATCTCGATAAACGGCGTCTCGCTCGCGCCGTATCCCGGCCAGTACAACCAGAGGTTCCTGGTCAGCGACAACTGCGGTACGCCACCGCCGCCGCCCGCGCCCCGGTATTTCGGTGGTTCGCCGACCGATTTCAACGGTGACGGCCGGGATGACGTGGTGGCGTTCACGCACGGCTCACTCGCCGACGCCTACGTGTC
>NZ_JBEZGA010000030.1:0-22706 GCF_040649715.1 Micromonospora sp. NPDC048887 | reverse complement strand
GGCCGCCGGCTTCCGCGCCGGCGGCCCGACGCCGTGCTCAGGCCGAGCGGCCCGACGCCGTGCTCAGGCCGAGCGGCCCGACGCCGTGCTCAGGCCGAGCGGCCCGACGTCGTGCTCAGGCCGGCTGCGCGCGCCCCGGCCGCCGGCTGTTCAGGCCGCGCAGGCCACCAGCTCGCGGGTGCGGCCGGGCAGATCCGGCGTGCGGTCGGAACAGCGCACCGGGACCACCCGGTGCAGGCCGGTCACCCGCAGCACCCGGGCCACCACCGGGTCGGGGTCGGTGAGCACCAGCTCGCCACCGCGGGCCCGCACCCGCAGGTGGGTGGCGACCAGCGCGCGCACCCCGGCGGCGGAGAGCAGCCGCACACCGGACAGGTCGACCCGCAGCACCGGCCGGGCGGGCGCCGCCCAGAGCGCGGCCCGGAACGCCGTCACGGAGGCGATGTCGATCTCGCCGACCGGACGCAGCTCGACCATGTGATCGTGCACGTCAGTCACCACGTGGAGGCGCTCAACGCTGTGTACCATGCGGCCAAACCTACCCGCCCCCACCGACATTTCCCGACCTCACGGCCGGTGGTTCCGGGTACTGTCCGGGACCCGACCCCGAGCCGTCTCAGGGTCATCCCGCAGTCCCCCGCCACGCCCCCTGGCCGGGGCGAAACGCCGTCGAGGGCTGCCCCACGCGGCGCCGCCGGGCCACAATGAGCCGATGGCCGTCCCCCGCCCGCGTGCCCCACTGCTGATCCGGCCGGTCCGCGAGCCGGCGACCGTGCCGCCACCGCTCACCGGCCCCTGGGCACCCGCCGACACCCGGCTCGACCGGGCCGACCTGCTGCCGCTGCCGGCCGGCGGGCACGGCCCGGAGGACGTCGTGGTCGACGGCGAGGGCCGGGTGGTCAGCGGCGACGAGGACGGCCGGCTCTGGTGGTGGCCGGCCGACTCCCCGCCCGGCACGCCGCCCACCCTGCTGGCCGAGACCGGCGGACGACCGCTGGGCATCGAACGGGATCCGGTCGACGGCGGGTTGCTGGTCTGCGACGCGTACCGGGGGCTGCTGCGGGTCGACCCGGCCGGCCGGGTGCACGAGCTGACCGGGGCCGCGCCGCCGGTGCACCTGGCCGACAACGCGGCGGTGGCCCGCGACGGCACCGTTTACTTCACCGACTCCTCCGACCGGTTCCCGCTCTCGCACTGGAAGCGCGACCTGCTGGAACACCGGCCCAACGGGCGGGTGCTCGCGTACGACAGGCGCACCGGCCGCACCGACGTGGTCGCGGACGGGCTCTACTTCCCCAACGGGCTCGCGCTCACCCCCGACGAGTCGGCGCTGATGCTCGCCGAGACCGCCACCCACCGGCTGCTGCGGGTGGACCTGCCCGGCGGGCGGGCCACAGTGCTCACCGACCTGCCCGCGTATCCGGACAACGTCTCCGGCGTCGGCGACGGCACCTACTGGGTCGCGTTGCCCAGCCCTCGGCTGCGGGCCATGGAGCGGCTGCTGCCGCATCCCCGGGTCCGGCAGATCGTGGCCCTGCTGCCCGGCGCGGTCCAGCCGCAGCCGCGCCGCTACGGGCTGGTCGCGCTTGTCGACGGCACCGGCCGGGTGCTGCGTACGCTGCACGGCCCGAGCGGGGCGTACCCGATGGTCACCGGCGTGCGGCAACACGGCCGCCACCTCTGGCTGGGCAGTCTGACCGCGACCGGCGTGGCCCGCGTCGACCTGGACTGAGCGCGGCGCGGGGCCGGCCCGCGCGGACGCGGGCCGGCCCCGGGGCCGTTCCTCCCCAGGTTCAGCCGCCGCTGTTGCTCCGCGAGGGGGACGGGGCCGGCGACGACCCGCCGGCCACCGCGCCCGGGTGCGGCGTCGGGCTCTGCGTGGGCTTCAGCCCCGCCGGTACGGGCAGCGCGCTGCCCTTGGCGAACTCGTCCCAGCCGACGTTCCAGGCGGTGAAGCCGTTGCCCTGGTCGAGCTTCACCTCGGTGCCCTTGACCGTCACCAGGTCACCGACCTGCGTGAAACCCATCAGCCAGTCCGCGGCGGTGGCCGAGACGTTCGTGCAGCCGTGTGAGGTGTTCGTGGAGCCCTGCTCCCCCTCCGACCACGGCGCCGAGTGGATGAACTCGCCACCCCAGGTCAGCCGCTGGGCGTCGTCCACGTCGACCACGTAGCCGCCGTTTGGTTCGCCCCGCGTGTCGAACGTGGTGTGCTCGTGCTTCTCCATGATCACCATGGTGCCGCTGGACGTCGGCGTGCTCTCCTTGCCGAGACTGACCGGGATCTTCTTGACCGCCTTGCCGTCCTCGTAGACGGTCATCTGCTTGGTCCCGTTGTCGATGTCGAGCGTCACCTGCCGGCCGACCTTGGCGCTCGCGACCCGGTCGGCGTCGCCGACCGTCTCCTTGCCGATGGGCAGCCCCTCCAGTGCGCTGCGCACACTGATCTTGGTGCCCGGTTTCCAGCGGTCCGGTGCCCGGTACTCGGCCTGCTTGCCGTCGGCCACCCAGGACCAGGTGCCGGGCTGCGGCGGGTCGGTCTTCACGAACAGCCGGCGCTGCACATCCGCGCGGGCCTCCTTGGGAATCGGCGGGTCGAATCCGAGCACCACGGGCATCGCCGTCCCGTACGTCTGATTCGGCCGGAAATACAATTCACTGGTGACTGCCGGTTTGGTGGATTTGGCCATCGTCGTGAACGTCGTCTTCTGCGTGGCGGTCCTGCCGGAATCGCCGGTCGCGGTCACCTCGGCCGTGTACGTGCGGGAATTGGCGAGCGGCCGGTCCGGCACCCAGCCGGAGCCGTCCTCGCGGGGCTGAGCCGGCACGGCGTTGCCCTTGTCGTCGGTCAGCTTGACGGCTGTCACCTTGCCGTTGCTCACCCTGGCACCCACCTCCGCGCTGATCGGCACGTCCCGGGTGCGATCGGCCGGCGTCACGGCGACCGACGGCGGCGGGGCCGCCTCGGCCCGCTTCGCCATCGACTTCGGGCCGGCGGTGCACGCGCCGACCGCCAGCGGTGCGGCTGCGACGGTCATCGCGAAAAGCGTCAGTCGGTGCCTCGCAAACATATTTCGCCCCCCATTTCCGAACCCTCTCGCCCACATTCTGTAGGCCCGGGATCGCGCCGTGGCACCTTCGGCGGAATTGCTCGGAAACGGCTGCGCGAATCATGCCGGACAGGCGATACCCGTCCCCGGTTGCGCCCCACGCGCTCTCCGCCCCGGTCCGGCCGCCGACGGTCGATCATGAAGTTACCGGCGCCCGGTGTCCGGTTCCTCCCCGTCAACCTCATGATCGACGGAGCGAGGCGGGAGGGCTTGGAGATCTTGGTACGAGACGGTCCCCATAGGGGCCCGCATAGGGGCACTTTCCTACCAAGATCCGACCCGCTCCACTGCGATCTCGCAGTTGCGGCCCTCGAGAAGGGTGCGAGTCGGGCACATCGTGGGCAGCAAGTGCACGATCGCGGGGCGGGGGCGGGGCGGGGGCGGGGGACGCGCGCGGCCCCGGCCCTCAGGGGGCCGGGGCCGGGTGGCGGACGGGTCAGACGTTGGCTACCAGGAGGGCGGGCTGCTCGACGCAGTCGGCTACGTGGCGCAGGAAGCCGCCGGCCACACCGCCGTCGCAGACGCGGTGGTCGAAGGTGAGGCTGATCTGGGTCACCTTGCGGACGGCGAGCTGCCCGTCCACCACCCACGGCTTGTCCACGATCCGGCCGACGCCGAGCAGCGCCGCCTCCGGGTGGTTGATGATCGGCGTCGAGCCGTCCACGCCGAACACGCCGTAGTTGTTGAGCGTGAACGTCCCCCCGGTCAGCCGGGCCGGCGGCAGCGTGCCGGCCCGGGCCGCCGCAGTGGTCTCGGCGAGCGCGGCGGCCAGCTCCCGGGTGGTGAGCCGCTGCGCGTCACGCAGCACCGGCACGACCAGGCCCCTGTCGGTCTGCGCGGCGATGCCCAGGTGCACACCGGCGGACTGGATGATCCGCTGGCCCTCGGTGTCGACGTGCGCGTTGAGCTGGGGGTACTTCCGCAGGCCGCTGAGGCAGATCCGGGCCAGCAGCGCCAGGATGCTCACCGGCGTGTCAGGCGTGGCCGCGTTGATCGCGGCGCGCGTCTCCAACAGGCCGGTGGCGTCCACGTCGACCCAGATGGTCACCTCGGGGATCTCCCGCCGGCTGCGGGAGAGCTTGTCAGCGATCACCTTGCGGATGCCGGTGAGCGGGATGACCGTGTCGCCGTCACCGGCCGGGGCGAGCCCGACGTGGGCGGCCGGGGCGTCCGGCACCGCGGCCAGCCGGGCAGCCGGAGCGGGGGCGGCCACGGCGGCGTCCAGGTCGGCCCGGCGGATCACACCGCCCGGCCCGGTGCCGCGCAGCGACGCCAGGTCGATGCCGTGCTCCTTGGCCAGCCGCCGCACGATCGGCGAGATGACGAGCGGCGCCACCGCCGGTCCGCCGGTCTGCGGCGACTCAGCCGCGCGGTCCGCCGAGGCGACCGTGCCGGCCTCGGGGGCCAGCGCCAGGCGCGGACGGCGACGCCTACGGCCCGTGCCGCCGTGGCCGGTGCCGTAGCCGATCAGGACGTTGCCGGAGCCGGCCCGCTCCTCCTCGCGGTAGGTGGCGTGCGGGTCGGGCGCGTCGTCGAGCGGGGCGATGGTGATCAGCGGCTGGCCCACCGGGCGCACCTCACCGGCCGCGCCGTGCAGGGCCACGACCCGGCCGGCGTACGGGCACGGCACGTCGACGACGGCCTTGGCGGTCTCCACCTCGACCACGCTCTGGTCCACCGTCACCACGTCGCCGACGGCGACCCGCCACTCGACGATCTCCGCCTCACTCAGCCCTTCCCCGAGGTCGGGCAGGAGGAAGTCCCGGTTCCCCACAGCCGTGGTCATGCCGTGCTGACCGGGCATGCCCTCACGGCCCTCGCTCCGCTCGGTGCGCTCGGTCATGCTGAGCCGGCCGGGCATGCCCTCACGGCCCTCGCTCCGCTCGGTGCGCTCGGTCATGCCGCCACCCACCGCGTGTCGGGCTGGTCGTCCCACTGAAGCCGGGCCACGGTGTCCAGCACCCGGTCGACCGAGGGCAGGTGGGTGTGCTCCAGCATCGGCGCCGGGTACGGGATGTCCAGCCCGGACACCCGCAGCACCGGGGCGTGCAGCGCGTGGAAGCAGCGTTCCTGCACCCGGGCGGCGATCTCCGCGCCGACCCCGGCGAAGCCCTGCGCCTCCTGGATCACCACGCACCGGCCGGTACGGCGTACCGAGGCGGTGACTGTCGCGTCGTCGAACGGCACGATGCTGCGGACGTCGACGACCTCCAGGTCCCAGCCCTCCTCGCGGGCGGCCTCGGCGGCAGCGAGCGCGACAGGCACCGCCGGTCCGTACGCGATCAGGGTGGCGTCGGTGCCGGGGCGGCGCACCACGGCGGTGCCGAGCGGCGCGGTACGGGCCGGCAGCTCCGCCTGGGCGCTGGTGAAGTAGAGCTTCTTGGGCTCCAGGAACACCACCGGGTCGGGGTCGTCGATGGCGGCGCGCAGCAGCGAGTACGCGTCGTCCACGGTGGCCGGCGTGACCACCTTCAGGCCGGGGGTGTGCGCGTAGTACGCCTCGGACGAGTCGCAGTGGTGCTCCACGCCGCCGATGCCACCGGCGTACGGCACCCGGATGACGATCGGCACGCTGAGCGCGCCACGGGTGCGGTTGCGCAGCTTCGCCACGTGCGAGGCGATCTGCTCGAACGCCGGGTACGCGAACGCGTCGAACTGCATCTCCACCACCGGCCGCAGCCCGGACATGGCCAGGCCGACGGCGAACCCGACGATGCCGGCCTCGGCGAGCGGGGTGTCGAAGCAGCGCTTGTCGCCGAAGCGGGCCTGCAGCCCGTCGGTGATCCGGAAGACGCCGCCGAGCTGGCCGACGTCCTCGCCGAACACGACGACCCGCTCGTCGTCGAGCATCGCGTCGGCGAGCGCCGCGTTGAGCGCCTTCGCCATGGTCATGGTGGCCATCAGGCGTCCCCCTCCGCGTCGGCGGCCAGCTCGGCCCGGACCATCTCGCGCTGCTCGACGAGTTGCGGCGTCGGCTCGGCGTACACGTGGTCGAACAGGCTCAGCGGGTCGACTGCGGGCTGGTCGTCCATCCGGCGGCGCAGCGCGGCGGCGTACTCCTCGGCCTCCG
This sequence comes from Micromonospora sp. NPDC048887, assembly GCF_040649715.1. Classification (NCBI taxonomy): domain Bacteria; kingdom Bacillati; phylum Actinomycetota; class Actinomycetes; order Micromonosporales; family Micromonosporaceae; genus Micromonospora; species Micromonospora sp. NPDC048887. The sequence continues at coordinate 16,529 of NZ_JBEZGA010000030.1, read as the reverse complement.
CCGCGACGGCCGCGACGGCGGCGTCGTCGAGCGCGCCCTTGGCCCGCAGGTACGCCTCGAGCCGGGCGATCGGGTCGCGGTCGCGCCACGCCTCGACCTCGTCGGCGTCGCGGTAGCGGGTCTGGTCGTCGGCGTTTGTGTGCGGCTCCATCCGGTACGTGTGCGCCTCGACCAGGTAGGGGCCCTTGCCGGCGCGGGCGTGCGCGACGGCGCGTTCCAGCACGGCCAGGACGGCCACCGGGTCGTTGCCGTCGACCTGCTCGCTGGGTACGCCGTAGCCGACGCCCTTGTAGGCGAGGCTCGGCGCGGCGGTCTGCCGCGACAGCGGCACGCTGATCGCGTACTTGTTGTTCTGCACCAGGTAGACCACCGGCGCCTTGAACACGGCGGCGAAGTTGATGCCCTCGTGGAAGTCGCCCTCGCTGGTGGCACCGTCGCCGATGAACGCCAGCGCCACTGTGTCGCGGCCCTGGTACGACTCGCCGTAGGCCAGCCCGGCGGCGTGCACGCACTGGGTGGCAAGCGGCGTGCACTGCGGCGCGGTACGGGTGGCAGCCGGGTCGTACCCGCAGTGCCAGTCGCCGCGCAGCAGCGTGAGCACCTCGACCGGGTCGAGGCCGCGCGCGGTGAGCGCCATCGACTCGCGGTAGGTGGGGAACACCCAGTCGCTGTCGCGCAGCGCGAGGACGCCGCCGATCTGGCAGGCCTCCTGGCCACGCGCGGACGGGTAGACGGCGAGGCGGCCCTGCTTGGTGAGCGCGGTGGCCTGCACGTCGAAGCGGCGGCCGACGACCATCCGCCGGTACATCTCGCGCAGCGTCTCGACCGGCGGCTCCGGGTAGTCGTCGCGGGCCGGCAGCGGGGTCCCGTCGGGTTCGAGCAGCCGGACCGGCTCCCGCTGCGGCATGAAGCCCGCCGACGGGTCGGGTGCGGCCGGGGTGGACTTCCGGCGGGTGCGCGGGGATGCCCTGCGGACCGCCTGGGGTGTGGTCGTCACGGCGGGGACCTCCTGGACGTGTGGTGGCCCTATGCTCCCGGTCGTGGATGATTGACTCAACATGCGGGATGAACGCGGGACGAATGGCATGGGAGGGTGGCCGAGGTGAGCCAGGAGACCGGCGCCACACCGGGCGCGGCGGGCGGAACGGGACGTTCGGCCGGGCCGCTGGACGAGGTGGATCGGCGGATCCTGCGCGAGCTGGTCCGCGACGCCCGCACCTCCATCCGTACGCTCGCCGAACGGGTGCACGTCTCGCGCACAAACGCGTACGCCCGGGTGGAGCGGCTGCTGCGCGACGGGGTGCTGACCGGGTTCACCGCGCGGATCGCGCCGGAGCCGGCCGGGCTGGGCACGTCGGCGTACATCGCGCTCACCATCGAGCAGAACACCTGGCGGGAGGTCTCCGCCGAGCTGGCCCGGGTGCGCTACATCGAGCACGCCGCGCTGCTCAGCGGCGAACACGACGTCCTCGCCCTGGTCCGCGCGCCGGACAACGCGACGTTGCGGGACGTGGTGCTGGACCGGGTGCAGAGCATCGCCGGGGTGCTGTCCACCCGTACCTGGCTGGTGTTCGAGGAGTTCGACGGCACGCAGAGCCCCTGGGACTGACCGCCTCAGCGTTCCGGCGGCGGCTCCAGCCCTTCGGCGTCGGCCCGCTCCAGCAGGGGTGCCAGCGAGTACCGCCGCCCGTCCAGCCCGGCGTGCGGGTCGCCCCGCCCGGCGAACCGCGCGGGCATGCTGACCACGTCGAAGTCCTCCGGGCGGGCGTCGTCCAGCTCGGACCAGTCCAGCGGCGCCGAGACCAGCGCCGCAGGTGTGGGCCGGATCGAGTACGCCGACGTCATGGTGTGGTCGCGTGCCATCTGGTTGTAGTCGACGAAGACCGGCCGGTCCCGCTGGTCGCGCCACCAGGTGGTGGTGACCAGGTCGGGCAGGCGGCGCTGCATCTCCAAGCCGAGCGCCAGCACCGCGCGCCGGCACTCGCCGAAGCTCCAGCGCGGCTCGATGGAGACGTAGACGTGGATGCCGCGCCCGCCGGTGGTCTTCGGGAAGCCCTCCAGGCCCAGCTCGGCCAGGAACGCGCGCACCCCGTGCGCCACCGGCACCACCTGCGCGAAGTCGACACCCGGCATCGGGTCGAGGTCGATGCGCAGCTGGTCGGGGTGTTCCACGTCGGCCTTCGACACCGGCCACGGGTGGAACCGCAGCGTGCCCAGGTTGGCCGCCCAGATCACCACCGCAAGCTCGCTCGGTGCCACCTCGTCGGCGGTACGGCCACTGGGGAACGTGATGTGCGCGGTGCGCACCCAGTCGGGCGCGCCGGCCGGGAGCCGCTTCTGGTAGAACGCGTCGCCCTTGTTTGTCTGCCGGGTGGCCACCTTGGCGCCCTCGAAGACGCCGCGCGGCCAGCGTTCCAGCATGGTCGGCCGGTCCCGCAACGCGCGCAGGATGCCGTCGCCGACGGACAGGAAGTAGTTGACCACGTCCAGCTTGGTCAGCCCGCGCTCCGGGAAGTAGGGCTTGTCGGGGCTGGAGACGCGGACCAGCCGCTCCCCCACCTGGATCTCCTGCGCCGCCGTGGTCGCCACCGTCACACCGTAGCGACCCGGCCCGGCCGTGGAGGCCGGCTCACCGGGACTCCGCCGTCACCGACAGCCGGATCCAGGCGTCCACCCAGGCCCATACCGCCGATTCGCCGGGGTCGGCGCCGAGCATTCCGGCCAGCCCGGCCAGCGTCGAGCCGCAGCGGTCCAGACCGACCCCGGCGAGCCCGGCCGCCGTCGCGCGCAGCCGGTCCGGGAAGGCCGCCGGCAGGTGCCGCAGACCGGTGTGCGCGGCCTGCGCGAGCAGCGCCGACGCAGCACCCAGCGCGGCGGCGACCGGGTCGGGCCGGGCGTCGACCGCGCCGGCCAGCCGCCCGTCGCCGGCCCCAGGTGCCAGATCGGGTACGACCACCGCGTCGGCGACCACTGCCAGTGGCTCGACGACGAGGCCGTCCGCGCCCCGGCGCACCGTTCCGCTGACATAGCGCGGCGGTCCGTGTGTTCCGCCCAGCGCGGCCGCGAGCGCGTCGAGTGCCCCCGGAGCGGCGGCGTGATGGGTGGCGGTGACAGTCGCCGTGCCACCGTCGGCCCCGGTCACCGTGGCGTCGAGGCGCTGCTCACCGGCCGCGTACCCGATGGCACGCACCTCACCGAGCGCGAGCACCCGCACCGCCTCGGCGGCGGTGCGTGGGCGCAGCAGCCGGGGTGGCCGCCCGGCCAGCTCGGCGGCGAGCGCGTCCGGGTCGCGGGCGACCAGGCCGGGCGGCAGGCCGGACCACTCCCCCGCGCCGGGCGTGACTGTGGTGCGGGACAGCCGGCCGGCGGCGAACCGGAGCCGGTGCGCGGCGCTGCGCACCGCCGACTCGGAGACCACGTTGCCGGTGGCGAGCGCGCCGAGCGTGGCGCCGGTGACCCGCCGCCCGGCCAGCTCGTGCCCGGTGGGCGGGCCGTCCTCGGTGACCGGGTAGGCGCGGCGCAGCACCAGCACCGAGACGGCCGCCGGGTGGGCGAGCACCACGTCCACGCCCACCTCGCCGCCGCTGCACCGGACCCGGGCGCCGAGGCCGGTCAGCCGTACCCGCCGCAGCGGCGTCTCCGCCGGCTCGTGGGTGCCCAGCACCCGCTCCGCCGGGGTGGCGCCGGCGTTCACCACCGCGCGCCGCCGGGCGGGCAGCTCGGCAAGCAGGTCGGCGAACGTCTCCGGCCGGTACCGGGCGCCGCGTGCCGCGTACGCCTCCAGCTGCCCCGCGAGGTCCTCCACCGCCAGCAGCGGCCAGCGCAGACCGGCCGCGTCGAGGTCACGCCGGACCGCAGCGAGCCGGGCGTCCACGCCGGAGCCCAGGTGCGCGGCCCCGGTCAGCAGCACATCCGAGGCGAGCGCCACAGCCGCGTCCAGCGCCGGATGCTCCGTCACGGTGACGGTGCCGCCGACACGTACCTGGGCCTCCTGACGGTCCGGGTGTTCCCGGTCGGCCGCCCGGCACGCCCACACCGCGAGCGCGATCGACTCGCCGCCGTCGTCGGCCGCGTCGCCGCGCGCGTACCCGATCTGGCCGGGCACCAGGAACCGGACGGTGCCGGCGGGCAGCTCCACGCGCGGGACCGGGTCGGCGGCGTCCGGCCGGTGGACCACGGCGGTGTAGCCGCGCCGCAGCCGTCGTCTCGCGGCGGTGAGAGCCGGGGCGCCGATCGCGGCGGCCAGTTCCTCGTCGGTGACATCGCCCGGCGACCACCGCCACGGCTCGCCCCCGGCCCCGGCGTCCTCCCGGCCCGGTGGGGCCTCCCGATCCGGGGCGGCGTCGTGGCCCGGTGCGGCGTCCCGGTCGGGCGCGGCCCCGCGACCCGGGGCGTCGGCGTGCGTGCGCTGGTAGGTCAGCACGACGGCGAGCAGGTGCCGGCACACGCCCGGCGCGGGGCAGGAGCAGGTCCCGGCCGCCAGGCCACCGCCCACGGGCAGCGTCAGCGTCACCCCGTCCGGGTACGCGGCGCGCACCGCGCCGTCGGCGTCCTCGGTGAGCGCCGGCCGCTCACCGGCGTCGACCTCCCGGATGGCGCGTTTCACCAGGCCACGATTGCTCAGCGCGGCAAGCACGTCCGGGGTGAGCGCGATCAGGTCGTCACGGGTCATCCGGTCCCCCTACCGGCCCACGTGTTCGGCCACGAACGCGGCCAGCTCACCCGGCGTCATGGCGCCTACCGCCGCACCCACGTCGGCCAGCCGTTGCGCGGTGGCCCTGTCGTACGCCGGGTCGGCCTCCTCGTCCAGCGCGGCGAGGGCCAGCACGTGTGTGCCCTGCTCCACGAGCTGCCGCACCGACCGGACCAGACGCCCGGCGTCGCCGCCCTCGTAGAAGTCGGACACCAGCGCGACGATGGCCCGGCGCGGGTTCTCCACCAGTTGCGCCCCGTACGCGACCGCGCGGGCGATGTCGGTGCCGCCTCCGAGCTGCACCTTCATCAGCAGCTCCACCGGGTCGTCCACGTCGGAGGTCAGGTCGACCACGTCGGTGTCGAACGCGACCAGGTGGGTCCGCACGCCCGGCAGCCCCCACAGGCAGGCGGCGGTCACCGCGGCGTGGATCACCGAGCCGAGCATCGAACCGGACTGGTCCACCAGCAGGATCACCTGCCAGCGGTCCAGGTGGCGGCGGGTGCGGGAGAAGAAGTGCGGCTGCCGTACGTGCAGCCGGCGCTCGTCCGGCCGCCAGTGCGCCAGGTTCGCCCGGATGGTGCGCCGTACGTCGAAGTTGCGGGCCTGGCGGAACCGGCTGGGACGTCGCGCCCGCGGCCCGGCGAACGACTGCCGCACCTCGGCGGCCAGCCGCTCCACCAGTTGCCGCACCACCGTCTCGACCAGCTTGCGGGCCAGCCGCAGCACCTGCGGGTCCATCAGGTGCTTGGTGCGCAGCACCGCGTGCAGCAGCGTCGGGTTCGGCTCGACCCGGGCCAGCACCGCCGGGTCGGTGACGACCTCGTGGATGCCGTACCGCTCGACCGCATCGCGTTCCAGCCGCTGCACCGTCTCCTTCGGGAACAGCCGGGTGATGCCGTCCAGCCAGTCCACTGTGGTCAGGCTGGACGGGCCGGACCCGCCGCGCCGCACGTCGCGGCGGCCGAGTTCGGCGTCCCGGCCGTAGAGCCAGTCCAGCGCGGCGTCCCGGCCGGCCGCCTCGGCCGACAGGCCGCCCAGGCTGTCCTGCGCGGCGTCGCCGAGCACCAGCCGCCAGCGTTCCCGCATCGGGTCGGTCACGTCCGGTCCCCCTCCCACAGCCCCTCCCGGGTCAGCACCGCGTCGACCCGCTCCTCCACCGCGCGGGCGGCGGCCACCAGCAGCGGGTCGGCGTCCAGCCGCAGCAGGTCACCGGAGGGCGCGTCTCCGCCGTGCAGCGCCTGCACGTGCCGGGCCACCTCCGCCCGCTCCCGGGGCGGGAACCAGCCGAACGCCTGCCGCAACGCGGGCAGCGCCACCAGGAAGTCGTGCGCGCCCATCGCGGCGAGCAGCTCGTCCACCACTGCCAGCAGCGCCGCGTCACCGGACACGACCTCCTCCCGGGCCAGCGCGAACAGCCCGGACAGCCAGTCCCCGAGCGTGTCCGGCGCGGCCACGGCCCGGACCGCGCGGGCCGCGTCCGGCACGTCCCCCAACGACCAGGCCAGGCCCAGCGCCGCGCCGCGCAGGTCCGGCGGGGCCGCCGCGTCGGCCGCCACCCGCCCCGCCACTGCCAGCGCGCCGTCCCGGTCCAGCCCGAGCGCCGGTCCGGCGTGGCGGACCGCGTCGCGGACCGCGACGAGCGCGGTCAGCCGTCCCGGGTCGGCCGGTGCGGCAGCCGCCCGCACGCCCTCGACGAGCCAGAGCGCGCGGCGTACGGCGGCGGTGATCAGCGCGCCCAGCGGGGCGGTCCCGGCGCTGCCGAGCAGCCCGTCGTGCCGCCACAGGGCCAGCGCCACGGCCAGCGCCCGGCCCAGCGCCCGCAGGTCGGTGACCGAGCCGGTGGCGCGGGCGATCGCGGTGAGCGTCCGGGTGGAGTGCTCGGGCAGCCCGGCCAGCGCGGTGTCGAACAGCGTCGTGGCGAGCGCGTCGACGTCGGCGCCGAGCAGCGTCACCCGCTCCTCGATCCGGGCGGTGACGGCGTCCAGGACGGTCGGCCCGTACCCGCCGGCCTCGATCACCCGGGCCAGCCGGTCCGCCGACGGCGCGGGCGACCAGCGTTCCGTGAGCAGCGCGTCCGCGCCCACGCGCGGGCCGTGCTCGCGCGTGTGGCCGGGTATGTCCAGCAGCCGCAGCCGGTGCAGCAGGCGGCTGCGGGCCAGGTCGTCGGCGACTGTCAGGTCCAGTTCGACCGCCTCGTGCGGATCGATGCGGTGCCGCTTCAGTTCCGCGTCGACGTCGTGCACGAGCGGCGGCAGCGGCGTGTCCGGATGCAGGCGGCCCACCCGGTCGCCGCTGAGCGCGGCCACCATCTCCACGACCACCGGGTGCGCGCCGGGCGTCAGGGTGCCCCGGGTCGCCCACGGCAGCGGCTGGTCGAGCGCGTCGGTGACCAGCGCGGAGACCAGCCCGTCGAGCACGTCGACGCGGCCCGGGTGGGCGTGGCCGCGCAGCCGGGCGAGACCACCGGCCATCGTCCGGGCGGCGATCAGGTCGGCGGTGGAGACGGGCTGCCGCCGAGCGCGCAGCCGGGCCGCCACCGCCTCGGTGAGCGCCTCGGCGGCCCGGCGCGGGCCGTCCTCCCAGACCCGCTGGTAGTACGCCGGGGACGGCATGCCGGACTGGTAGCCGACGAACGCGTCGAGGCGCCGGAACGAGTACGGCACGAGGTAGCTGCCCGCCACCGCGTCGGGCGCCGGGGCGGGCACCTCCGGCCAGTCGTCCTCCTCCGGCCCAGCGCTTTCCGGGCCGGCGGTCAGCCGGACCAGGGCGGGACGGTGGAAGCCGCCGGTCACCACCAGCACCGGCCGGCCGGCGGCCCGGCGGCGGGCGGCGCGTACCCAGCGGGCCATGTACGCCTCGCGGGCGGTGTCGTCCTCCCCCGCCGCCGACTCGCCGCGCAGCACGTCGAAGTACGTGTCCAGCCGCTCGGCCAGCCCGTCGTCGGGGCCGATCTCGAACAGGTGGTCCCAGAGCGCGTCCACGTTGTCCACGGCCAGGGTGGCGCAGAGCCGGCGCACCGCCTCGGCGTACCGCTGGTCGGCGTCGGCGTACCGGTTGGCGCGGTCGCTCAGCGCGGGATGCCACGCGGGCAGGTCGATGAAGCGCACCCGCGCGCCCACCTCCCGACCGGCGGTCAGCGCCACCCACTCCGGCGAGTACGCGCAGAACGGGCTCCAGGACGCGTGCCGCCGGGTGCCGTCGCGGTACGCGGTGAACACGGCGATCGGCAGCTCGTGGTCTCCCAGCAGCTCGTCCATCCGCCCGTTCAGGTCCGCCGGCCCCTCCACCAGCACGTACGCCGGCCGCAGCCGGGCCACGGTTTCGGCGACCAGCCGGGCGCAGGCCGGACTGTGGTGCCGGACGCCGAGGAACGTGACGCCGCCGGGCGCCTCGACGGCGCTCACCCGGGCAGCAGGTGCCGGGCGTCGTGCACCGCCCGCCACTGCGCCCCGGAGCGGCGGGACACCTGCTGCTCCAGGTAGCGGCGCAGCCGGGCCAGGTCCTCCGCGTCGTCCTTCGCGGCGGTGCCGGCCAGGCAGGCGACCAGGTCGGCGGCGTCACCGGGCTCGCCGCGCAGGAACCAGCCGCGCAGCCCGACCGCGTGCGCCACCGACACCGCCTCGGCGGTGCTCATCACCGCGGACAGCCGTTCCATCGCGTCGCCGCGCTCGGTGATCCCGGTCCGCAGCTCCCGGAACGTGGTGACCAGCACCTCCAGCAGGTCCCGCCGGGGCGGCACCGTCACGCCGGAGCGCCGCAGCAACTCGCCCGCCTCGGCCTCGACCAGCTCCAGCTCGGTGCCGAGATCGGGGATCGGGAAGACGGTCTCGAAGTTGAACCGCCGCTTCAGCGCGGCGCTCATCTCGTTGACGCCCCGGTCCCTGGTGTTAGCGGTGGCGATCACGTTGAACCCCTCGCGGGCGAAGACCATGGCGTCGGCGCCCGGCAGCTCCGGGATGGCGAGCACCCGGTCGGACAACGGGGAGAGGAGGCAGTCCTGCACCTCCAGCGGACAGCGGGTGATCTCCTCGAAGCGGACCACCCGCCCCTCGGCCATGCCGCGCAGCAGCGGCGCCGGCACCAGCGCGCGCGGCGACGGTCCGTCCGCCACCAGCAGCGCGTAGTTCCACGAGTAGCGGATCTGGTCCTCGGTGGTCGCCGCGCCGCCCTGGATGGTCAGCGTGGAGTCGCCGCTCACCGCTGCCGCGAGCAGCTCCGACAGCAGCGACTTCGCGGTGCCCGGCTCGCCGACGAGCATCAGCCCGCGGCTGGTCGCCAGCGCCACCAGCGCCCGGTCGATCAGCGACGGGTCCCCGACGAACTTGCGCCGGATCCCGGCCGCCGGGTCGCCGAGGATGAAGCGGCGCGCGGCGCGCAGGCTCAGCCGCCAGCCCGGCGGGCGCGGATCGCCGTCGGCGGCGGCCAGCGCGGCCAGCTCGTCGGCGTACCGCACCTCGGCCGGGGGCCGCTGCGCCCGCTCGACGGCCGGGTCGAGCGCGGTCACCGGGTCACCTCCGCCAGGTCGCGCAGCACCTCGGAGACGGTGACGTCGTCCAGGTCGCGGAGGCGGACCTTGCCGCCGCGCTGGAACCAGTCGCCGTACGGCACGTCGTTGACCCAGATCGCCTCGATCTTCTGGTCGGGGAACATGTCCACCAGGCCGACCGCGATGCCGGGGTCGAGATCGATCACCACGGCCCGGCCGCCGGGGACCTCGCGTTCCAGCCAGCTCTGGATGCCGGCATCCTGCGGTGAGCCGCGCCGCCAGCCCCGCCGTTCCAGGCTGAGCAGCCGGCCGGCCGGGACGGTGACGCCCATGTGCCGGTGCAGCAGCTTCTCCTTACGCTCGGCCTCGTCCAGCCGGTACACCTCGCGGCCGAGCTGCGGGAAGGGCTGGAGGATCTCGTAGTCGGCGAACACCTCCGCCCAGGCCGGCACCGCCGCGCCGAGGCGCAGCGGGTGCGCGATGGTGACAGTGGCGTCGTCCGGCAGCGCGTACGTCTCGTCGTCGACGTCGGCGAGCGTGCGGTCCTCGGCCACCCGGAACGCGGTGCCCACCTGCCCGGCGCCGTCCACTGTGGCCCACACCAGCCGGCGCACGACGTGCCACAGCAGCGGGTGGGACAGGAAGTAGCGGCGGAAGTCCGCGGCCGGCCAGCGCCGCCCGGTCACCATGGCCGTCTCGAACCGGCGGATCTGGTCGGCGGCGAGCGTGCGCACGTCCTTCTTCAGCCCGGCGAAACGCTTGTGCGCGGCGGGCGCCAGCGTGGCGTCGTCCCGGGCGCCGGGCTTGGGCAGGTCCTTGCGGCGGGCGCCGACGCCGTCCACCACGTACGGCTTGAGCTGCTCGTCGAAGCCGACTGTGAACCGGCGCGGCCCGTAGTCGAGGACCAGGCTGCCGTCGGCGTCCAGCCCGAGGTCGGGCACCAGCCGGTCGCCGAGCTGCTCGGGCGTCAGGCCCAGCCCGTCGGAGACCTCGGTGACCTTGCGCGCCGCCTGCTCCCGCAGTCCCCGGAACTTCACCTTCTGTGAGATGCCGTAGAGGTGCATCAGCGCCACATCGGTGCCGATCTGTGCCAGCACCTCCAGACCGGTCACCGCCCGGGCGTGCTGGCTCTCGCCCGGCCAGGCCCGGATCAGCGGCGCGAGCCGCCGGGCGGTCGAGTCGTCACCGAGCAGCCCCAGCGCGGTGAACGCCCAGCCGTCCTTCGACGGCGCGCCGGCGCCCTGCCAGCTCTCGAACAGCGCCCAGGCGAACTCCGCCAGGGAGTCGGTGTCACATGTCGCACGGACGATCTCCATCCCCGGGTACGGCTCGCCGGGCGCGGAGATGGCGAGCATGGTGCAGAGGTGGCGTACCGCGTCGGCGGGCAGCGCCGCCGAGCGGTCCCGCAGCAGCACCTGCGGCAGCACCGCCGGGTCCAGCCACGCCGGCAGGCTCGGCATCCGGGCCGGGAGCTGGGCCAGCGGGTCGGCGTCGAGCATCGCCGTGGCGGCGGCGAGCGCCTCCTCGCCGTGCTCGCGGGCCACGCCGAGGAGCGTGTCGCGGTGTTCGGCGGCGACCAGGCGCAACGCCCGCTCGGCGGCCCGGCGATGCGGGCCGGGCGTGCCCAGGGCGGCCGGCAGCAGCGCCCGCATGGCGTACTCCGGGTGCCGCCGCAGCCAGGCCCGGGCGACCGGGCGGGCCGTCTTGAGCCGGTCGAGCCAGTCGGCCATCAGGTCGGCCACCTCACCGTCGGCGTACGGCAGCAGCACCTCCCCGACGCTCTTCGGCGCGGTACGGGCCAGGTGCAGCGCGGTGGGCAGCGCGTCCAGCTCGTAGCGCCCGGCGAGGCGGGACATCCACTCGTCGGCGCCCCAGGACTCGGTGGGCCGCCAGGCCGGCAGCAGCGGCCGGGCCAGTTCCTCGGTGGCCCGGACGAAGAAGTGGATCTCCGCCGACGATCCGGCCCGCCCGGCGGCGACCTCGACGGCCAGCCCGCTCAGGTCGTCGCCCCGCCACCAGCCGGACCAGCGGGGCACGACAGCGGCCCACCGCTCCCGCTCGCCCGGCAGCCAGGCCATGGCGGACCCGGCGGGCCGGTCCAGCCCACCCACCACCGGCGGGGTGGTTCGTGAACGCCGCACCGTCCAGGGCGGGGACACGAGCACCGGCGGCAGCCGGTCCGGCCCGGCCACGGGCAGCGCGGACGCCTCGTCACGGACCCTCTTGAGGAGTTCCCGCCGCGCCGGATCCAGCGCCGGCAGCGCCGCCTCGACGGCGGCCGGATTGGCCAGCACGTGGGCACGCAGCAGGGTGGCGGCCTCCCGCGAGGCCGGGCCGCGGCCCTCGGCGGCGGCGGCCAGCAGGCGTACGCCGCGCACCGGGAAGCGGCGCACCACCTCCAGTACGGCGGGCGGGACGTATCTGCGGTCCAGCCGGTCGAGCAGCACCGTCATCGGCTCGTCGCCGGGCAGGGCGGCGAGCAGCGACACGAGCATCCTGTGCCCGTCCGAGCGGGTGTGCTCGTGGTCGAACCACCCGCCCAGCACGGGCGCTATCGGCGGTCCGACCGCTTCCGTGGCGGTGACCGCGAACGCGTGGTCCTGCGTCAACCGGTACACCGACAGCGAGTCGGCGAGGGCGTGGATCGCGTCCGCGTCGTCGACGGCGCACACCAGCAGCCCGGCCAGCGTCTGCCCGCCGGCCCGGGACACGGCGGCGACGTCCTCGGCCACCCACTCCCGTTCGGTGGGCAGCAGGAAGGACGTGACCACCCGTTGCGGCAACGAGCCGGACCGGTACGGGGCGAGCGCGGCGCGGGCCGCGGCGTAGTCGGCGTCGCCGGCCGCCGCGAGGTGCGCGCGGACCCGGCGCAGCACGGCCTGGCGCAGGTGCCAGTGGCCGAAGTGTTCCGGATCCTTCTTCTCCGCGCGGCGCAGCGGAAGCGAGGGCGTCGACCCGCCTGTCACCATGCTCACGGTGATCTGCTCGGTCGCGGCGACCGCCGCGCCGGCCGGGCCGAGATCGGCGACGAGCAGGTCGGCGAGGGCCACTCCCTGCTGGCTGCGGCCGTGGTAGCCGAGCCGCGCGACCACTGCCACCACCAGCGCGGCCCCGCCCAGCGGGCCGGGCTCGCCGTCGAGGTAGCGGCGCAGCGCCGGGCCCAGCTCCGGGTCGTCGGTGTCCCGCGCGGTGACGGCGACCGGGTCGGCCACCGAGTCCAGCACCTTCCGGCCGGCGGCGCGACCCTTCGCGGCGGACGGGAGGGCCGGGCCGGGCGTGCCGCCCCGGCGCGGGATCAGCATCCGCCGCCAGGCGGCCGGAACCTCGAACACGTCCTCGTCCGGCAGCCCGCCTGCGGGCGACGTGGCCGGCGACGCCCCGGCCGGGCCGCCACCGGTCGAACCCACACCGGCCGCTTCCGGGTCGTGGCTCGGCTCGGTCGGTTCGGCGGCGGGCACTCCGGTCTGCCCGGCGGCGGGCGCGGCGCTCGTCTCGGCGTACCCCTTGCGCAGTTTCTCCGCGATCAGCCGGTCGGCGTGCGCGGCGGCCTCGGCCGGCGAACCCAGCTCCTTGACCTGTGTGCGGCCCTGCGCGCCGAGGGATCCATAGCGGACCGTCACCGTCGCGTCGCGCTGCCCGACCGCCCAGAACTTGGCCGAACCGCCGCCCACGAACTCGAATCTGCGCACACCGTCTCCTTGATCGCCCGCAGTGTGCGGGGACCATAACCGGCCCCACCGACACCCGTGACGCCGCCGGGGCGCTACTCGCCGCGCAGGGGCGTCACGGTCCGGTCCGGGCCGCCCACCCGGCCGGCAGCAGTGCTCCCAGCACTGCCGTCAGCGGCCCGCGGGCCTCGTGAGTCCCGGTTCGCCGGAGGACTGAACGGCCCGGCGGCGCCACCCGTCCGGCACGGTTATCCCCGGTCGAGCCCGGGTACCGGGTGCCGCATGGCGGAGTTGGCATCGCTCTGGATCATCCGGCACGGCGAGAGCACGGCGAACGTGGCGGCCACGGCGGCCGAGACGTCCGGCGCCGAGCTGATCGACCTCACCCACCGGGACGCGGACGTGCCGCTGTCGACGACCGGCGAGGAGCAGGCGCGGGCGACCGGCCGCTGGCTGGCCGGGCTGCCGGAATCGAGGCGGCCGGACGTGGCGGTGGTGTCGCCGTACCTGCGGGCGGTGCGCACGGCCGAGCTGGCGCTCGACGGCACCGGGATCCCGGCCCGCGTCGACGAGCGGCTGCGCGACCGGGAACTGGGCATCCTCGACGGGCTCACCGCCCACGGCGTGACCCGGCGCCACCCGGAGGAGGCGCAGCGGCGTACCCGGCTGGGCAAGTTCTACTACCGGCCGCCCGGCGGCGAGTCGTGGACCGACGTGGCGCTGCGGCTGCGGGCGCTGCTCGGCGACCTGCGCCGCGACCACGACGGGGGCCGGGTGCTGCTGTTCGGCCACGACGCGCTGGTCTTCCTGCTGCGCTATCTGGTGGAAGGGCTCACCGAGGCGGAGCTGATGGCGCTGACCCGCGAGCACGTGATCGCCAACTGCTCGGTCACCGGCTGGCACGCCGACGACGCGGGACGGCTCGTGCCGGACGTGTTCAACGACATCGACCACCTGCACCGGCAGGGGGCGAAGCCCACCAGGGAGGACGAGGTAAATGCCGAGCCGGTCTGACGTGATCACCCCCGCGCTGCTGCGGGACTGGGCGCTGCCGGTGCCCACCGGCGGCAAGGAGGCGCGCGGCACCGTGCTGGTGGTCGGCGGCTCCCGGTTCACCCCCGGCGCGGTGCTGCTCGCCGGGGTGGCCGCGCTGCGCGCCGGGGCCGGGGTGCTCCAGCTCGCCGCGGCCGAGTCCACTGCGGCGTCGCTGAGCATCCAGGTGCCCGAGGCACTGGTGGTCGGCCTGCCGGAGACCGACGACGGCGCGGTGCGCGGCGACCCGGGGGACCGCCTCGGCGGCCTGGTCGCCGAGGCGGACGTGGTAACCGTCGGCCCCGGGCTGAGGGACATCGACGCCACCGGAGAGCTGCTGCGCCTGGTCCTGGACGCGGCCGGCCGGGAGACCGCGCTGGTGCTCGACGCGTACGCGCTCGGCGCGCTCAGCCACGCGCCGGACCTGCTGGCCGGCTCCGGCCGCAAGGTGGTGCTCACCCCCAACCTCACCGAGGCCCGGCACCTGCTGGGCCGCGACCCGGGCGACGACCTCGACGCCGAGGCGGTGGAGCTGGCCGGCCGGTACGACGCGGTCGTCTCGCTGTACGGCCACATCGCGACACCGGACGGCCGGGCCTGGCGGGAGGAGAGCGGGGACGCCGGCCTGGGCACCTCGGGCAGCGGCGACGTGCGGTCCGGCCTGCTCGCGGGCCTGCTCTCCCGGGGCGCCGACCCGGCGCAGGCGGCCTGCTGGGCGGCGTTCGCGCACGCGGTGAGCGGTCAGCGGCTGGTCCCCCGGTACGGGCGGATCGGCTTCCTGGCCCGGGAGCTGCTGGACGAGATCCCCTACACGATCGCCACCGTCTGACGATCCACAGCACCCGCTCGCGAGGCGTGTAACACCCCGGAGGGTGGCGGCGCTGGTCCGGGCGAGGCCGGTACTTCGCCGTGCCTCCGCCCGGACCGCAGCCCGCCGAGGGATGCGGTCCACCCGCACGAACCCCTGGGAGTCTGTGTGAACAACCTCCGTCGCAAGACACTCGCCGCGGCGTCGGCAGTGACGCTCGGCGCCGGGCTCGCCCTCGCGGGCGGCACGGCACCGGCCGCGGCCGTCGGCCCGGAAACCTCTTATCTGGTGCTCGCCCCGCAGGGCAACAGCACCGCCAAGGCCGCCGCCCGCGTGGCGGCCGCCGACGGCACCGTGGTGGCCGCGTACGACAAGATCGGCGTGCTGGTCGTGCGCTCGTCCGCCCCGGACTTCGCCACCCGCGTGGCGGGCGCCGGCGTCGAGTCGGTCGCCTCCACCGCCGGCCTGGGCACCGCCCTGAACGAGGGCGAGACGGTCGAGGTGCCGGCCGCCGCCGTCGCCGCGGCCACCGGCGACCCGACCGCCGAGCCGCTCTACGGCCAGCAGTGGGACATGGACATGATCCGCGTCCCGCAGGCGCACTCGGTCACCGGCGGCAGCCCGTCGGTGGTCGTGGGTGTGCTGGACAGCGGCATCTCCAGCAGCCACCCGGACCTGGCGACCCAGATCGCCAGGGACAAGAGCGCCTCCTGCGTGGGCGGCGTCCCGAACACCGCCGAGGCCGCGTGGAACCCCACCACCAGCGACCACGGCACCCACGTGGCGGGCACCATCGCCGCCGCGGTCAACGGCGTCGGTGTCACCGGTGTCGCCCCGGGCGTCAAGGTGGCCGCCGTCAAGGTGGTCAACGACGACGGCTACATCTTCCCGGAGGCGGCGGTCTGCGGGTTCATGTGGGCCGCCGAGCACGGCATGCGGCTCACCAACAACAGCTACTACATCGACCCGTGGGAGCTGAACTGCCGCAACGACGCGCGTCAGCGCCCGGTGTGGAAGGCCGTGCAGCGGGCCCTGCGCTACTCGCAGTCCCAGGGTGTGCTGCACGTCGCGTCGGCCGGCAACTCGAACTACGACCTGGCCCACAAGATCACCGACACCGGCAGCCCGAACAACGGCACGCCGGAGGAGCGGGAGAACCTGACGAACGCCTGCCTCGACCTGCCGGCCGAGGCCCCGGGCGTGGTGACCGTCGCCGCCGTCGGCCCGACCGGTGAGAAGAGCTACTACTCCTCGTACGGCCAGGGCGTGATCGACGTGACCGCGCCGGGTGGCGACACCCGGTTCCGAACCCAGGGCGCCCGCTCGACGTCCACCGACGGCATCCTGTCCACCACCTTCAACACCGTCACCCGCACCAACGGGTGGGGCTACAAGCAGGGCACCTCGATGTCCGGCCCGCACGCCACCGGCGTCGCGGCGCTGGCGCTGTCCGCGCACCCGGGCATGACCCCGGGTCAGCTCTCCTCCTTCCTGGAGCGCACGGCGGTGGCGAAGCCCTGCCCGTCGGGCGTCTACAACCCGGTGCCGCTGATCCCGGCGGGCCCGAACGCGTACGACGCGACCTGCTCCGGCGGGAACCGCAACGGTTTCTACGGCGCCGGCGTCGTCGACGCGTACAACGCGGTCAAGTAACCCGAACCCGCGTGGACCGGGCCCGGCGAGCACGCCGGGCCCGGTCCGTTTGTCCTGGTCGGGTGCCGGGTAGGGGGGCACCGTCAGCCGACTTAGAGGTCCTAACTTTTTGAGGGTGGGCGTAACCGACTGGATGTGAGGGTCGTTTCGTCTGAACGTGAGGAGGGGTGAGCAGCCGCCGTGGAT
>NZ_JBEZGA010000029.1:0-34294 GCF_040649715.1 Micromonospora sp. NPDC048887 | reverse complement strand
GCGGGAGGCGCGCTGCTGCGGTCGTGCACCAGGTATAACGCCCCGGCCCGGTCCCCGATTCCGCCACCGGGGTGTCCCCGACCACCCCCAAACCCCGACACCCCGCCCACCCGCGGACACCGTCACCTACCCGCCCGATCCCGTCCACTCGCTCCCGCACCGCACCGCACCGCGCCGCCCTGGGCTGGGCTGGGCTGGGCTGGGCTGGGCTGGGCTGGGCTGGGCTGGTGATCATGAAGTTGACGGCATCAGGTGTCCGTTTTGCCGCCGCCAACCTCATGATCGACGACCGGGGGCGGACCGGCTCGACCCCACGAGAGAGATCTTGGAAGGAAACGGCCCTCATGGGGGCCAAAATCCTCCAAGATCTCAACCGCCCCAGCCCACTCCCCATTCGAGCCCTCGCAGAAGCCGGATGTCCGCTTTGTCCACGCCGACCCGGCAACGTCGCACAGTCCGACCCCCGGCGCGGACCGCACCGCCCCCCGCGCCCGCCCCGGCAGGAGATCTTGGTACGGGACCGCCCCGATGAGGGCGGTTCTGCACCAAGATCTCCTGGCGAGCCCAGTTGATCATGAAATAGGCGGGGACGAATCGGGCGGCGGGTGCCGCTAATTTCATGATCGACGGGTTGAGGGGTGGGCGGGAGCGGGGGGAACGGCGCCGGGTTGGGGTTACCCTGATGCCATGTCGGTCAGCACGCACGCGTACCTCGCCCGTCCCGGGCGACCCGCCGTGGTGGCGCGCACCCTCGACGAGCTGGCCGGTCCCACCACGGGCATCGTCGAGCTGCCGGTACGCCTGATGTGGAGCAGCGAACGCGCGTTCGACCTGGGCGACCCCGACGAGCTGCTCTGGATGTACGAGAACGTGCTGCGCGAGACCACCCGCGTGGAGGACCTGCGCGAGCTGATCCACGCGGGCACGTTGCGCCGGTTGTGGCCGCTGCTCAACCTGCCCCGGGGCGTACGCCTGGCCTGGGAGGGCCGGCACCGGAGCCTGCTCCCGGCGTGACCCACCCGCACGAGTTCTACCGGCAGGTGGCCCGGGTGGCCCTGGCCGCCGCGGGCCCGCACCGCTTCGTGCTCGGCGGCGGCGTCGCGTGGGCCGCGCACGGCCTGGTCACCCGCCCCACCGAGGACGTCGACCTGTTCGCCGACGTGGAGGGCGCCGCCGCCGCTGCGGCCGACGGGGTACGCGCGGCGCTGGAACGGGCCGGCTACCGGGTGACCGAGGTGGATCCGGGCGGGCTGGGCGAGGTGTTCGACGGCTTCGACCGGGATCTGCGCGACTTCGTGGTGAGCCGGGACGGGCGGCAGATCCGGCTCAGCCTGGCCCGCCTGGACCGGCACCGCAGCCCGGTGGTGATGGATCTCGGCCCGGTCATGGACGTGCGCGACCTGATCGCCAACAAGACCGCCGCGCTGGTGAACCGGCGGGAGGTACGCGACTACATCGACGTGTCCGCCGCGCTGGACCGGTACACGGTGGCGCAGTTGCTGGAGCTGGCCCGGCAGGTGGACCCGGCGCTGGACGACGAGGACGTGCGCGCGGCGGGCCGCTACCTCGACGGCCTGGCCGACCGGCGGTTCACCCGCTACGGCCTGGACGCGCCGGGCATCGCCGAGGTACGCCGCCGGATGGCCGCCTGGCCCCGCTGAGCAGCGGAACCAGACGGCCGGCGCGAAACAGACGGCCGCCAAGGGGGCCGGGCGGGCGGGCGACGGCTCACTTCGTCGGGCGGCCACCGGTGACGCCGAGGATCTCGCCGGTGACGTAGCTGGACTCCTGCGAGGCGAAGTAGACGTACGCGGGCGCCAGCTCGGCCGGCTGACCGGGACGGCCCAGCGGCGTGTCGGTGCCGAACTCCTTCACCTTCTCCCTCGGCATGGTGGCCGGGATCAGCGGCGTCCAGATCGGGCCGGGCGCCACCGCGTTGACCCGGATGCCGCGCTCGGCCAGGTTCTGCGCGAGCGCCTTGGTGAAGTTGGCGATGGCGGCCTTGGTGGTGGCGTAGTCGAGCAGCTGCGGCGACGGGTCGAACGCCTGGATCGACGACGTGTTGATGATCGTCGAGCCTTCCTTCATGTGCGGCACCGCGAACTTGCAGAGCCAGAACATGGCGTACACGTTGGTCTTGAAGACCCGGTCGAACTGCTCGGTGGTGATGTCGAGCAGGCCGTTGTCCTGCGACATCTGGTACGCCGCGTTGTTGACCAGGATGTCGACGCCGCCGAGGTCGCGTACCGCCTGGTCGACAAGGGCGCGGCAGTTGTCCTCCTCGCGCAGGTCGCACCGGACCGCGACGCCGGTGCGCCCGGCCCGCTCGATCAGGGCGACCGTCTCCCGGGCGTCCTTCTCCTCCTCGTCGGCGAGGTAGGTGACGAGCACGTCGGCGCCCTCGCGGGCGAACGCGATCGCCACGGCCCGGCCGATGCCGGAGTCACCGCCGGTGATGATCGCGCGCTTGCCGGTGAGCCGGTCGCTGCCCCGGTACGACTCCTCACCGTGGTCGGGCTTCGGCCCCATCTCCTGCTCGTTGCCGGGCGGCGTCTGCTGTTGCGACGGCTGGCCCGCGCGCTGTCCGTACTGCTCGGCCGGGTGCTGCTGGGTGAACTGGTCCTCGCTCATGGATGCGCCCCTACCCCGGTGACCGGCGGGAAAACAGCAGCGCGTGACCGGAAGGGAAACAGTTCGGGCCGGTGTGGCGCAGGTGACATGTGGTGGTTATGGTGCGCAGCGGCGCCCACGAGGCGCGTACCCCCCATTCGGAAAGGCACCTCATGACCTCCTCCTCCGGCGCCTCGCGGCGCCAGGTGCTGGCCGTCGCGGCCGCCGCCGCGACCGCTCCCCTGCTGGCCGGCGCGCCCGCCGGGGCGAAGCCGAAGCAGCCGAAGACCTGGGACCTGACGATCCTCGGCACGTCGGACACCCACGGCAACGTCTACAACTGGGACTACTACAGGGACGCGGAGTTCGACGACAGCAAGCACAACGACGTCGGCGTCGCGAAGCTCGCCACACTGGTCAACCAGATCCGCGCCGAGCGCACCGGCCGGGCCACGCTGGTCCTGGACGCCGGTGACACCATCCAGGGCACGCCGCTGGCGACCTACTACGCCAAGCAGGAGCCGATCACCAGCACCGGTGAGACGCACCCGATGGCCCGCGCCATGAACATCCTCAAGTACGACGCGGTGACGCTCGGCAACCACGAGTTCAACTACGGCCTGCCGCTGCTGGCGACCTGGATCGAGCAGCTCGGCTTCCCGGCCCTCGCCGCGAACGCGCTGAACGCCAAGACCGGCAAGCCGGCCTTCCTCCCGTACGTGATCAAGGAGGTCAAGCTCGGCGGGCACGGCGCACCGAAGCTGCGCGTGGGCATCCTCGGCCTGACCAACCCCGGCGTGGCCATCTGGGACAAGGGCAACGTCGAGGGCCGCCTGGTCTTCGCCGACATGGTCGCCACCGCCGCGAAGTGGGTGCCGGAGATGCGCCGTCGTGGCGCCGACCTGGTGGTCATCTCCGCCCACGGCGGCGACAGCGGCACCTCCAGCTACGGCCCGGAGCTGCCGAACGAGAACCCGACCGCGCTGATCGCCGAGCAGGTCCCCGGCATCGACGCGATCCTGTTCGGCCACGCGCACAACGAGGTGCCGGAGAAGTTCGTCACCAACCGCACCACCGGCGAGCGGGTCCTCACCTCGGAGCCGTCCAAGTGGGGCCAGCGGCTGACCCGGATGGACTTCACGCTGACCCGGGAGAAGGGCCGCTGGACGGTCACCGCCAAGTCGGCAACCACGCTCAACACAAACACCGTGGTCGAGGACCCGGCGGTGCTCGCGGCCGTACGCGGCCAGCACGCCAAGACCGTCGAGTACGTCAACCGGGTCGTCGCGCGGTCCAGCGTGGAACTGTCCGCCGCCGAGTCGCGGTACAAGGACACCCCGATCCTGGACTTCATCAACCACGTCCAGACCGAGGTCGTCACCGAGGCCCTCGCCGGCGGCGAGTACGCGGGCCTGCCGGTGCTGTCCATCGCCGCGCCGTTCAGCCGCACCGCGGTGTTCCCGCAGGGCGACGTGCGCATCCGCGACGTGGCGGGTCTCTACGTGTACGACAACACGCTGGAGGCGGTCGTGCTGACCGGCGCCGAGGTGAAGGCGTACCTGGAGTACTCGGCGAAGTACTTCAAGACCTTCCCGGTCGGCACCACTGTCGACGTCGAGAACATCAACGACACCAACGTGCCGGACTACAACTACGACGTGTTCTCCGGCGTCGACATCGACATCGACATCGCCAGGCCGGTCGGGCAGCGGATCACCCGCCTGGTGCTGGCCGGCACCGACACGCCGGTCGCGGCGGACGCCCGGTTCGTGGTGGCGGTGAACAACTACCGGCGCAGCGGCGGCGGCAACTTCCCGGGCATCGTGAAGACCCAGGTCTACAACGCCCAGCAGGAGATCCGCCAGTTGCTCATCGACTGGGCGCAGGCCAGGGGCGTCATCGACCCGGCCGACTTCTTCGTACCCAACTGGAAGCTGGTCCGCGACGGCGTGCCGGTCTTCTGACCGTGGGGCGGCGGGGTCCGGGCGGCCCGGGCCCCGTCAGCCGCCCGCGCGCAGATGCCACTCCGACTCCCCGCCGACCGGGTCCGGCCGGTCCGGCGGGAACTCGGTCTCGGCGGACTCGATCCGCTCCTCCGGGCGTACCCGGACCGGCAGTTCGCCGAAGCGGACGTGCCGCAGGAACGCGTACTCCTCGTCGGTGAACGACTCGGCCGGCTCGCTCATGAGCGCATTGTGCGCCCACCCCTCAGGTCCCCGCATCAACCGCTCCGGCAGGGGTATGCCGCCGCGACGATTCGGCGACGAGGTGGAGGAGCCATGCGCGCAGTACGGATGACCGCACCCGGTGTGCTGGAGCACACGGAGGTGCCCACGCCGCAGGCCGGCCCCGGCGAGGTGCTGCTGCGCGTCGGCGCGGTCGGCGCCTGCCACTCCGACCTGCACATCCTCGACGCGCCGGCCGGGGTGTTCCCGGTCCCGATCACGCTCGGCCACGAGGTCGCCGGCACCGTCGACACGGTCGGCGCCGGTGTGGACGGCTGGTCGCCCGGCGATCGGGCCGCCGTCTACGGCATCATCGGCTGCGGCCGGTGCCGGGCCTGCCTGCGCGGCGAGGAGAACCGCTGCCGGGTCACCCCGGTCGGCGGCATCGGGCTCAGCCGCGACGGCGGGCTCGCCGAGTACGTGGTGATGCCCGCGTCCCGGCTGCTGCCTGTCGGTGACATGGACCTGACCCAGGCGGCGCCGCTGACCGACGCCGGGCTGACCCCGTACCACGCGGTGGACCTGGCACGGCCCCGGCTGCGGCCCGGCACCTCCTGCGTGGTGATCGGCATCGGCGGCCTGGGGCACATGGGGTTGCAGATCCTGCTGGCCACCACCGCGGTGCGGGTCGTCGCGGTGGACACCAACACCGCCGCGCTGGACCTGGCCACCCGGCTCGGCGCGCACCACACCGTGCAGGCCGGCCCGGACGCGGTGGAGAGGATCCGCGAGCTGGTCGGGCCGGCGCCGGACGGCGCGGACGTGGTGCTCGACTTCGTCGGCGCGCAGCCCACCCTGGACACCGCCCGGCAGGTGGTCGCCACCGGCGGGCAGATCCTGCTGGTCGGCCTGGCCGGCGGCACCCTGCCGGTACGGCCGGTCGCCGACGAGCCGCCGCCGGTGCCGTTCGAGGCCGGTGTGGTGGTGCCGTTCTGGGGCACCCGCGCCGAGCTGCAGGAGGTGATCGCGCTAGCCCACGACGGCCGGTTGCACGCCGACGTGCACACGTTCCCCCTGGCCGAGGCGCCGCAGGCGTACGAGGCGCTGCGCCGGGGCGAGGTGCGGGGGCGGGCGGTCATCGTCCCCTGACGCGGGGACGCTCAGTCGTGCTGAACGACCGCCGCGGCCCGTGCCCTCGCGGGCAGGCGGTCGAGCAGCGCCAGCCCGGCCCGCACCGGACGCCGGTCGAGCACCTCGGCGAAGCTCGCCCGGCCCTGACAGAACCGGACGAACATCCGCCAGCCGGGCGGGCTCGCGAGCATCGCGTGGAACACCTCGGGCCGCCGCTCGAACACCTCCAGCAGCCGGTGCCCGGCGCGCATCTCCGGCGTCAGCCGCCGGTCGACCTCGCGGGCGTACGCGTCGAGGTCACCGGCGGCCACCGCCTCCCCGGCCAGCCGGCCCGAGCGCAGCGCGTAGCTGATCCCCTCGCGGCTCCACGGCTCCAGCAGGCCGGCGGCGTCCCCGGCGACGAGCACCCGGCCGTGCCGCAGCGGGGAGTCCCCGCTGCGGCAGCGGGTCAGGTGGCCGGAGTCGTGCTCCGGCCTCACCCCGGACAGTCCGAGCCGGTCGGTGAAGTCGCGCAGGTAGGCGCGGGTGCGGTCACCGTCGCCCCGGGCCGCGATGACGCCCACTGTGAGACGGTCGCCCTTGGGGAACACCCACGCGTAGGAGCCGGGCAGCGGCCCCCAGTCGAGCAGCACCCGGCCGCGCCAGCGGTCCCGCTCGGCGGCGTCCACCGGCAGTTCCAGTTCCAGGCCCAGGTCGACCTGGCGGAAGCGCACCCCGACGTGGCGCGCCGTCACGCCGGAGGAGCCGTCCGCGCCGATGACGGTACGGGCGCGTACCAGCTCACCGCCGGCCAGGCGCAGGCGTACCTCGTCGGGGTCCTGCTCGATCGCGCGGACCGCGACGCCCTCGCGGACCTGCGCCCCGGCGGCGACGGTGGCGGCGCGCAGCCGGTCGTCGAACTCCTCCCGGCGGATCATGGTGACCAGCGGCGCCGGGTGCCGGCGGGTGAACGCGCGCCGCCCGTCCCGGGTGAACGTGAGCCGGTCCACCCGGTCGTGGGCGGGCA
This sequence comes from Micromonospora sp. NPDC048887, assembly GCF_040649715.1. Classification (NCBI taxonomy): domain Bacteria; kingdom Bacillati; phylum Actinomycetota; class Actinomycetes; order Micromonosporales; family Micromonosporaceae; genus Micromonospora; species Micromonospora sp. NPDC048887. The sequence goes on along the minus strand of NZ_JBEZGA010000029.1, from coordinate 27,382 downwards.
CCTCGACGCGGCCGGCGACCTCGGCCAGCGACGTCCCGATCAGGCCGCCCCCGCAGGTCTTGTAGCGCGGATGGGTGGCCCGTTCGACAACGAGCGTGCGGACGCCGGCACTGGCCGCCGCGTGCGCGGCGGAGAGTCCGGCGGGTCCGCCGCCGACCACGACGAGATCCATGATCACGGGAGCAGCCTAGGGCACCGCCGTGCCGCACCGCCCGGTACGGCAGCCGAACGGGTGAGCATCATCGCCGCGCATCCGGGTAACCGCCGGTCGCCGGCCGTCCGCGGGGCGGGCGGTCCACGCCGAGGAGGGAAGCGATGCCTCAGGTCCAGTTGTCCGCCGTCGAGGAACGGGTCTACCAGGCGGTGTCCGCGCTGGAGGTGCAGGGACACGTCCCCTACCCGGACCTGATCGCCCAGGAGACCGGGATGACCGAGGAGGAGCTGCGCGAGCCGCTGCACTCGCTCACCGAGCGGGGTCTGCTGCATCGCGAGGACTCCCCGATGTCAGGTCTGGACTTCGGACCCCGGTGGTGCGCGCGTCAGGTGGCGTGATCGGGTCGTTTGCCCCACCGGGCACCGGGTAGCGATCGGAGTCGGGTGAGCGACGGTCAGTGGGGGGCACGATGAGCGAGGGCCGGGCGTCGACCCCCGGGTACGACGACCGGCGCCGCTGGCGCGCGCTGAGCGTCGGCCTGATCGCGGCGTTCATGACGCTGCTGGATGTCAGCATCGTCAACGTCGCGGTGCCGTCGATCGACCGGGCGTTGCAGGCCACGCCGAGCGACCTGCAGTGGGTGCTGTCCGGGTACGCGCTGACGTTCGGCCTGGTGCTGGTGCCGGCCGGGCGCTTCGGCGACGCGCGCGGGCGGCGTACCGCGTTCGTGGTCGGGGTGGGCCTGTTCACGCTGACCAGCGCGCTGGCCGGCCTGGCCCGCTCGCCGGAGTGGCTGGTCGTGGCCCGGCTCGTCCAGGGTGCCGCCGCCGGTGTGGTGAATCCCCAGGTCAGCGGCATGATCCAGGAGCTGTTCCGGGGTGCGGACCGGGGCCGGGCGTTCGGGCTGCTCGGTGCGACCATCGGCATCTCCACCGCCGTCGGCCCGCTGCTGGGCGGGCTGCTCATCCAGCTCGGCGGCACGGAGCACGGCTGGCGGTGGGTCTTCTTCGTGAACATCCCGGTCGGGATCGTGGCGATGCTGCTCGGCTGGCGGCTGATGCCGGCCCGGCCGACCAACCCCGCCGGCCGGGGCCGGCTCGATCCGCTCGGTGTGCTGCTCCTCGGCGCCGGGGTGACGGTGATCCTGCTGCCGCTGGTGCAGCGGGAGCAGTGGCGGGGCGCGGGCAAGTGGCTGCTGATCCCCGCCGGCCTGCTGCTGCTCGCCGGGTTCGCGCTCTGGGAGCACCGGTACGCCCGGCGCGCGCAGCCACTGTTCGACCTGCGGCTGTTCACCGTGCGCTCGTACACGCTGGGCGCGCTGATCGGCCTCATCTACTTCGCCGGTTTCACCGCGATCTTCTTCATCTTCACGCTCTACCTCCAGATGGGCCTGGGTTACAGCGCGCTCGTGGCCGGCCTGGCGATCACCCCGTTCGCGCTCGGTTCGGCGCTCGCCTCCGCGCTCGGCGGCCGGGTGGTCACCCGGTACGGCCGTCCGCTCGTCGCGATCGGGCTGGCGGCGGTGGTGGCCGGGCTGGTCGCGACCGACCTGGTGCTGGCCGGCGGGCCGCACGAGAACGTGCCGTTGCGGACCGCGCTGCCGCTGCTGGTCGCCGGGCTGGGCAGCGGCCTGGTGATCGCGCCGAACCAGACGCTCACGCTGTCCGAGGTGCCGGTGCCGATGGCCGGCAGCGGCGCGGGGATGCTCCAGACCGGGCAGCGCATCGGGTCGGCCGCCGGCATCGCGGCGGTGGGCGCGCTGTTCTTCTCGACGCTCGCCGCGGACCGCGGCGACTGGAGCACGGCGTTCCGCCACTCGCTGCTGCTCGCCGCCGGGATCGTCGTGCTGGCGCTCGGCGCCGCCGTGGCGGACATCGTGCTCGGTCACCGGCGGTCGGCGGGCGGCTCCTGATCGGCGGCGGGCAGCAGGACTGTGGTGATCAGCCGCCGGGTGCGGCCGGGGCCGGGGCGCAGGGCCGCGTACTCGGCGAACAGCTCGCGGAACCGGGTGACGAACTCGGCGGTCTCGTGGTCGGTGGCGTGGAACGCGTTCTGCCGGTAGCCGGCCACGTCGCGGGCCAGGTCTCCCCCGCCGGCGTCGAGGTATCCGTCGAAGTCGGCGAGCAGGCCCGCGACGAAGGTGAGGAACGCCTGGCGGTGCCGCTGCGGGCTCATGGCCCGTGCCTCGTCCGGGTCGACCGACGCGGCGGCCTCGTGGAGCCGGTAGCTGCGTTCGACGGCGCCGCGGGCCTGCCGCTGTCCCACCGTGTGCAGCACGCCGTGGTCGGCGAGCGTGGCCACCTGCCGGTAGAGCGTGGCCGGTGGGACGTCACTCAGCTCGGCGCGCAGGTCGGCGGTGGTGAGCGTGCGGCCACCCAGGAACGCCTGGACGATGCGCAGCCGGACCGGGTGCAGCAACAGCTCCACGGTGTCGAGTGCCACAGCGGCTCCTCTTTTGTTATCGCCTCCGGTAATGTTCTCACTGACGATAACAGAAGCGAGGAGTCCACCGATGGCCACCATCGACCTCACCCCCGACCGCATCGACGTCCGGCTCACCACCGCCGAGAAGATCTGGGCCCTGCGCGGCGACCTGTCGTTCCCCCGCTCCGCCGTCGCCGGCGCCGCCGTCGTGCCGGACGGGGCGCGCGCCACCCGCGGCATCCGGGCGCCCGGCCTCGGCGTGCCCCGCACGCGCAACGTCGGCACCTGGCGCGGCAAGGCCGGCAAGGAGTTCGTCAGCGTCCGCGGCGGCCAGCCGGCCGTCCGCATCACCCTCACCGGCCAGGCGTACGACTCCCTGCTCATCGGTGCCGACGACGCCGACGCCCTGGCCGCGGCAGTGCTGCGGTGACGATCCACCGACCGCTCGCCGTCGACTCGGCCGGGCAGCGGCTGTCCGGCACGCTCACCCTGCCCGACGGCGCCGGGCCGCACCCGGTGGCGCTGCTGCTGCCCGGCTCCGGGCCGATCAACCGCGACGGCGACCACCGCCGCCTGCCACTGGGGATCCAGCGGCACCTGGCCGCCGCGCTGAGCGGGGCCGGATTCGCTGTCGCCCGGTACGACCGGCGGGGCGTCGGCGAGAGCAGCGGCGAGTTCCCGCGTACCGGCTTCCACGACAACGTCGACGACGCGGCGGCGGTGTTCGCGGCGCTGCGCGACGACCCGGCCGTGGACGCCGGGCGGATGTTCCTGGTCGGGCACAGCGAGGGCGCGCTCACCGCGATCGCGCTCGCCGCGCGCGGCGTACCGGTGGCGGGCCTGGTCCTGCTCTCCGCGCCCGGGCGCACCGGCGCCGAGGTGCTGCGCTGGCAGGCCGGGCGGCTGCTGCCCACGCTGCCCGGGCCGGTACGCCTGCTGCTGCGGCTCACCCGCACCGACCTGGTGGCGAAGGTGGCCCGCAACCACGAGAAGATCCTCGCCACCGACAAGGACGTGGCGTGGGTCGGCGGGCAACGGCTCAACGCCCGCTGGTTCCGGGAGTTCCTGCGCTACGACCCCCGGCCGGACCTGGCGCGCGTCGAGGCCCCGATCCTCGCGCTCACCGGCGACAAGGATTTGCAGACCGACCCCGCCGACCTGCCGGTCATCGCCGCGCACGCGGGCGGGCCGGTGCGGACCGGGGTGCTGCCGGACGTCACCCACGTGCTGCGCCGCCAGCCCGGACCGCCGTCGCTGCGGGCGTACCGGGACGAGGTGAAGCAGCCGCTGGACCCGTCTGTGGTCGAGCCGGTGCTGTCGTGGCTCACCGCGCACAGCGACTGAGGACACGCGAAAGGCCGGCACCCGATCCGGGTACCGGCCTTCGTCAGCTCTTACTTGTTCCAGTGCTCGGCGACGATCTCGGCGGCCTGGTTCTCCCACTGCGCGTACGCGTCGGGGTAGGCGCTGACCTGCACGGTCTGCGCGGCCTCGGTCAGCGGCATGTCCTGCCAGCCGTCGACCTGCTTGAGACCCTTGAGGAACGCCAGCGTCGAGTACTCGGGGTCGGTGATCTGCTCCGGCGTGCCCCAGCCGCTGGACGGCCGCTGCTGGAACAGGCCCAGCGAGTCGTGGTCGTTGCGGTCACCCAGGTGACCCAGGTTCTCCAGCTTCGACTCCTGCAGCGCGGTGGCGATCGAGACGACCGCGGCCCGCTCAGGCAGGCCCGCCTTCTTGGTGGCCGCGATGACGGCCTTGGCGTTAGCCAGCTGCTCGTCGTTCAGGTCCACATGCGACTGCGCGCCCTGCGGACTGACGCTCTGGACCGCGACCGCGACCGCGGCGGGCTTGGCGGTCTCCGTCGCGTGAGCGGCGACCGGGCCGGCGAACACGCCACCGGTGAAGGCGAGACCGGCGACACCGAGGATGCTCTTGCGCAGGATCGTGTTCATGGTGGCTCCGTTCGGGGGTCGACGCATCCGGGGACGGACGCGTGGGCACCGTCAGGCGCTCAAGAAGTTCGGGGGGATCCGGCAGCGCGAGGCGTGCCGGGTGTGCAACGACCGGCGGCCCGGGGCTGTTCCCGGGGGCGCCGCTCCGGTCGCGCACCGGGTTACAACGCCACCCGCCCGCCCCCGATTCCGCCCGCGTGGTGCCGCCCACCACAGCGCACCCGGACACTCCGCCCCACAGGCCCGCCCTCCCGCCCTCCCCGGTCGATCTTGGAGTTGTGGCGCCCAGGATGTCCGGTTCACGAGGTCTGCGAGGTGCCACAACTCCAAGATCGGCGGGGATCAGCCCCGCGCGCGGAACGGCCGGCCCCGGAAGGGGCCGGCCGTTCGCTACGGGTGTCGGGTCACCAGACCTGCTGGACGATGTCCGCCGCCTGCTCCTCCCACTGCGCGTACGCGTACGGGTAGGCGGACACCTGGACCGTCTGCGCGGCGGTGGTCAGCGGCAGCTCGTGCCAGCCGCCGACGTTCTTCAGCGCGTTGAAGAACGCCTTGCTGGAGTAGTCCGGGTCGGTGATCTGCTCGGACGTGCCCCAACCGGACGACGGGCGCTGCTGGAACAGGCCCTCCGAGTCGTGGTCGTTGTACGCGCCGAGGTGACCCAGGTTGTACAGCTTCGACTCCTGGAGCGAGGTGGCGACGCCGATCACGGCGCCCCGCTCCCCCACGCCTGTCTCCTTGGCCGCCTCGACGATGGCCTTGGCGTTGTCGAGCTGCGCGTCGTCGAGCGGGATGCGCGACTGCGCGCCCTCGACGCCGCGCGGCACGAGCTTCTCCTTGGCCGGCCGGTCGGCCCGGGTCGGCACCTTGTCCAGGCCGGTGGTCTGGCCGGGCTTGACCGCCTCGGTGGAGGTCTTCTTGCCGGTGGCCAGGTCGATGGCGGCCTTGGCGCCGGCGTGCGGCCCGCTGGTCACCGGCGCGGCCACGGCGACCGGGCCGACGGCCAGCCCGCCCAGTACGGCCACACCCGCCACGCTGAGCACCGCACGGCGGTTACGGGAGACGGCGGCGGTCTTCGCGACGGCGGTCTTCGCGATGGCGGGGAGCCATCGAGTGAAGTGCTGCTTCACGATGGTTGCCCTTTCGATCGTTACGACGCGCTCCGGGGTGAGCGCCCCTCGAGGGACTACCGCCGGGTAGGTGTTTGGGTTCCGGCGGTACGGGGGACACAACGAGCCCGCCGTGTCGGTCATTCCGGAAATGCCAGGTACGGCGCGGGCTGCGGCCCAGGTCACCCGGGATTCCGGGCAGGCGCGCCGTTCCGGCGGCGGACCGGGACGATCAGGCCGGAGCGCCGAACCGGACCAGCACGTGCCAGAGCTGCTTGAGGTGCTGCGACGTCACCTCGACCGGTCCCCGGTCGGCCCAGCGCTGCGGTTCGCGTACCACCGAGGCGGCGGCGCGGCCCACGAGCGCCGCGTGCAACGGCTCCCCCGGGTGCCCGAACTCGGCGGCCACCCGCGCGGCCAGCGGCGGGATGTCCGGGCCCCGGAACTCCGCGTCCACGCCGTCGACCGGCAGCACGAAGCCCGGGTGGAACCGCAGCGCCAGGCCGTGCCGCGCGGCGATCGCCTCCAGGCGCCGTCCCACGTCGGTGCCACGGAACGACGGGTCGACCACGAGCGCCTCCACGTCGCGGGCCAGGCTGATCTCGCCGTGCACCTGCGCCTCGACGTAGTCGTCAAGCGCCCGGCCGACCCGCCCGGACTCCCGCTCGCGGCGGCACAGCAGCGTCCGCAGCAGCGTGCCGGTGTCCATGCCGGCCACGCCCAGGGCGACGCCGGTCCCGGCGGTGGCGGTCAGCAACGCGGCGAACACCGGCTCGAAGACATCGGCGGTGCCGAACTCGGTGGGCTCGACGTGGCTGTCCCCGAAGCTGAACGTGGCCCGGGCCAGCACCTCCGGGCGCAGCCGCAGGTGGCAGGAGCCGAACCGGGGGCACGCGCCGTCGGCGTGGTCGAGCAGGTTCAGGCCGCCGTACTTCGGGCGCTCCGCGGGCAGCACGCCCGGCCGCTGGTACGCGCCGCCGAACATCGCCCGCTCCCACACGTCCCGGTCGCCGCCCGGGTACGCGGTCAGGCCGCCGTTGGAGATGCCGGTCTCGAACTGGCTGCGGTAGACGCCCTCCTCGTCCAGCGCCTCGATAACTGTGCGGCCGTCCCGCAGCACCCGGTCGGGGTGGAAGTTGAGCGTCAGACGGCCGTACCCGGTGATCGCGTCGACGACCTCCTCGTACCGGTAGGTGGCGCCGGAGGCGGCGAGGTGGTCGGCGATGACGGCGAGCGCCGACGGGCGGTCGCGCAGCGCGATGTCGCGAACGTGGCGCAGCGCGGCGGACTGGGCGGCGGTGAGGGTGGCGACGGGCACGGGCCCGAGTATCACCGGACGGCGGGCCGCGCGGCCACACGGTTTTCCGGGCCGCTCCGAAGCGGACGGAGACGCGGCTGTCCCGGGCACTGACGGCCGCAAGACGCCGCGCGGGCCCGGCCGGGCCCGCGCGAACCTGTCGTCCTCAGTGGCCCCGGGCGATCCACTCGTCCAGGTGCGGCGCCTCGGCCCCGATCGTGGTGTCGTCGCCGTGCCCGGTGTGCACCACCGTCTCCGGCGGCAGCGTGAGCAGCCGGGTACGGATCGACTCGACGATGGTGCCGAAGTCGCTGTACGAGCGTCCGGTCGCGCCCGGCCCACCGGCGAACAGGGTGTCCCCGGTGAAGACGGTGCCCAGGTCGGGGGCGTAGAGGCTGCACGCGCCGGGGCTGTGGCCCGGGGTGTGCAACACCCGCAGCGTGGTGCCGCCGACGGTGATCGTCTGCCCGTCGGTGAGGTCGCCGTCCGGTTCCGTGCCCGGGTGCGTCATGTCCCACAGCACCCGGTCGGCCGGGTGCAGCAGCACCGGAGCGCCGGTGGCCCGGGCCAGCTCGGGCGCGACCCGTACGTGGTCGTCGTGGGCGTGGGTGGCGACGATCGCCAGCACCCGCCGGTCACCGATGACCTCGCGGATGGCCGCCACGTCGTGCGGCGCGTCGAGGACGACGCACTCGGCGTCGTCGCCGATCACCCAGACGTTGTTGTCCACGTCGAACGTCTGCCCGTCCAGCGAGAACGTGCCGGAGGTGACGGCGTGGTCGACGCGGGCGGTCACGGGAAGACCACCACCGAGCGCAGCACGTCGCCGTGGTGCATCCGGGCGAACGCCTCCTCGACCTGGTCCAGGGCGATCTCCTCGGTGACGAACGCGTCCAGGTCCAGCCGGCCCTGCCGGTACAGCTCGGTCAGCATGGGGAAGTCGCGGCTGGGCAGGCAGTCGCCGTACCAGCTCGACTTGAGCGCGCCGCCGCGGCCGAAGACGTCGAGCAGCGGCAGGTCGACTGTCATCTCCGGCGTCGGCACGCCGACCAGCACGACGGTGCCGGCCAGGTCGCGGGCGTAGAACGCCTGCTTCCACGTCTCCGGACGGCCCACCGCGTCGATCACCACGTCGGCGCCGAAGCCGCCGGTGGCCGCGCGGATGGCCTCCACCGCGTCGTCCTCGGAGGCGTTGACGGTGTGCGTGGCGCCGAACTTGCGCGCCCAGTCGAGCTTGCGGGAGTCGGTGTCCACCGCGATGATCGTGGTCGCACCGGCCAGTGCCGCGCCGGCCACCGCCGCGTCGCCGACGCCGCCGCAGCCGATCACCGCGACCGAGTCGCCCCGGGTCACGTTGCCGGTGTTCATGGCCGCGCCGAGACCGGCCATCACACCGCAGCCGAGCAGGCCGACAGCCGCCGGCCGGGCCGACGGGTCGACCTTCGTGCACTGCCCGGCGTGGACGAGCGTCTTCTCGGCGAACGCGCCGATGCCGAGCGCGGGCGTCAGCTCGGTGCCGTCGGTGAGCGTCATCTTCTGGGTGGCGTTGTGAGTGGCGAAGCAGTACCACGGGCGGCCACGGCGGCAGGCCCGGCACTGCCCGCAGACCGCGCGCCAGTTGAGCACCACGAAGTCGCCGGGCGCCACGTCGGTGACCCCGTCGCCCACCTGCTCCACGATGCCGGCGGCCTCGTGGCCCAGCAGGAACGGGTAGTCGTCGTTGATGCCGCCCTCGCGGTAGTGCAGGTCGGTGTGGCAGACGCCGCACGACTGGATGCGGACCACCGCCTCGCCCGGCCCCGGGTCCGGCACCACGATGGTGGTGACCTCCACGGGCGCGCCCTTGCGCCGCGACACGACTCCCCGGACTTCCTGGCTCACGGTGCCTCCTCCGTTGCGTGGTCTGCCTCTGCCGAACCTACCGCTGATCATGACCCGCGACCCAACGAAGGCCGCCGGATTGTCCTGGTCATGACCGGGTACCCGGGATGCCGGCTCTACCAGGTGGGACGGGAGTGATCATGAGGTTGTCACATGCGCCACTGCGCGTCGCGATCGGCGCGTACATCCTGAACTCCGGGCTGGGCAAGCGGAACCTGGAGGGCGAGGCCGCCGCCGGGATGCACGGCATGGCGGCCGGCGCGATGCCGCAGCTGGGGCAGATCCCGCCGGACCGGTTCGGCGTGCTGCTGTCCCGGGGCGAGATCGCCCTCGGTGCGGCGCTGCTCGCCCCGTTCGTGCCGTCGCTGCTGGCCGGCGCCGCGCTCACCGCGTTCGGTGCCGGACTGGTGCAGCTCTACCTGAAGACGCCGGGCATGCGCGAGGGCACCAGCCTGCGGCCCAGCGAGGCGGGCATCGGCCTGGCCAAGGACGTGTGGCTGGTCGGCGCGGGGCTGACGCTGGTGCTCGACTCGCTGGTCCGGCACCGGCGCTGAACCGGCCGCGCCGGGCCGCCCGCGCGCTGCCGGACCGGCCGCGTACTCAGGCAGGCGCCGCGACCACGACGGCGGCCCGCTCGTCGGCGAGCCGGCGGCGGGCGGCATTGCGGTAGCGCAGCACCTGCACGGCGCCGAGCGCCCAGAGCAGGAACTGCACGGCGAACGCCCAGCGGAACGCGGACAGCGGCGGCGCGGCCTGCCCGGCCGGGGTGGCCAGGTCCAGCACCACACCGACGGCCAGGATCAGCACGATCGAGGCGGCGAAACCGCCGACGTTGACGATGCCGGTGGCGCTGCCGATGCGGCGCACCGGGTTGAACGAGCGGGCGTAGTCGAACCCGATCATCGAACCGGGACCGTTCACCGCGAGCACCACCACGAGCGTCACGAGCAGCCAGTGCGGCGCGCGGCCGGGCCAGACCAGCACCACCGCCCACACCCCGGCGGTGGCGGCGGTGATCGCGAACACCACCGCCGAGCGGTGGAACGGGTGGCGGGAGCACAGGTGCGCGAGCACCGGCCCGCACACCAGCGTCGCCATCGTCATCAGCGTGAGCATCCCGGCCGCCGCGGTCGGCGAGAACCCCTGCCCCTGTACGAGGAACGGGTACCCCCACAGCAGGGCGAACACCGCGCCGGAGAACTGGGTGACGAAGTGCGTCCACAGCCCGAGCCGGGTACCGGGCTGGGCCCAGGCGTCGGCGAGCTGGCGGCGCACTGTGGCCAGGTCGGGGGCGAGCGCGGTGGCGTGCTCAGCGTGCGGGGTGTCGCGTACCGCGACGAGGACCAGCAGCACCACTGTCGCGCCGAGCGCCGCGGCGGTCAGGAACGCCGGGGTCCAGCCCGCCTGGTGCAGCAGCGCCACCAGGGGTACGGCGCCGAGCACCGCGCCGAGCTGGCCGACGGTGCCGGTGAGCTGCACCAGCAGCGGGTTGCGCCGGCCGGGGAACCAGAACGCGACGATGCGCAGCACGCTGATGAAGGTCATGGCGTCGCCGAGCCCGACGAGCACCCGGGCGGCCACGGCGGCCGGCACGCCATCGGCGACCGCGAACAGGAGCTGCCCGGCCACCATGAGCGCGCCACCGGCCAGCAGCAGCCGGCGTGAGCCGTACCGGTCCAGCAGCACCCCGACCGGGATCTGCATGGCGGCGTAGACGGCGAGCTGCGCCACGGAGAAGGTGGCGAGCGCGGCGGCGTTGATGTGGAAGCGGTCCGCCGCGTCGACCCCGGTGACACCGAGCGAGCTGCGGTGGAACACGGCGGCCACGTACGCGGCCAGCGCCACCGCGTACACCAGGACGGCGGGCCGGCGACCCGCGTTCACCGCAGCGTCCCGAGCATCCGGGCGGCGGTGTCGATGTGCGCGGCCACCGCGTCGTGCCACGCCCGCGGGTCGTCGCCGTCGAGCGCGGCGAGCTGGCCGGCGTGTTCGGCGAGGGCGACCTCGGCCCAGCCGGGCGAGAGCCGGAAGCTCGCCTCGCCCATGCGCAGCTGGCGGTCGCGCAGCCTGTGGTACAGCTCGGCCAGGATCTCGTTGCCGGCCGCCTCCACCACCGCGGCGTGGAACGACCGGTCGGCGGCCATCAGCGCGGTGAGGTCACCGGCGGCGTGCGCGCGGCGCATCTCGTCCAGCCAGCGGGCCAGGTCGGCGCGCAGCTCGGCGCGGCGCGGCCAGACCCGGTCGGCGGCGTGCAGCTCGACCAGGCGGCGGGCCTCGATGACGTCGGCGATCTCCCGCGCCGAGACCGGCCGGATCAGCGCCCCGCGCTTCGGGTAGAGCTTGACCAGCCCTTCGGACTCCAGCCGCAGCAGCGCCTCCCGCACCGGCGTGCGGGACACGCCGGTCGCCTCGGCGATCTCCCCCTCGCTGACGAGCTGGCCGCCCGGGTAGACCTGTTCCAGGATGGCCTGCTTGAGGTGCCGGTACGCCCGCTCGGCAGCGGACAGCGCGGTCCGGCTGGGATGCGTCATGTATCTAAGCTTGCTCCCCGGGCCGCCCGGACGGCCCGGCGCGGGCCCGGACAGTGGCGCGGGCCACCGTCAGGCCCACAGCCGGCGCAGCAGCGCCTCCACCTCGGCGGTCCGCTCGATCTGCGGCATGTGCCCGGTGTCGGGGAACAGGTGACTGCGCGCGTGCGGCAGGCGGGTGCGGGCGTACGCCAGGTGCGCGGCGGGCAGGATCAGGTCGCGGTCGCCCCAGACGAGCAGCGTGGGCAGGTCGAGCGCGGCCACCGCGTCGAGCAGTTCGGTACGCCACCGCGGGCGTACGCCGCGCCAGGTCCCCAGGTCACGGACCAGCTCCAGCATCACCCGGGCCGCGTGCGGCTGCCCGGCCACGGCCAGCGCGAGGGCGATCCGTTCCTCGGTGACGTGCCCCGGGTCGTAGAAGATCGCCCGCTCGGTGCGGCGGACGATCCTCGGGTCGGGGCGCAGCAGCAGCCGGGCCAGCGGACGCACCGCGAGCAGCCGTAGCGCCACCGTCACCTCGCGGCCGAAGCCGGCGCTGTTCAGCAACGCCAGGCTGGCGACGCGCCGCGGTTCGTCAGCGGCCAGGCGCATCGCCACCGCCCCGCCGAGGGAGTTGCCGACCAGGTGCGCCGGGTCGCCCACCCCGGCCACGTCCAGGAAGCGGGCCACCGCCGCGGCCAGGGCCGGGAGCGTGTGCGGGCCGTCCAGCGGCGCGGAGCCGCCGTGCCCGGGCAGGTCCACCGCGAGCACCAGGTGGTCGCGCGCCAGCGCCGTGTGCAGGGCGGCGAAGTCGTCGAGGGTACGGCCGATGCCGTGCAGCAGCACCACGGGCGAGCCGTCCCCGCTGATCCGGCACCGGACGCGCCGCCCGTCGACTGTGGTCTCGCCGGCCGGGGGCAGGGCGAGCGTCACGCCCGGCGCCCGGATTCCGGCACGGCCTCCTCGCCGGTCCGGGCGGACGGCACCGGCACGTCGGCCCGGACCGCCGGCGCTTCGACGGCCGGAGTTGCGGATGTCTCGGCGGGCGCGGCTGCGGGGGTCTCGGCCGGCCCGGCCGGGCGCTGGCGCATGCCCAGGGCCAGCACCTTGCCGTACCCGGCGGGGGCGATGCGGGCAAGCAGGTCGGGCAGCTTCGCCGACCAGCCGATGAGCACCCGGCCCCGGCGGCGCTGGGCGCCGCGCAGGATCACCTCGGCGGCGGTGGCCGGGTCGATGGTGAGCAGCTTCTCGAACTGCTTGCGCCCGGCCTCGTACTCGTCGAGGGCCACGCCGCTGCCCACGCGGGCGCTGGCGGCGATCCGGGTCCGGATGCCGCCCGGGTGCACCGACGTGACGCCGACGCCGTCGTCGACGAGTTCGTGCCGCAGCGCCTCGGTGAAGCCGCGCACCGCGAACTTGCTCGCCGCGTACGCGGCCTGCCCGGCGGGCGCGATCAGGCCGAACAGGCTGGACACGTTGACCAGGTGGGCCCCGGGCTCGGCCTTGAGCGCGGGCAGCAGCGCGTGGGTCAGGCGTACCACCGCCCGGAAGTTGATCTCGATGACCCAGAGGAACTCCTCCAGGGTCACCTGGTCGAAGCGCCCGCCCAGCGCCACCCCGGCGTTGTTGATCAGCAGCCGGATCCGGGGGTGCGCGCGGTGGATCTCGGCGGCGACCCGGTCGGTGGCGTCGGCGTCGGCCAGGTCGACCAGGTGGGTCTCGACGCGCCGGTCCGGGTACGCGGCCCGGATCGCGGCGACTGTCGCGGCCAGGCCGTCGGCGTCCCGGTCGAGCAGCACCAGGTCGGCGCCGCGCCGGGCCAGCCCGTGGGCCAGCGCCGCGCCGATGCCGCTGGCCGCGCCGGTGAGCACCGCCGTGCCGCCGGGGAAGACGAGGTCACGCATCGGTTCCTCCCGAGGTGGTGGCCGCCGTGGCGGGTACGCCCGCGCGGGCGAACCGTACGCCGTCGGTGAGCGGGCCGTGCCGCATCAGGCGTACGTCGCGGGGATAGTTCTGGTGCAGCCGCCACGGCGCCTGCGGCCCCTGCTTGGGCAACTGGTCGACGGCACGCAGCACGTAGCCGGACTGGAGGTCGATGATCGGTTCGAGGTCGTCGGTGTCCGGCGCGAGCGGCGTGACGATCTGCTGCCCGGTGTCGTCGAGGTGGCGCAGCAACCGGCAGACGTACGTGGCCACGAGATCGGCCTTCAGCGTCCAGGAGGCGTTCGTGTAGCCGATGGTCATGGCGAAGTTCGGCACGCCGGACAGCATCATGCCCTTGTAGGCCACAGTCGAGGCGAGGTCGACCTCCGCGCCGTCGACCGCCAGCGTCATACCGCCGAGCGCGAGCAGGTTGAGGCCGGTGGCGGTGACCACCACGTCGGCGGGCAGTTCCTCGCCGGAGGCGAGCCGGACGCCCCGCTCGGTGAACGTGTCGATGGTGTCGGTGACAACCGACGCGCGGCCGGCGCTCAGCGCGGCGAACAGGTCCCCGTCCGGCACCACGCACAGGCGCTGGTCCCACGGGTTGTAGCGGGGCGAGAAGTGCCTGTCGACGTCGTACCCGGACGGGAGGCGGCCCTTCGCGGCGCGGCGCAGGAACCGCTTCACCACGCCGGGGGCACGGCGGCTGAGCTGGAAGTTGGCCACCCCGAGCGTGACGTTCTTCCACCGGGCCACCGCGTACGCGGCCTTCGGGGTCAGCCAGCGCCGCGCGGCGTCGGCGAACGGGTCGCGCGAGGGCAGCGCGATCACGTACGTGGGTGAGCGCTGGAGCATGGTGACGTGGGCGGCCCGCTCGGCCATGGCCGGGACCAGGGTGACAGCCGTGGCGCCGCTGCCGATCACCACGACCCGCTTGCCGGCGTAGTCCAGGTCGTCCGGCCAGTGCTGCGGGTGCACGAGCGTGCCGGCGTACCGCTCGACGCCGGGGAACCGGGGCGTGTAGCCCTCGTCGTAGCGGTAGTAGCCGGAGTTGGTGAACAGGAACCCGCAGGTGAGCGTGACGTCCTCGCCGGTGTCGTCGCGGTGGGCGTACACCGTCCAGCGCGCGGTGGCGCTGTCCCACTCGGCGCGCAGGGCCCGGTGGTGGAAGCGGATGTGCCGTTCCACGCCGTACTCGCGGGCGGTCTGGCGCACGTACGCCCGGATGGCGTCGCCGTCGGCGATCGCCTTGGGGTCGGTCCACGGCTTGAACGAGTAGCCGAGGGTGTACATGTCCGAGTCGGAGCGGATGCCCGGGTAGCGGAACAGGTCCCAGGTGCCGCCGATCGCGCCCCGGGCCTCCAGCACCGCGTAGGTCTTGCCGGGGCATTCGCGTCCGAGGTGGACGGCGGCGCCGATGCCGGACAGGCCGGCCCCGACGATGAGGACGTCGACGTGGTCTGCGGCCATCGATTTCTCCCGTTCGCACCGGCGGTGGACCGGACACTATCCATCGCCGTCGACCGCAGTCAACACCGTGTCGAGTCGAATCGACAGGGTGTCGAGCGGGTGTAGCATCAGCCGACATGACGACCGCCCGTACGCCGACCGGCGCCGCGCCGACGCGCGGGCGGCGGGCCGGCCGGTCCACCGGAGACGACCGGGAGACCGCGATCCTGGCCACCGCCGAGCGGTTGCTGGCGCAGCGCCCCTTCGCCGACATCTCCATCGACGACCTGGCGCGCGGTGCGGGGATCTCCCGGCCCACGTTCTACTTCTACTTCCCGTCCAAGGACGCGGTGCTGCTCACGCTGCTCGACCGGGTCACCGAGGAGGCCGACGCCGCCGGTGGCGTGTTCGAGCGGCTCGCCGAGGATCCGCGCGCCCACTGGCGGGAGCTGATCGCCCGGTTCCACGCCACGTTCGGCGGGCACCGGGACGTGGTGCTGGCCTGCGCCCAGGTGCGCGGCACCAACGCCGAGGTGCGTCGGCTCTGGGCCGAGGTGCTGGAACGCTGGGTCCGCGCGGTGCAGGCCGCGATCGAGGCCGAACGCGCGCGCGGCGCGGCCCCGGACGGCCTGCCCGCCCGGGACCTCGCCATCGCGCTGAACTCGATGAACGAACGCGTCTGGTACGCCACCTTCGCCGGGGACGGCCCGGCGGTGGCCGAGCGGGACGTGGTGGACGTGCTGCTCGACGTGTGGCTGATCGCGATCTACCGGACCACCACGCCGCCGGTCACCGCGTCCGGCGGAACTCCATGACCCAGTTGGTCTCCCAGGTGCGTTCACCGTCGGTGGAGAACGCCTGCTCCCAGCGGCAGGAGTCGGCGGTGATCGCCGACCAGAGGAAGCGGCAGCGCACCGGCCGCCCCTCGTCGGTGTCGTCGGCGTGGAACTCACCGACGCCGCCGGTGAACCGGCCGACCACCGGCGGCAGTTCCAGCACCCCACGGCTGCTGTGCATCCAGTAGAGCGACCACAACCCGGTCGACGGGTTCAGGATGCGCACCGTGGAGCCGGAGAAGCCCCGGCTCGGGCAGCGCATCTCGTCGAAGCTGCCCGCGCCGTCGAAGAACGAGCGCGCCTCGCTGACACCGGCGAACTCGTCCCAGTCGTCGCTGCCGACGTGGCGCTGCCGCAGGCGCCGGTTGGTCACGTCCCAGGTGCCGACGAGGAAGTCGAAGTCGCCCATCAGCGGCCCACCGGCCCCTCGGCCCGGGCGTCCGCCAGGTAGCCCGCGAGGTCCGGCCGGTCCGGCGCGAGCACGTGCCGGATCCAGGCGGCGCGCTCGTGTTCCAGCACGCCCAGTTCCCAGACGCAGCCGACGCCGGGGCGGGTCAGGTCGACGAAGTGCGCCGGGTCGTCGTCCGGGCAGTCCAGCGCGGGCTGCCCGGCGATCGCGATGCGGCACTCGACCACGTTGTCGAAGAACCAGCTGTACGCCAGCAGGTACGCCCCGGTGTCCGCGCCCCGGTGCAGCACCACCCAGCTCGCCGGCGGGGTGGAGCCGTCCGGGGCGGGCAGCAGCGCCGGGAGGTACGCGTACGCGGCGTCGACCACCCGCGGTTCGAGGCGGCGACCCGGCTGGTCCATGTGGTAGCGCTTGACGTGCCGGCCGGCCACCTCGACGGCCCCCGGCACTGTCAGATCCTTGTCGTGAAAAGCCATGCGGGCACGCTAGGGCCGCTCCCCTGACAGCTAGTGTCAGCAGAATGCGGGCCAGTCGACTCCTGTCCATCCTGCTGCTCCTGCAGGCGCACAACCGGCTCACCGCCGCCGACCTGGCCGCCCGCCTCCAGGTGTCGGCACGCACGATCTACCGGGACGTCGAGGCGCTGCACGCGGCGGGCATCCCGCTGTACGGCGAGGCCGGACACGACGGCGGCTACCGGCTCGTGGAGGGCTGGCGGACCCGGCTGACCGGGCTCACCGCCGAGGAGGCCGACCGGCTGCTCTTCGCCGGGCTCCCCGGGCCGGCCGCCGAGCTGGGCTACCAGTCGGTCGTCGCCGCCGTGCAGCTCAAGCTGCGGGCCGCGCTGCCCGCCCCGCTGGCCGACCGGGCGGCCCGGCTGGAGCAGCGGTTCCACCTGGACACGCCAGGCTGGTACTCCGACGGCGACCCGTCGCCACACCTCGCCGAGGCGGCCGAGGCGGTGTGGCGGCAGCACCGGGTCCGGGTGCGGTACCGGGGCTGGCGGGGCGAGACGACCCGTGTCCTCGAACCGTACGGGCTGGTGCTCAAGGGCGGGCGCTGGTATCTGGTCGCCGCCCGGCCCGACCGCGCCGACCCGGCCACCTACCGGGTCAACCAGATCCTCGACCTGATCCCGCTGGACGAGACGTTCGAGCGGCCGGAGTTCGACCTGCCGGCCTGGTGGCGCGCGCACGTGGTGCGGTTCCGGGCGGGCCTGCACCGCGACGAGGCGCGCATCCGGCTGTCGCCGCGCGGCTTCGCCCGGCTGCGCGAGGTCGGCAGCGACGTGGTGGTCGCCGCCGCCGAGGCGAGCGCCGGCCCGCCCGACGCCACCGGCTGGGTGCACGCGGTCATCCCGATCGAGTCGCTCACCCACGCGCACGGCGACCTGCTCCGGCTCGGCGCCGACGTGGAGGTCCTCACCCCGGAGGCGCTACGCACCCGCCTGACCGAAACGGCCACCGCCCTCACTGCCCTCTACCCGCCGCCCACCCTGCCCACCGTCCCACCCACCCCGCCTCTCCCCCGGTGATCAAGGAGTTTGTGTCCTTCGAGGAGATCGACTCGGACACGAACTCCTTGATCACCGAGGTGGGGTAGGAGGGCGTCGGCCACCGTGGATAGGGCTCGGTCGATCTCCGACGGCGGGGTCGCGGCGTAGCCGAGGACCAGGCCGGGCGGCTGTGGGCGCTGGCCGTGCCAGGACAGCGGGTGGACCTTGACGCCGTGGCGCAGCGCCGCCGCCGCCAGCGCCCGGTCGTCGACGTCGCCGGGCAGCGTGACCATCAGGTGCAGCCCGGCCGCGGCGCCGTGCACCACCGCCCCCGGCAGGTGCGCGCCTACCGCGCGGATCATCGCGTCGCGGCGGCGTACGTGCCGGTGGCGCAGCAGCCGCAGGTGCCGTTCCAGCGTGCCGGACTCCATCAGCTCGGCCAGCACGAGCTGCGCCAACGCCGGGTTGCCGAGATCGGCGGCCCGCTTCGCGGCCACCACCTCGGCGTGCAGCGCGGGCGGCACCAGCATCCATCCGATCCGCAGGGCCGGCGCGAGCAGCTTGGAGATGCTGCCGACGTAGCAGACGCGGTCCGGCGCCATGGCCCGCAGCGCCGGCACCGGCGGCCGGTCGTAGCGGTGCTCGGCGTCGTAGTCGTCCTCCACCACCAGGCCACCGTCGCGTGCCCACCGCAGCAGCCGCCGGCGCCGGTCGCCGTCGAGCACCACTCCGGTCGGGAACTGGTGCGCCGGGGTGAGCAGCACGGCCGGCGCACCGGACCGCTCCAGCGC
Source organism: Micromonospora sp. NPDC048887 (assembly GCF_040649715.1). Taxonomy (NCBI): domain Bacteria; kingdom Bacillati; phylum Actinomycetota; class Actinomycetes; order Micromonosporales; family Micromonosporaceae; genus Micromonospora; species Micromonospora sp. NPDC048887. The sequence goes on along the minus strand of NZ_JBEZGA010000029.1, from coordinate 9,155 downwards.
GTCGACGCGCAGGCCCCTGTCGTCCACCGGGACCGGCGGCGTCGCCAGCCCGGAATAGGCCAGGTGCTGCCGTACGCCCAGCGAGCCGGGGTCCTCCACCGCGACGGTGTGCGTACCCCGGTCGTGGAGCACCCGCGCGAGCAGGCCGAGCGCCTGGGACACCCCCGCCACGATCACCACCTCGGCCGGGTCGGCGCGGATGCCCCGGTTGCGGGCCAGCCAGTTCGCGACCGCGAGCCGCAGCGCGGGCGTGCCCGTCGGGCCGCCGTAGCCGAGCGCCGCCGGCGCCACCCGGTGCAGCACGGCCCGTTCGGCCCGCAGCCAGGCCGCGCGGGGAAAGGCCGCCAGATCGGGTACGCCGGGCGTCAGGTCCACCTCAGCGGGTACGGCACGCAGCTCGTCGATCGCGTCCATGCCGGGCCGCCCGGCGAACACCTCCGGTGTCCTCCTCGGCCGGGGCGGCCGGGTGAGCGCGGCGGCCGGGGTGGCGACCACAATCGTTCCGGCCCGGCCGCGCCCGGCCACCTGCCCGTCTTCGGCCAGCCGCTGGTAGGCCTCGGTCACCACGCCCCGGGAGACGCCCAGCTCGGCGGCGAGCACGCGGCTCGCCGGCAGGCGGGTGCCCAACGGCGCCCGGCCGTCGGCGATCGCGGAGCGCAGCCGGGCCGCCAGCCAGTCCGCGCGGCCACCGGGCGGCGCCTCGCCGACGTCGAGCTGGAGGAAGTCGGCACCGGCCGCTTTGGACTCGTGGGAAACGACGGCTTTGGCCCTGTCCATCGGGCCATTATGGCCACAGGCTGGATCGCATGACAGCCGCGTTTCTGCTGACCTCACTGATCGTCGCGGTCAGTCCCGGTACCGGGGTGATGCACACACTCGCCACCGCCGTGACCGCCGGGCGCCGGGCCGGGCTGGCCGCTGCCGTCGGCGCCACGCTCAGCCTCGTCCCGCACGTCATCGCCGCGGTGACCGGCCTGGCCGCCCTGCTGCGCGCCGGCACCCCGGCGTTTCGCGTGGTGACCTGGCTGGGTGTGGCGTACCTGCTCTGGATGGCCTGGTCGGCGCTGCGCGACCGGGGCACGCTCACCGTCGGGAGCGACCGGCCGCCACGTCCGGCGGCTGCGGTGTTCCGGGACGGTGTGCTGCTGAACCTGCTGAACCCGAAGGTGACTGTGTTCTTCGTGGCGTTCCTGCCGCAGTTCGTACCCCCGGACACGCCCGCCGCCACGGCGCGGATGCTCGCCTGCGGCCTGGTGTTCATGGCTGTCACGCTGCTGGTGTTCGCCGGGTACGCGCTCCTGGCCGGCGCGCTGCGCCGCCGCGTGCTGTCCCGGCCCCGGCTGACCGGGCTGCTGCGGCACGCCGTCGCCGGCGGCTTCCTCGTCCTGGGCCTCGGCCTCGCCCTCACCGCCTGACCCGTTCCAGTTCACCGCCCGAAAAGGAGTCTTCCTGTGCGTTTCCGGCACTCCCCCGAGGTCTGGTCGGCCTTCCCGGAACTGACCTGCGGCGTCCTGCACGCCACCGGCGTCACGCCCGACGTCGACGTCACGCCACTGCTGGCCGGGCATCTCGGCACGGCCCGGGACCGCCTTTCCGCCGGGCCGGAGGGTGGCTTCCCGGAGATCCAGGCGTGGCGGCGCGCGTTCACCCGGATGGGCTGCCCGCCGACCCGCTACCGCTGCGCGGCCGAGTCGCTGCTCCGCCGGCTGCGGCGGGACGGGGACCTGCCCCGCCTGCATCCGCTGGTGGATCTCGGCAACGCGCTGTCGGTCCGGTACGCGGTGCCTGTCGCGGTGCTCGACCTCGCCCACGTCGACGGCGACCTGACCGTACGCCCGGCCGAGGGCACGGAAACCTATCTGACCCTCGGCGGGGAGGCGGAGCACCCGGTGCCCGACGAGGTGATCTTCGCCGACGAGGGCGGGCACGCGCACGCCCGGCGCTGGTGCCACCGGCAGAGCGGCGCGTCAGCGGTGCGGGCCGCCACCACCGAGGTCCTGGTGGTGGTCGAGGCGATGCACGACGGGGCGGCCCCGACCGTTCGCCAGGTCGTGGACGAGCTGGCCGCGGCGCTGGCCGAGCTGTGGCGCGTCCCGTCGCGGACGGCGCTGCTCAGCGCTGACGCGCCGGAGTTCGCCGTGCCGGTCCGGACGGGCTGATCCGCCGGCGTGGTGACGGCCGGTCGCGCGGCGTGACGCCGGTGCGCAGGTTCCGGGCGTCCGGCGACGACGCTGGGAGCCGCCCGGCTCGTCGTCAGGCGTCGGGGTCGGTGCGCTCGCGGGCCGTCAGCTCGTCGAACTCGGCCGGGGTGATCTCGCCGGTGCGCAGGCGCCGGGCGTTGGCGGTGAACCGGGCCAGCGCCGCGCCCCGCGCGTCGGGCTGGGTGAGCAGGCCGGCGTCGGCGGTCAGGGCGCTCGCCGCACCCGCGACGTCGTGCGGGTCGGCCGACTCGCCGTGCAGCTCGCGCAGGGCGTCGGCGAGGCGCGCGTCGGCGGCGTCGCCGGTGCCCCACAAGCGCCGGGCGAGGTCGACGGTGCGGCCGAGCGAATCCTCGCCCGCCCGTTCGGCGCCTATCTCGGCACGCATCATGCGCAGGAAGCGGACTGTCACGGCATCGGAGTCATCGGCGATCACGTCCGTACCCTAGCGAGCGGGTCCGACAAAACCGCCGGGCGAGCCGGGGTCGTCCGGCCGGTCGAGCGGGCTGCCCACGGGTAGTGCGCGGACATACCCGAACGATGTCCGATGGTCGCCCCCGGCCCGTCGTGGGTCAGGTGCGTTCGTCGCTGCCGGGCGCCGGGGTGGCTTCCATCGGCGTGTCGAGCGGTGCCTCCTTCTCGGGGTAGTGGCAGGCGGTGAGTTGTGTGCCGTCGTCGCGGGTGACGAGTGCGGGTTCTTCGGTGGCGCACCGCTTGGTGGCTTTCCAGCAGCGGGTGCGGAAGCGGCAGCCTGATGGGGGGTTGAGGGGGGTGGGGACGTCGCCGGTGAGGCGGATGCGGCCGGCGGGGCCGTGGGTGGTGACGTCGGGGATGGCGGACAGCAGGGCCCGGGTGTAGGGGTGTTGGGGGCGGGTGTAGATGGTGTCGCGGTCGCCGATCTCGACGATTTTTCCGAGGTACATGACGGCGACGCGGTGGCAGAAGTGGCGGACGACGGCGAGGTCGTGGGCGATGAACACGAATGCCAGGTCCAGGTCGCGTTGCAGGCCGCGGAGCAGGTTGATGACCTGCGCCTGGATGGACACGTCGAGGGCGGAGACGGGTTCGTCGGCGACGATGAGTTTCGGTTTCAGGGCCAGGGCGCGGGCGATGCCGATGCGCTGGCGTTGCCCGCCGGAGAACTCGTGCGGATACCTGTTGTAGTGCTCCGGGTTCAGGCCGACGAGTTCGAGGAGTTCCTGGACGCGGTGTTTGACGCCGCCGGGTGGGGTGATCCGGTTGACCTGCAACGGCATGGCCACGATCCGCCCGACGGTGTGGCGGGGGTTCAGCGACGCGTACGGGTCCTGGAAGATGATCTGCAGGTCCTGCCGCAGGCCGCGCAACTCACCCCGTTTCGCGTGGGTGATGTCCCGCCCGCCGAAGGTGATGCTGCCGGCGGTGGGCTCCAGCAGCCGCACCAGCATCCGCCCGGTCGTGGTCTTCCCGCACCCCGACTCCCCCACCAGGCCGAGCGTCTCGCCCGGGCGCACGTCGAAGTCCAGCCCGTCGACCGCCCGCACCGCACCCGTGGCGCGCAGGCCCTGCCGGACGGGGAAATGCTTGGTCAGCCCGCGAACGGACAGCAGCGGCTCGGTCTCGGTGCTCATCGGGCCACTCCCACCTGGGCGACCTCGTCGCGGTAGATCCGCTCCCGGTCCCCCGCCGACAGATGACACGCCACCAGGTGCCCCACCTCGCCTGCCTCCCGCAGCTCGGGCACCTCGGTGCGGGACCGGTCGCCGTTCACCCCAGCCCACCGGCAGCGGGGGCGGAACGCACACCCCGACGGCAGATTGATCAACGACGGCGGGTTACCCGGAATCGGCAGCAGATCCGCGTCCGCGTCACCGTGCAACGACGGCACACTCGACAACAACCCCCACGTGTACGGATGCTGCGGCGACCGCAACACCCGCCCCACACTCCCGTGCTCCACCGCCCGGCCCGCGTACATCACCAACACGTCATCAGCCACCTGAGACACCACACCCAGGTCATGCGTGATCAACACGATCGCCGACCGGAACTCCCCCTGCAAATCCGCGAGCAGATCCAGGATCTGCGCCTGCACTGTCACATCCAACGCCGTCGTCGGCTCATCCGCGATCAACAGATCCGGATCATTCACCAACGCCATCGCGATCATCGCCCGCTGCCGCATCCCACCCGAAAACTCATGCGGATACTGATCGAACCGCCGCGCCGGCTGCGGAATCCCCACCCGACCCAACATGTCCACCGCACGGCTGCGGGCCTCACGCCGCCCAGCCCTCGGATGATGCACCCGGAACGCCTCAGCGATCTGCCTACCCACCGAGTAGTACGGATGCAACGCCGACAACGGATCCTGAAAAATCATCGCCATGTCCCGGCCCCGCAGCCGCCGCACCTCCTCCTCACCCAACCCGACGAGCTGACGCCCACCCACCCAGATCTCCCCCGACACGGCCGTGCGCTTCACGTCGTGCAAACCCAGGACCGCCAGCGACGTCACACTCTTACCCGAACCGGACTCACCCACGATCCCCAACGTCCGACCCCGCTCCACCGCGAACGACACACCGTCCACGGCCCGCACCACACCGTCCTCGGTGTCGAACCGCACCCGCAGATCCCTGACCCGCAGGTAGGGGCCCTCGCCGCGACGCGGCGCCGGAAGCTCCACCATGTCCGTCTCCTCCCGTCAGCTCAGCCGGACCCGTGGGTCGATCACCGCGTACAGCACGTCGACGACGATGTTGGCGACCACGATGAACACCGCCGCCAGCAGCACCGTCGCCATCACCACCGGCAGGTTGAGGAACTGCACCGCCTCCACAGTCGCCTTGCCGAGACCCTGGAGGCCGAAGATGGTCTCGGTGATGAACGTGCCGCCGAGGCTGGTGCCGATGTCCAGCCCGGCGATCGTGACGATCGGGGTGATCGCCGCCCGCAGCGCGTGCCGGGTGTGCACCTTGCGTGCGGGCAGCCCCTTCGCCCGGGCGGTACGGACGAAGTCCTCCGACAGCGTCTCCAGCATCTGCGCCCGGGACAGCCGGGCGTACAGCGCCGAGTTGAGGAAGCCCAGCGTCATCCAGGGCAGCAGCAGCCCGGCCGCCCAGCGCAGCGGGCTCTCGGTCAGCGGGGTGTAGGTGGGGAACGGCAGCAGTCCGGTGGAGTAGACGAGCAGGTAGAGCAGGATCAGCCCGAAGAAGTAGACCTGCATGGACGCCCCGGCCAACGTGACGCCGATGGCGGCGCGGTCGAACGCCGTACCCCGGCGTAGTGCCGACACCATGCCCAGCGAGATGCCGAGGCCGAGCCAGAGCACGGCGCCGCCGAGGACGATGCTGAACGTCACCGGGGCGCGCTGGGCGACGATCTCGGTGACCGGCTGGTTGTTGCGGAACGAGTAGCCCAGGCAGGGCGCCGGGCAGTCCTGCCGGAAGTCGCCCTCGCCGTAGGTGCGGCCGGCGAAGACGCCGCTGACGAAGTCGGCGTACTGCCGGGGCAGCGGCTGGTCGATGCCGAGACGGCGCTCGACCTGGGCGATGTCCTCGGCCGTGCAGTTCTTGCCGCACATCACCTTCGCCGGGCTGCTCGGCACCGCGAAGAAGAGACCGAACGTGACGAGGCTGATGACGACCAGGGTCAGGGCGGCGACGAGCAGCCGCCGTACGACGAAACGGAGCACGGGAACACCTCCCCCGGGGTGGGCGCGGGGACGGCGGCCGTGGCCGCCGCCCCGCGCGGCTGTCACTTCTTCACGTAGATGCCGTTGAGCGAGATGATCCCGAACGCGTCGCTGAGGAAGGCGTTGCCGACCTTCGAGCCGTGCAGCTCGTATGTGGCGTCGTAGTAGCAGGGCACCACCGGGGCGTACTTCTCCATGATCATGCGGTCGAGCGCCATCCAGCCGGCGTCCTGCTCGGCGGCCGGCAGGTCGCGGACCCGGTCGATCTCCGCGCTGACCGACGGTTCATTGAGGTACGACAGGTTCTGGTTGCCCTCGGCCACGATCTCCCGTCCGTCGTAGACCGGCGGGATGACGGTGGAGCCGGTGGGCCAGTCCGAGCCCCAGCCGGTGAGGTAGAGGTCGTACGGGTTGTCCTTGCGGCCGACCTCGTCGTAGTAGCTGCTGTTGTCGATCGGCTTCATCACGATGTCGAAGCCCATGTCGGTGAGGTTCTTGCGCAGCGCCTCGGCCTGCTGGGTGCGCAGTTCCAGGTTGGAGTGGGCGAGGACCAGCTTCGGTCGCTTGCCGGCGAGCAGCTCGGCGGTCTTGGCCTTGTCGCCGGTGACCGGGGCGTTGAACAGGTCGTACTTCACGAAACCGGCGGTGGTGGGTGACATGAGCGTGCTGGCCGGCGAGCCGGCGGCCTGCCCGCCGAGCACCTTGAGCAGGGCGTCCTTGTCGACCGCGTAGTTCAGCGCCCGCCGGACGTTCAGGTCGGTGACCCGCTGGGTGTTGATGCTCAGCACCCAGTTGTACTGCGTCGGGCCGCGTACCACCCGGTCGGCGACGCCGGATCCGGTGGTGCGGGGCAGCACCGACGGCGGCACGTCCGACCAGCTCAGCGCCGCCTGGTCGGCCGGCCCGTCGGCGACCAGCCGCTCGGCGATCTGGGCCTGCTCCAGGCCGAACGTCATCCGGATCGCGTCCGGGTACGCGTTGCGGATCGGGTCGGTCGCCGGATCCCAGTTGGGGTTGCGTTCCAGCTCCAGCGACACGTCACGCTGGTAGGACTTCACCCGGTACGGCCCGGACGAGAACGGCCGCAGGTCGTAGTTGGCACGGGTGTCCTTCGCCGCGGGCACCGGCGCGCTGGTGGGCAGCGCCGCCGCGTACGGCAGGTCGCAGTGGGGCTGCGGGAAGGTGAACCGGATGGTGCGGTCGTCGGGGGTGGTGACGCCGTCGGGCACCGGCTTGCCGCCGTCGTACGGTCCCTTGTAGGTGGCGTTGTACGCCCCGCCCGGGTAGAGCCACTGCTGAATGTAGTGCGGACCCTCGTTGAGGTTCGCCGCGAACGACCTCGCGATGCCGTGCGCGACGTCCTTGCTGGTCACCGGCGTGCCGTCCTCGTACTTCACGCCGTCGCGCAGGGCGAACTCCCAGACCTTGCAGTCGCCGTTCACGTCCTTGCCGGGGTTGGTGGCCAGGTCGCCGACGAGCAGCAGCTTGCCGCTGCCGTCCTCCTTGTAGCCGTTGAGCGCGCGGTACAGCAGCCCGCCGGCTACCTGCTGCACGTTCACGTAGTTGCGCGCCGGGTCGAGGTGCTCGAAGTCGGCCGGCTGCATGACGGTGAGGGTGCCGCCCCGGGCCGCCCCGTCGACGTCCTTCGCCGGGCCCTGGTTGTCGGCGGCCTCGTACGAGATCGAGCCGCTCTGGGTCTTGGTCTTCTGGTCGTCGCCGCCCCCGCCGTCGCCGGTGGTGGGGCTACAGCCGGCGGCGGCCAGCGCCGCCGCGGCGAGGACACCTGTCAGTGTCCGGGTTCGTGCGCGCACGGTGTGCTCCTTCCTGCCCGGCGGCCCCCGCCGGCCGGGCATGTGACGGCCGTGGGGACTACCGGGTGGAGCGGGGATCCAGCGAGTCGCGCAGCGCGTCACCGAGCAGGTTGAACGCCAGGACCAGCAGGAAGATCGTCAACCCGGGGAACAGGGTGTACCAGGGGTCGCTCGCGACGTAGCCGATGCTGTTGAAGATCATGCGGCCCAGGTCGGGCGTGGGTTCGGTGACGCCGATGTTGACGAACGCCAGCGCCGCCTCGATGGCGATGAACTGCGGCACCATCAGCGAGACGGTGACCAGGATCGGCGCCCAGATGTTCGGCAGCAGCTGCCGCAGCAGGATGTGCGCGGTGCCGGCGCCGGCGGCCCGGGCCGCGTCGACGAACTCCCGCTCCCGCAGCGAGATCACCTGCCCGCGGACCAGCCGCGCGGTGTACGTCCAGCTGAACAGGCCGAAGGTGGCGACGATCAGGGCCACCCGGAACGCGGGCGACGGCGCCTCCCGGTCGGAGTAGAAGCGGTCCTGGAGGATCGGGATGACCGCGAGGGCGAAGATGAGGAACGGGAACGCCAGCGTGAGGTCGATCAGCCAGTTGACGACGCTGTCCAGCCAGCCTCTGGCCCAGCCGGCGAGCACGCCCACCGCGACCCCGATTCCCGATGCCAGCAGCGCCGAGGTGAACGCGATGAACAGGGACGTCCGCAGGCCGTAGACCAGTTGCATGAGGATGTCCCGGCCGCTGCCGGGTTCGAGGCCCAGCCAATGGTCGGCGCTGATTCCACCGGCGTATCCGATCGGCATTCCGAAATCGTTGAGCCGGCCGGCGAACTTGTCGGTCGGGTCGATTCCGGTGAGCCTGCCGAGCAGCGGCGCGCCGAGCGCCACGGCCGCTGCGACGGCGAGCGTCACCGCGCTGGCCCGGGCCGTACGGTCGCGTTTGAGCCGCAGCCAGGCGAGCTGATTGGGTGACCGGCCGACGAATTCGCCGGGCCGGCCGGCCGGGGCGACAACGGCCTCGACGTCGGGGCCGGGGCCGGCCGGTGGGTGCGCCAGTTCGCTCATGAGCAGTCCTCCCGATGGGGACGAAAACGCCCTGCCATCCGACGGTAATGCGTTCCGGAGCACTGAAATGAATCGTTCCGGTAACGGCCGTTCCGGTTGTCGCGCATTGACAACGATCCGGCCTACGGAATGCATCGGCGCAATAACGGCGCGATTCGGTTGTCAGCCTTTCAGTCACCCGTACAGCGGTTTCGTAATGCGTTGCCGCAAGGCGCTCAAGCCGTTGTCAGTCGTTCGGGCATTCCCCGCCCACCTCCCCCGCCCACCCCGTCGATCATGAGGTTGACGGGGCTCCCGGCCCGGCTTGTCGCCGTCAACGCGGGCGGCGCCCATCACGTACGCCGGCCACCTGCGCGACCGGCCCATGCGGGTCTCGGTGCGCATCGACGGCAAGCCGCCGCTGC
>NZ_JBEZGA010000028.1:0-49592 GCF_040649715.1 Micromonospora sp. NPDC048887 | reverse complement strand
GATACCGGAGACCTCGCTACATCTCGAACACCGACACGCCAAGATCCTCACCCAACAGCTCAAGCCCTCGCACGGACTTCGACACAGGCCCTAGGCGGGGCGGGGTGGGGCGGACTCTCTCAGGGCCAGCTGGTGGGAGACCACCAGCTCTCGGGGCGGTGCGTCGCGGTCCTGGCCCAGGCGACCGGCCAGCAGCTCGACCGCGAGGCGGGCGATGCGCTCCTTGTCCGGGGCGACTGTGGTCAGCGTCGGGATCGAGAAGCGGCCGTCCTCGATGTCGTCGAAGCCGGCCACCGCGACGTCCTCGGGCACGCGCAGGCCCTCCTCGTGCAGCGCCCGCAGCGCGCCGAGCGCGAGCGTGTCGTTGAAGCAGAAGGCGGCGTCGGGGCGTACCCCGGTGGAGAGAAGTTGCCGCATGGCGGCGGCGCCGTCCGCGCGGTGCCAGGCCGGCGCGGGCGCCACCAGGCGGTCGTCGTAGGCGATGCCGGCCTCGGCCAGCGCGGCGGTGTAGCCGGCCAGGCGGAGCCGGGCGCTGGCGCCCTCGGGGGTCCGCTGGGAGCCGATCGCGGCGATCCGGCGGCGGCCGAGCCCGATCAGGTGGGTGGTGATCTCGCGGGCGGCGGCCACGTTGTCGGTCATGACGTGGTCGGCGGGGCCGTGGTCGACCCGTTCGCCGAGCAGCACCATGGGCAGGCCGGCCAGGGCGGCGAGGTCGTCTGCGGTGAGCGCGAGCGGGCTCAGGATCAGGCCGTCGATCATGTGGTCGCCGATACCGCTGGCGGCCTTGCGTTCCTGCTCGGAGCGGCCGCCGGTCTGGTCGATCAGCACTGTCCAGTCGTGGTCGGCGGCGGCGGTGACGACGTGCCGGGCCAGCTCGGCGAAGTAGGGGATGTCCAGCTCGGGCACGGCCAGCGCGATCACCCCGGTACGCCCCTTGCGCAGGTTGCGGGCCGACAGGTTGGGCCGGTAGTTGAGCGCGGCGATGGCCTCCTCGACCCGGGCCCGGGTGTCGGCGCGCACGTGCTGGTAGCCGTTGACGACGTTGGAGACGGTCTTCACCGACACTCCGGCCCGCTCGGCGACGTCCTTGAGCCTGTGCCGCACTGAACTTCCTCCCGGTGAACGCTGGCCGCAGCGTACCGCGTCGCGACGACACGACTGCCTCTTTACACAGGTGCTTACAACGTTGTAGAAACCACTGACAACGGAGTGACAGCCGTCACTCGCCATCGCCACGAGGAAGAGGTTGGCACAGTGCCGAACGCGCAGCTCACTATCGATCCGGCGTTCCGGGTCGCGCCGGCGGACCGCCGGATCTTCGGTTCCTTCGTCGAGCACATGGGGCGCTGCGTCTACGGCGGGGTGTACGAGCCCGGCCACCCCACAGCCGACCGGCGGGGGCTGCGGCGCGACGTGCTGGACCTGACCCGTGAGCTGGGCGTCTCGGTGGTGCGCTACCCGGGCGGCAACTTCGTCTCCAGCTACCGGTGGGAGGACGGCATCGGCCCGGTCGGCGACCGGCCGCGCCGGCTCGACCTGGCCTGGAAGACGATCGAGACCAACGAGTTCGGCCTGGACGAGTTCATGACCTGGGCGGCCGAGGCCGGGGTCGAGCCGATGATGGCCGTCAACCTCGGCACCCGCGGCGTGACCGAGGCGCTCGACCTGCTTGAGTACACCAACCACCCGGGCGGCACCCAACTATCCGACCTGCGCCGCAAGCACGGCGCCGAGCAGCCGTACGGGGTGCGGCTGTGGTGCCTCGGCAACGAGATGGACGGGCCGTGGCAGGTCGGGCACAAGACCGCCGACGAGTACGGCCGGCTCGCCGCCGAGACCGCCCGCGCGATGAAGATGGTCGACCCCTCGATCAGCCTGGTCGCCTGCGGAAGCTCCAACCGGGGCATGCCCACGTTCGGCGCGTGGGAGGCGACAGTGCTGGAGCACGCGTACGAGCACGTCGACTACATCTCCGCCCACACCTACTACGACCCCTCCGACGGTGACCGGGCCAGCCTGCTCGCCTCCGCCGTCGACATGGACGCCTTCATCACCGAGGTCGTCGCCACCGCCGACCACGTGGGCGCCAAGCTGCGGCAGAGGCGCAAGCTGAAGATCTCCTTCGACGAGTGGAACGTCTGGTACCAGTCCCGCCTCCAGTCCGACCTGGACCGGCGCGGCTGGGTCGAGGCGCCGGCACTGATCGAGGACGACTACACGGCCGTCGACGCGGTGGTGGTGGGCGACCTGCTGATCACCCTGCTCCGGCACGCCGACCGCATCGGCGTGGCCTGCCAGGCGCAGCTCGCCAACGTGATCGCCCCGATCCGTACCCGCGACGGCGGCCCGGCCTGGCGGCAGAGCATCTTCCACCCGTTCGCCCTGACCGCCCGGTACGCCCGCGGCACCGTGCTGCGGACCGAGCCCACCGGCCCGACCTACGAGACCCGGCGCTACGGCGACGTGCCCGCGCTGGACACCGTCGCCGTGCACGACGAGGAGACCGGCGAGCTGGCCGTCTTCGCGGTCAACAGGGGTCCGCAGGACCTCCCGCTCGACCTGGACCTGCGCGGCCTGCCCGGCCTGCGGGCCGAGGCGCACACCACGGTGGCGGCCGGAACCGACCCGGACGCCACGAACACCGAAGAAGACCCGGAGCGGGTCGCGCCCCGGGACCTCACCACGCCCACAGTCGACGGCGGCCGGGCCTCCGTGCTGCTGCCGGCCACCTCCTGGAACCTGCTGCGCTTCGTGCCGGCGTCGTGACCAGGCAATACTCCATTCCGTCCCCCAAGGAGTACGCATGATCCAGAACGAGATGAGCCGGCGGCGTCTGCTCGGCCTCGGCGTCGGGCTCGGCGCGGCGGCCACGCTGACGCTCAGCGGCTGCGGCGGCGGCAGCAGCTCCGACAGTTCCGGCGCGGCCGGCAACGGCGGCAAGGACTACACCGGCCCGAAGGTGGACCTGAAGCTGTGGAACGGCTTCACCGGCGGTGACGGTGACATCTTCAAGACGCTCGTCCAGCAGTTCAACGGCGAGCACAAGAACATCGCGGTCAGCGTGATCACGTACCAGTGGGAGGACTACTACAGCAAGCTTCCCGGCGCGGTCTCCAGCGGCAACGGCCCGGACATCGCTGTCATGCACATGGACCAGCTCGCCACGTTCGCCGCCCGGGGCGTGATCACCGAACTGGACGACGTGGCGAAGGCGCTGGAGCTGAGCGAGGGCGACTTCGCCCCGACGGTCTGGAAGGGCGGCCTCTACGGCGACAAGCGGTACGGCATCCCGCTGGACATGCACCCGCTGGGCTTCTACTACAACAAGGCGGTCATGCGGAAGGCCGGCCTGGACCCGGAGAAGCCACCGGCCACCAGGGAGGAGTACACGGCCGCGCTCACCGAGCTGAAGAAGTCGGGCGTGCAGGGCTTCTGGGTCAGCCCGTTCCAGTTCACCGGCGGCATGACGTTCTACAGCCTGCTGCACCAGTGGGGCGGCACGCTCTTCGACGCCGAGGTGGCGAAGGCGACGTTCAACTCCGACCCGGCGGTCGAGGCGTGCACCTGGCTGGTCGACCTGATCAAGCAGGGCCACTCCCCCGCGAACGTCGGCCAGGACGCCGACTACCTGGCGTTCAAGAGCGGCAAGAACGCGTTCAACTGGAACGGCATCTGGCAGATCAACGACCTGAAGAAGAGCGCGAACGTGCAGTGGGGCGTCGCGCCCCTGCCGCAGATCGGCAGCCAGAAAGCCGCCTGGGCGAACTCGCACAACTTCACCATCGTCAAGCAGCGCTCCGCGAACGCCGACAAGACCGCCGGGGCGAAGGTGTTCATCAACTGGCTGAGCCAGCACTCGCTGGACTGGGCCAAGGGCGGCCAGGTGCCGGCCCGCAAGGCGGTGCGGGAGAGCAGCGAGTTCACCGCGCTCACCGAGGTCAACGCGCTCGCACCGGAGCTGGAGTACGCCGCGTTCCCGCCGTCCGTGCCGGGCCTGAACGAGGCCATGCTGACCTTCTACAACGCGTTCAACGAGGCGGCGCTGGGCAAGAAGCCGCCGAAGCAGGCGCTCGACGACGGCGCGGCGAAGGCGAACAAGCAGCTGGAGGACAGCCGCAAGAAGTACGGGAACTGATCCGCCGTGGCGGACGTGATCGAGGTCGGGGCGGCGCGCGACGGCGTGCCGCCCCCGGCGCGCACCCGCCGCCGGGGCGCGACGGAACGCGGCAACCGCGCGACCCCGTACCTCTTCCTCGCGCCGTACCTGATCCTGTTCGGGGTCTTCGGCCTGGCGCCGATCCTGTTCGGGGTCTGGATCAGCCTGCACCAGTGGGACCTGCAACTGCCAAACCGGCCGTTCGTCGGGCTCGGCAACTACCGGGACCTGTTCTCCAGCGACTCGGCGATCTTCGGGGACTGGTGGTCGAGCGTCCGGGCGACCGGGGTCTTCACGCTGTTCTCCGTACCGCTGCTGGTGGTCGTCCCGCTCGGGCTGGCGCTGCTGCTCAACCGCTCGTTCCCCGGCCGGACGTTCTTCCGGGCCGCGTTCTTCGCGCCGTACGTGCTGGGCGTCGCGGTGATCGGCCTGCTCTGGCGGTTCCTGCTGGATGCCAACCTGGGCCTGGTCAACCGGCTGCTCGGTGTGGTCGGGCTCCCCTCGGACACGCCGTGGGTGACCGACGTGCCGTGGGCCTGGGTGTCGCTCGTCGGCGTGACCGTGTGGTGGACCTGCGGCTTCAACGCGGTGATCTACCTGGCCGGTCTCCAGGACATCCCGGCCGAGCTGTACGAGGCGGCCAAGGTGGACGGCGCCGGCGGCTGGGACCGGTTCCGCCACGTCACGATCCCCGGCCTGCGCCCGGTGATGCTGTTCGTCTTCACCACCACGATCCTCGCCTCGGCGAACGTGTTCGGGCAGGCGTTCCTGATCACCCAGGGCGCGCCGGGCGAGCAGACCCGGACCGTGGTCTGGCGGATCGTCGACGAGGGGCTGCGCGACTACGACGCCGGACGGGCCGCCGCGATGAGCGTGTTCTTCGCGCTGATGCTGGCGGTGGTGAGCGTCGCCAACTTCCGGCTGTTCCGCTACCGGGAAGACTGAGGGCTACGACATGAGGAACACGCGCGCGGTGGCGCGGTACGGCGTCCTGCTCCTGGTCACCGCGATCTTCGTGACCCCTCTGGTGTGGATGCTGCTGACGTCGGTGAAGACGTACGACGACGCGCAGCGGGTGCCGCCCGGCTGGCTGCCGGACCCGTTCTCCACCTACGGCTACCAGCAGATAGTCGACAACGCGGCGAACCCGGTGCTGCGCTGGTTCGTCAACAGCATGCTCGCGGCCACCCTGCACACGCTGCTGGTGCTGGTGACCGCGTCGATGGCCGCGTACGCGCTGGCCCGGATGCGGTTCCGCGGCCGCAAGGTGCTGTTCGCGCTGATCGTGGGCACGCTGTTCCTGCCACCCACCTCGCTGATCATCCCGAACTTCATCATCGCCGAGCGGCTGGACTGGATCGACACGCTCACTGTGGTGATCGTGCCGGGCGCGGCGAGCGCGTTCGGGGTGTTCTTCCTGCGGCAGTTCTTCCTCTCCATCCCGGCCGAGCTGGAGGAGGCGGCGGTGCTGGACGGCGCGAACCACTGGCAGGTGTTCCGCCGGGTGCTGCTGCCGCTGTCGAAGCCGGCCCTGGCCACGCTCGCGGTGCTGTCGTTCCTGACCAACTGGAACGACTTCCTCTGGCCGGTGTACGTGCTGTTCAGCCCGGAACGGCTGACCCTGCCGGCGGGCCTGGGCCTGCTCCAGGGCGCGTACGTGACCGACTATCCGGTCATCATGGCGGGCGCGGTGCTGGCGAGCGTGCCGGTGCTGATCCTGTTCGTGCTCGCCCAGCGGCACGTCATCCAGGGCGTCTCCCGCAGCGGCCTGAAGGGGTGAGCGGGTAAGGAAGGGCCCCCTTTTAACGCCTCCGGTAGTAGAAGGGCCCCTTCTTAACGCCTGGCGTTAAGAAGGGGCCCTTCCTTCCGGGCGTCAGGGGGTGGGGGCGGGCTCGGGGGTGTCCGAGTGCTCGCTGCGGGCGAGCCGGTTCTTGCGGTGGCCGTACCCGAAGTAGATGACCGCGCCGATCAGCATCCACGCGAGGAACCGCAGCCAGGTCTCGACCGAGAGGTTCAGGCTCAGGTAGAGGCAGGCCAGCGCGGTGACGATCGGCAGCACCGGCGAGAACGGCACCTTGAACGGCCGCTCCAGGTCGGGGCGGCGCTTGCGCAGGATCGGCACCGCGATGGCGACAAGCGTGAACGCGCAGAGCGCGCCGATGCTGACCAGGTCGGCGAGCGCGGACAGCGGCAGGAAACCGGCGAGTAGCGCCACCGCGACGGTCATGATCCCGGCGATCCGGTACGGGGTGCCCCAGCGCGGGTGCACCTTGGCGATGGCGGGCGGGATGAGCCCGTCCCGGGCGATGGCGAAGCCGATCCGGCCCATGGCCACCAGGTCGACAAGGATCACGCTGGTGAGCCCGGCGACGGCGGCGATGGAGACGAGCACCGCGGCCCAGCCGGCGCCGACCGCCCGGAACGCGGACGCGATCGGCGCGCCCTCGTCGATCTCGGTGTACTTGACCATCCCGACCACCACCAGCGAGACGCCGATGTAGAGCACCGTGGAGATGAGCAGCGTGCCGAGCAGGCCCAGCGGCAGGTCCCGCTTGGGCTTGCGGGTCTCCTCACCCAGGTTCGCCACGGCCTCGAACCCGGTGTACGCGAAGAACACCACGGCGGCGGCGGTGAGCACCCCGGCGAAGCCGAAGACTGAGGGTTCCAGCCCGAAGATGGCCTGGGTGACAGGTTGCTTGATGCCGTCGTCCCCGGCACCGGCCGGCTCGGCGGCCGGGATGAACGGGCTGAGGTTGGCCGCCTTGACGAAGAACAGCCCGGCGATGACGACGAAGGCACAGATCGCCACCTTGACCAGCACGAGCAGGTTTGTGACCCGGGCGGACTCGCGGATGCCGACGATGGCGACCACGCCGAGCACCAGCACGATGCCGATGGCGCCGAGGTTGACGACGCTGCCCTCCTCGGCGAACCAGGCGCTGGGCAGGCCGAGCAGGTCGGCGAGGTAGCCGGACCAGCCGCGGGCCACCACCGCCGCGCCGAGCGCGAACTCCAGGAGCAGGTCCCAGCCGATGATCCAGGCGACGATCTCGCCCATCGTCGCGTACGCGTAGGTGTAGGCGCTGCCGGCGGTCGGCACGCTGCTGGCCAGTTCGGCGTAGCAGAGCGCGGCGAGTAGCGCGACCAGGCCGGCGATGCCGAACGAGATCACCACGCCCGGCCCGGCGCTGTTGCGCGCCTCGACACCGGTGAGCGTGAAGATGCCGGTGCCGATCACGATGCCGATGCCGAAGCCCATCAGGTCGACCGCGCCGAGCCGGCGCCGCAGCCCCGGCTTGCCGTCCTCGCCGTCGGCGTCGCCCTGGGCGAGCACGTCCTGGATCGGCTTGGTACGCAGGACCGACATCTGATCACCTCCCCCGCCGTGTGGCCGCCACGGTGGCGGTCTGTGACCGGGGGAGCTACCCAGCCGTTTTCCACCCCAATCCCGTACGCCAGGTATCGGAATCGTCACGATCCGGTCGATCGCACGGAGCCGGACATCGATCGGCCGTCCAGGTCTTGCGCCGGGCACGGATAGATGAAAGTTTCCTACCGGAGGCATGGGTGTATCGGCGAATCTTGCCGCAACGCCCGCCCCCGACTGTCCCCCCGGACCCGACGAAGGGACCGCACCGCATGAAGGCAACTCGGCTCGGAGCCGCCGCGCTGGCCGCGGCGTTGCTCGGCACGCTGGTCGCCGGCACGCCGGCGCAGGCCGCACCCGACGACAACGGCACCGCCACTTCCCCCTCCACCGACTGCGTCACCGACCCGGCCACCCCCAAGCGCCAGTTCCGGGCCATGTGGATCGCCTCGGTGACGAACATCGACTGGCCCAGCAAGGGCTCCTGGACCGCGCCGGACCAGGTGGCCAAGCAGAAGGCCGAATACCTGGCCTGGCTGGACCTGGCGCAGAAGCTCAACCACAACGCCGTCGTGGTCCAGGTCCGCCCGACCGCCGACGCGTTCTGGCCCTCGCCGTACGAGCCGTGGTCGGAGTACCTGACCGGCGTACGCGGCAAGAACCCCGGCTGGGATCCGCTGGACTTCCTGGTCGCCGAGTCGCACAAGCGCAACCTGGAGTTCCACGCCTGGTTCAACCCGTACCGCGTCTCCATGCCCGCGCCCGGCGGCGCCGGCGCCGACCTGTCGCAACTGGCCCCGGACAGCCCGGCCCGCCAGCACCCCGACTGGGTCTTCGCCTACCCGCCCGCCGGCGTCGCCGGCAGCCGGCTCTACTACAACCCCGGCGTCCCCGAGGTCCGCGAGTTCGTCCAGACCGCGATGATGGACGCGGTCAAGCGGTACGACATCGACGGCGTGCACTTCGACGACTACTTCTACCCGTACCCGAGCGGCACCCACCAGGTGCCCGACGACGCCACGTTCGCGGCGTACAACAGGGGCTTCACCGACAAGGCCGACTGGCGGCGGGACAACATCAACCTGCTGATCCAGGAGATGAACGCCAAGATCAAGGCGGTCAAGCCGTATGTGAAGTTCGGCGTCAGCCCGTTCGGCATCTGGCGCAACGCGTCGGCCGACCCGAACGGCTCGGACACCACCGGCTCGCAGTCGTACGACATCATCTCCGCCGACTCCCGCAAGTGGGTCAAGGAGGAGTGGATCGACTACATCGTGCCGCAGCTCTACTGGTACATCGGCCAGTACCCGGCCGCCGACTACGCCCGCCTGGTGCCGTGGTGGGCCGAGCAGGTGCGCGGCACGCGGGTGCAGCTCTACATCGGCCAGGCCGACTACAAGAGCGGTGACCCGGCGTACGGGTCGTTCTGGATGAACCCGCAGGAGCTGTCGAACCACCTGACGCTCAACCGGTCGTACCCGGAGGTGCTCGGCAACGTGCACTTCTCCGCGGTGCAGGTCCGGGCCAACCGGCTCGGCGCCACCGACATCTACGCGGCCGAGCACTACTCCCGCCCGGCGCTGGTGCCCACCATGACGCACCTGCCGCGCAAGCCGCTGCTGTTCCCGGTGGTCACCAAGGCCCAGCGGGAGGCGGACGGGGTACGCCTGAGCTGGCGGCAGCCGGCCGACGGCAAGGGCCCGCTCGGCACCGCCGCGTCGTACGCGATCTACCGGTTCGACGGGCACGGCCTGGCCGGGCGCTGCGACTTCGCGGACGCCTCGCACCTGGTCGGCACCGTGCGAGCCACCGACGACGCGGTGCAGTCCTGGGTGGACACCACGGCGGCCGACGGCGCGAAGTACACCTACTACGTGACCGCGCTGGACCGGCTGGCGAACGAGAGCCCGGCGAGCCCGCCGCGCTTCGTGCGCTGATCTCCACCGGATGCCCCCGGGCCGCCTCGCCGGCCCGGGGGCATTCGTCTGTTTGGGCGGATGCCAGCGAGCCGTTCCCCGGAACATCGTCGCAGCTCATCGGCTTGATCGACACTTGTCGACATCCGGAGATCCCGGACGCCACCCATGCGGAGGTTCCCGTGTCCCGTCGCCTCGCCACCACCCTCGCCGCCGCAACACTCGCCCTGCTCACGGCACTCAGCCTGGCCGCACCGGCCGCCGCCGCGGTGAGCACCGAGCAGAAGCTGTCCGTCCTGACCAGCTGGACGCAGACCAGCGCGTCCAGCTACAACGCCTGGAACAGCGCCCGGCAGAACCGGTCGCCCTGGACCGACTACGGCTTCGACTGGTCCACCGACTACTGCTCGTCCAGCCCCGACAACCCGATCGGGTTCAACTTCAAGCTCTCCTGCTACCGCCACGACTTCGGCTACCGCAACCACAAGGCCATGGGCGTCTTCTCCGCCAGCAAGTCCCGGTTGGACAACGCCTTCTACGCCGACCTGAAGCGGGTCTGCGCCACGTACAACGCGGTGGTCCGGCCCGCCTGCTACAGCCTCGCCTGGACGTACTACCAGGCGGTGAGCGTCTTCGGCTCGGTCGCTGCCGTGTCGCGGGCCGACCTCGACCGCGCCGCCCGGATGAAGGCCGAGGCCGAGCGCCGCGCCGCCGCGCGCGCCTGACGGATGGGGAGCCCGCCGCCCGGCGGGCTCCCGCACGGCCGCTCAGCGGCCCGGCTCAGCCCGCCGTGCTGCGCGGCTCGAACGCCGGCCACGAACCCGGCTTCCGCCCGCCGAACCTCGGCGAGTCGGCCGCCATGTCCGGGTGCTCCACGTGCAGCGCGAGCGCCGCCACCTCGTCCAGCCGCAGCCCCGCACCGGCGCCGTACGCGGCGTCGAACGCCTCGTCACCGAGCACCCGCCGCAGCTCCGTCTGCCGGGCCGACCAGTACGGGCCGTATATCCCCGGCGTGGCCCGCAGGTTCGCCCGGGTGGCCTGCGCCGCGCCGAACAGCCGGGCCGCTGACAACGCGTCCCCGGCGAGCGCGCAGCGCACCGCTATCGCGTTTATCGTGTCGCATGCCCGGCCCAGGTAGCCGTGGCTCATCCGGGACCGCAACGCCACCAGCAGGTGCTCGTGCGCGGCGACCAGATCGCCCCGGGCCAGCGCCACCATGCCGAGCAGCATGTCCACCGAGCGTCCGCCCCGCTCGGCCGGCCGGGACGCCTCGACCGGGCGGGCCGCGGCCAGCAGGTCGGCCGCCTCGTCCAGCGCGCCCCGGCGCCAGAGCAGCTCGGAGAGGTTGTAGACGGCCAGCAGCGCGTCACCCACCACGTCCTGCGCGTACGCCCAGTCGATCACCTCGCGGCAGATCCGCTCCGCCTCGGCGAACTGCCCCATGTCGACAAGCGGCGCCGCGCGTCCGGCCAGCACCCGGGCCAGCAGCCCCCGGTCGCCGGACTGCCGGGCGGCCGCCTCGGCCCGCTGCGAGTACCGCAGCTCCTCGCCGAACTCGCCGTCCGCGCCCGCGTGCAACGAGTGCATGTGGTACGCGGCGGCCAGTTCGGCGTCCGGCATCACCTCGCCGGTCTCGGCCAGCCGGCCGTAGAGCCGGAACAGCCAGAGCCGCCCCTCCCGGGCCAGCCCGCGCTCCCGCCACCACTGGTCCAGGTCACCCGCGAGCGACAGGCCCGACCGCGCGCTGCCGCCGGTGGCGCACCAGCGCAACGCGGCCCGCAACTCGTTCGCCAGCGGGTCGAGCGCGTACAGGGAGAGCGTCACCGGGCGGCCGTCCGGCCCCAGGTGCGCCCGGTCCAGCGCGTGCCGGCACCAGGCGACGTGCCGGTCCCGGGCGCTCTGCTCCTCGCCCGCCTCGATCAGCCGCCGGGCCGCGTACGCCCGGATCGGGTCGAGCATCCGGTACGTGCTGCCGGAGGCGTGCGGCTCGGCCAGCACCATCGACTTGTCCACCAGCACCGAGAGCGGGTCGAGTGGGTCCTCGTCGAGCAGCCACTGCACGGTGGGCAGGTCCACCGGGCCGGCGAACACCGCCATCCAGCGCAGCAGCCGGGCCGAGCGCGCGCCCAGCGTCCGGTACGACCAGGTCACAGTGGCCTGGATGGTCAGGTGCCGCTCACTCGCCGAACGCTGCACTGCCCGGCTCGCCGGGGTGGGCGGGGCGGCGCCGGTCGCGGCGGCCACCAGGTCCACCGTGTCCTGCTGGTTGCCGCTCCAGCCCGCCTCCACCGGCGGCGGCTCCGCCGTCTCCCGGCCGGCGTCGAGCGTGCCCAGCATGTCGTCCAGCCGCTCGGCCAGCTGGCCGACCGAGAGCACCCGCAGCCGGGCCGCGGCCAGCTCTATGGCCAGCGGCAGCCCGTCCAGACGGCGTACCACCCGGTGCAGGTCGGCCTGCTCGGCCGGCTCCGGTGCCCGTCCGCCCCGGGCCACGGCGGTGCGGTCCAGCAGCAGCGCCACCGCGTCGCTCCCCCCGCCGTCGGGGCCCTCGTCCACCGACAGCGGCGGGATCCGCCACACCACCTCGCCGGGTACGCCGAACGACTCCCGGCTGGTCGCCAGCACCCGCACCCCCCGGCCGCCGGCCAGCAGCCGGCTGATCACGTCGGCCGACGCGGCGGTCTGGGCGTCGCAGGTGTCCAGCAGCACGAGCATCCGGCGCGGCGCCGCGTACTCGACGAGGGTGTCGACCATCGGCCGGCCCGGCTCCGGGCGGAGGCCGAGCACGGCGGCGATCTCGAACGCCACGAGCCCCGGGTCGGTCACCGCGGCGATGTCGACGAACCAGACGCCGTCCGGGTAGTCCTCGACGATGCCGGAGGCCAGCTCCACCGCCAGCCGGGTCTTGCCGGCGCCGCCCGCGCCGAGCACCGTCACCAGCCGGTACGCCTCGACCAGCCGGCCAAGCTCGGCGCGCTCGGCCTGCCGGCCGACGAACGAGGTGACCTGGGTGGGCAGGTTGTGCGCTGTCGCGTCGGCGGTACGCGGGCGCGGGAACCGCCGCTCCAGCCCCGGCGCGACGAGCTGGAACAGCCGCTCCCGGTCGTCGAACCCGCGCAGCCGGTGCAGACCGAGGTCCAGCAGGGACACCCCGTCCGGCAGCGGGTCGGCGTGCCGGGCGGTGGCGGCCGAGCAGAGCACCTGCCCACCGTGTGCGGCGGCGGCCACGCGGGCGGCCCGGTGCACCTCGGGGCTGGCGTACTCGCCGTCGCGGGGCTCGGCGTAGCCGGTGTGCAGCCCCATGCGTACCCGTGGGGTGGCGTCCGGGTTGGGCCAGTCGTGATCGGAGAGCGCCCGCTGCGCGGTCAGGCAGGCGCGGACCGCGGCGGCGGCGTCCGGGAACGCGAGGAAGAACGAGTCCCCCTCGGTCAGCAGCTCCGCGCCGTCCGTGCCGGCCAGGGTGTCGCGCAGCAACCGCCGATGCTCGTGCAGCACCGGACGGTAGACCGGGCCGAGCATCCGGGCCAGCCGTGTCGAGCCCTCGATGTCGGTGAACACGAAGGTCACCCACCCGCTGGGGAGGTGGTGTCCTTTGGACATACGTCGAACCTCCGCCCGGTGACGTCGGGTTCATGCTGCCCTATGGTCGTGCCGTCACGCATCGTGAGAACGGCTGGGCAGATTCCGCCCCAAGGTGCCAAAAGATCACACCGGCGGCAAGACCCCGATCGACACGCGGGACGGACGACGGAAAGTCAGCAACCGCAGGAGCCGCCGCAGCAACCACCACCGCTGGGAATCCCACCACTCGGGGCGGCGCCGCCCCGGCCGGTGACAGCCACGGTGGACAGCAGTTTCACCGTGTCGGCGTGGCCCTGCGGGCAGGTGGCCGGCCGTGCGGCCTGCGCCATCGGACGATTGACCTCGAAGGTGTCGCCGCAGGCGCGGCAACGGAACTCGTACCGGGGCATGACCCAAGCGTACGGCCGGGCCTGACGTCGTCACTCCGATGGGTGATACTCGACGGGTGGTGGACGGCGAACGGCGAGCGACGGCCCGGCCCCTGCGACCCGCCGCGCCACCCGACGACGGCACCCGGTCCATCCCGCGTCCACGCCGCGAGCGGAAGCCCCTTCCCCCGGAGCCGCCCGCCGACCCGGCCCGCGACGCGGACGCCGCGGCCGGAACGAGCACGGCGGCCGAAACGGGTGCGGCGGTCGACGCGGGGGCCGGTGCGAAGCCGGGCGAGAAGCCGCAGCCCGAACCACACGCGAAGGCGGACGCCGAGCCCGGGTCGAACGACGAGCGTGAGCAGCCGGCCACCGAAGCGGCGGCCGAGGCCGGGGCCGGGGCGGTAACGGCAGAGGCGGCGGCGAAGGCCGGGACGGCGGCCGAGGCCGGCGGGCGACGACGGCGGATGCCGTTCGCGCACGCTGTCCGGGCGCGTCCCCGGCAGGTCGCTGTCGGCGCGGCCCGGGCCACCCGCGCCTGGTCCCGGCGGCCCGGCGGCCGCACCGCGATGCCCGCGCTGTTCCTGCTCGCGCTGGTCGCCGCCGCCGCCACGGCCGGCGCGGTGGTCGTCCCGGCGGCGGTCGGCCGGCCGGAGCCGGTCGCCGACGCCACGCCGTCGCAGAGCGTGCCGCAGACCGCCGCCGCGCCCGCCACACCACCGTTGCCGGACCTGACCGGGTTGCCCGGCGGCGCCGTACCGACCGGCACGCCAGTGCCCGGCACGCCACTGCCCGGTGCGACCACCGCCCCGGTGCTGCCGGCCGGACGCCCCGCCGACGCGCTCACCGGCTGGGCGCAGCGGGTCAGCGCGGTGACCGGCGTCCCCGTGGTGGCGCTCCAGGCGTACGCGTACGCCGAACTGGTGCTCGCCCAGACCAACCGTGGGTGCCAGCTGAGCTGGACCACGCTGGCCGCCATCGGGTACGTCGAGTCGCGCCACGGCGCGGCGAACGGCGCCACGCTGCAGGCCGACGGCCGGGCCCTGCCGGAGATCAAGGGAGAGCCGCTCGACGGGCAGGGCGGCCGGTCCCGGATCCTCGACACCGACCAGGGGCTGCTCGACGGCGACCGGGTCCACGACCGGGCGCTCGGCCCGATGCAGTTCATCCCGACCACCTGGCAGGAGATCGGTGCGGACGCCGACGGCGACGGGGTGAAGAACCCGCACGACATCGACGACGCGGCGCTGGCCGCCGGGCTCTACCTGTGCAAGGGCGGCCGGAACATGACCATCCCGGGCGACTGGTGGGGCGCCATCCTGTCCTACAACGATGTGCGTCGGTACGCCCAGGCCGTCTTCGACAAGGCCGACGAGTACGGCAGGCTCAGCCGCAACGTGAGGTGACGGCTCGCGTACATTCGCGGACTGAACCCTTCCCCCCGGCTGCCGTTGACGGCAAGCTAGACGGGTGATGGTGCGCGAGTGGGATCCCAGGACCGCGTCGTCCGCCGAGATCGCGTCCCTGCTGGACACGCTGAACGCGGTCCTGGCGGCCGATCTGCCGCAGGATCCGCCTTGGCGGGAGAGCTCCATGCGGGAGTATCTGTCCGAGGTGATGCCCGGCGAGCGGCGGATCTCGTGGGTCGCGCAGGACGACGCCGCCCCGGACGGCACGGCCGGTGCGATCCTCGGGCATGTGCACGTGCTGCTGCTCGGCGGTATCGGCGTGCTCGAGGTGCTGGTGCACCCGGCGGTCCGGCGCAGCGGGATCGGCCGTGAGCTGGTGCGGGTGGCCGCCCGCCGGGTCTGGGACGAGGGCTTCCAGTCGATCGGCGTGGAGGTGGTCGGCGACACCCCGGCCGTCGGGTTCTACGAGTCGCTTGGCTTCACCCGCGACTACGTGGAGACCCGCAGCGTGCTCGACCTGCATTCGGTGGACTGGCCGGCGCTCACCGAGATGGCCGCCGGGCTCGGCGCGGGCTACCGCGTGGAGTTCTGGCCGGGTGGCCCGCCGGACGAGCTGATCGAGGCGTACGCGCGGGCCAAGGCCGAGGTGCGCGACTCCGACGACGTGGAGCTGCGGCCCAGCTCCTACGACCCGGACCGGCTGCGCGACAGCCTCGCCACGCTGCACCGGCGCGGCATGAAGCCGTACATCGTGCTGGCGCTGCACGAGCAGACCGGCGAGGTGGCCGGGTTGACCGAGGTGGTCGTGCCGGCGCAGCACCCGACCCGGGCCGACCAGTACGACACGATTGTCGTCCACGATCACCGCGGCTACGGCATCGACCGGGCCATCAAGGCGCGGATGCTGCTGGAGCTGCGCTCGGCCGAGCCCGAGGTGATCGAGGTGCAGACCTGGAACGCGCAGGACAACGAGTCGATGCTGAAGGTGAACGCCGAGTTGGGCTACCGCCCCGACCGCGACTGGTGCGAATACGGTGTGGACGTCGCCGAGCTGGTGCACCGGCTGGACAGTCATCGCTGATCGTTCATCGGCCGGTCATCGACAGGGCTGGACGGCGCACCCACGAGAGCCTTAACGTTCGTTAGTTCATGTCCACCCATCGTGGAGGCCCCATGCGCCCGCGCCGCACCCTCGCCGCGCTCGCGACCACCGCCGCCGTCACCCTCACGGCGATCGCTGTCGCGCCCACCGCGGCCAGCGCCGCGCCCACCGACCTGTTCATCTCCGAATATGTCGAGGGGTCGTCCAACAACAAGGCCGTCGAGCTGTACAACGGCACCGGCGCACCGATCGACCTGGCCGCCGGCGGCTACCAGCTCCAGCTCTTCTTCAACGGCGCCACCACCTCGACGAACGTGGCCCTGACCGGGACCGTCGCCGCCGGTGACGTGTTCGTCTTCGCCGCCGCGTCGGCCGGCCCGGCGATCCTCGCCCAGGCCGACCAGACGTACTCCGGTTCGCTGTTCAACGGCGACGACGCGATAGTGCTGCGCAAGGGTGACGCGGTGGTCGACTCCCTCGGCCAGGTCGGCGTCGACCCGGGCACCGAGTGGGGCAGCGGGCTGACCAGCACCGCGGACAACACGCTGCGCCGCCTGCCCTCTGTGACCGCCGGCGACACCGACCCGGCGGACCCGTTCGACCCGGCCGCGCAGTGGGCCGGCTTCGCCACCGACACCTTCGACGGGCTGGGCAGCCACACCGTCGGCGGCGGCCCGGCCGACCAGCCACCCACGGTGGCCTGCGGCGGCGCGCTGACGCTGTCGGCGGGTGCCACCGCGACCCGCGAGGTGACCGCTACCGACGCCGACGACACGGTCACCGACCTGGCTGTCACCTCGGTCGTGCCGGTGCCGGCGAGCGGCTCGATCAGCCGTACCGCGTTCACCCCGGCGACCGGGGACGGCGGCACGGCCACCGCGACGCTCACCGCCACCGGCCTGCCGGCCGGCGGCTACGCGGTCACCGTGACCTCCACCGACGACGAGGGCGACACCGCCACCTGCACGCTCACCGTGCAGGCCACGAGCGTGCTGTCGATCGGCGAGGTGCAGGGCCGCACCGCCGACGACGAGGACGGCCGCACCGACCGGTCGCCGCTCGCGCCGGCCAGCGGCAACGGCACCAGCTCCACGCTGTACGACGTACGCGGTGTCATCACCGGCATGTCGCTGACCCGCAGTTCCGCCGGAGCCGACCAGTGGGGCTTCTACCTCCAGAGCCGGCTCGGCACCTCCGACGGCGACCCGCTGACCTCCGACGGCCTGTTCGTCTTCATGGGCTCGTTCACCACGCTGATCGGCGGGTACGCCCCGACCGTCGGTGACGAGGTCGTGCTGCGCGGGCGGGTCTCCGAGTACTTCAACCAGACCCAGCTCTCCGGCGCCTCGCTGGTCCGCAAGCTCGACTCCGGCCTCGACGTGGACACCGTCGTCCGGGTCGACGACGCGATCCCGCCGGCCGAGGCGGCCGCCGCCGACCTGTTCTGGGAGCGGCACGAGGGCGAGCGGATGCGGGTACGCGCCGGCAGCGGCGTCTCCGCGCCCCGGCACATCTACTCCTCCACCGCCGACTCCGAGATCTACGTGCTGGACCGCGAGGACCCGATCATGAAGCGGTCCGACCCGTACGCCCGCCGGGTGTTCCGGGACGCCCACCCGCTCGACGACATCCCCGGCACGCTCTTCGACAACGGCAACAACCAGCGGATCCTGCTGGGCGCCGGTGGCGTGAAGGCGACCGCCGGTGACTCCCGGGCGCTGCTGCCCGAGGCGCGCACCTTCGACACGCTCACCGAGGACGCCTACGGCTCCGTCTCGTACGCGTTCAGCAAGTACAGCGTGCAGCCCGAGCAGCTCACCCTGACCGGTGGCACGGACCCGGCCGGAAACCACCCGCCGCAGCCGGCCGACCGCGGCAGTGAGGTGGCGATCGCCACCTACAACGTGGAGAACCTGTACGACTACCGGGACGACCCGTTCGACGGCTGCGACTTCGCCGGCAACACCGGCTGCCCCGGCGTCAACCCGCCGTTCGACTACGTGCCGGCGAGCCCGGAGGCGTACGCGGCGAAGCTGGCCGTGCAGGCCCGGCAGATCGTCAACTCGCTGCACAGCCCGGATCTGATCCTGGTGCAGGAGGCCGAGGACCAGGACATCTGCTCGGTGGTCGACGGCGCACTGGCCTGCGGCGACGCCGACAACGCCGACGGCGCGCCGGACACGGTGCAGGAGCTCGCGCTGGCCATCGCGGCGAACGGCGGCCCGGCCTACGCCGCCGCGTACGACCGGACCGGCGCGGACGCCCGGGGCATCGCCTCGGCGTTCCTGTACCGCACCGACCGGCTGACGCTCGCCCAGGCGACCGCCACGGACCCGCTGCTGGGCTCCGCCCCGACCGTCCAGTACCGCTCGGCGGCGCTGCCCGCGAACGCCGAGGTGCAGAACCCGAAGGCGTTCAACGCGGTGCTGCCGGCCGACGTGGACCGGTCGACCGGGGTGGACGGCAGCAACGTCTACACCCGCGCCGCGCAGGTGGCCCGGTTCACGGTCAAGGCCGCGCCCGGATCGAGCGAGCGGTTCACGCTCTGGGCGGTCGCCAACCACTTCTCGTCCGGGCCGGACAGCCGGGTCGGGCAGCGCCGCGAACAGGCCGCGTACGGGGCGGCGATCGTGCAGGCGGTCGAGGCGAGCGACCCGGACGCCCGGGTGGTCTACGGCGGGGACCTGAACGTCTTCCCCCGCCCCGACGACCCGATCGCCACCGCACAGAACCCGATCCCGTCGGACCAGCTCGCCCCGCTGTACGAGGCCGGGCTGCACAACCTCTGGGACGACCTGGTGGCGGACGCGCCCGCGTCGGCGTACTCGTACACCTTCAGCGGCCAGGCGCAGACGCTGGACAACCTCTTCGTCAACGACCCGATGCACAAGGACCTGGTGCAGGTACGGACGGCGCACGTCAACGCCGACTACCCCACCGACGCGCCGGAGCTGGGTGACCGGGGCGCGAGCGACCACGACCCGCAGGTGGCGCGGTTCCGGTCGCGCGCCTCGCTGCGGGTTGCGGACACCTCGGTCGTCGAGGGCGACAAGGGCACCCGCGCGATGACGTTCACCGTCACCGTGTCCCGCCCGCTCTCCGAACCGGCCCTGATCTGCGCGGCCACCTACGGCAGCACCGCCCTGGCCGGATCGGACTACGACCCGTACGTGGGCTGCCGGTTGCTGGCCGCCGGCCGGACCTCGCTGGAGTTCCCGGTCACCGTGCGCGGCGACCGCAAACGCGAGGCGGACGAGAAGCTCACGCTGTACGTGACCGGGGTGCCGGGCCTGCGGCTCGTCGACCCGTCCGGCGTCGGGACGATCCTGAACGACGACTGAGCGGTGTTCCGCGCGGCGGCCCGTCGATCCCCTCATGGGCGGATCGGCGGGCCGCCGCGGTATCCGCACCGCTGCGGGTCGGGCGGGGGCGGCACGTTCCGGTACTTGGCCACCCGTACCTCCCACTGGCTGCGGCGGCGCAGCCAGTCCCGGACCTCCCGGTTGCGGTAGAAGGTCTCCGGCGGGCGGGCCAGCCCGTACCGGTCGGCCCACCACTCTCCCGGCTCCGGGTCGGTGACCACGTCGAGGTGGGATGGGTACCGCCGGTCCGCGCCGTCACGCAGGTCGGCCCGGTCACGCATGGGCTTGAGCACCCGGCCGGCCTCGTCGACGACCACGAGCCGGAAGCCGGCCGTGCCCACGATGCGCGACAGCATGGCCAGGCTGGGCGTCAGGTTGCCCGCCTCGATCCGCCCGATCGTGCTGGGATGCACCCGGGCGAACCGGGCCAGCTCGCGTTGACTGGCATCGGCCCGGCGACGTACCGCCCGGACGATCCCCGGTGCCGGAAACGGGACGTCGAACGGCTCGGTGAGCAGCGCCGGCCCGCCGTCTCCCGCCGTAGCGGCGGACGCCCGCGGCTCGCTGTCGGCGATGTCTGTCACGCCGCCCACGGTCCCGTCTCCCCCACCGGCCGGGCAACCCCGCTCCCCGCCCCTGTGGAAAACCCGGGATGCGACGTCCGAACCCGCTCCGGCGCCGACCGTCGCCACACACAGAGGGTAACGCTCACTCAGCGTTAAGCGCGCCACCAAAACGAGCGATCCGGCTGCGGCACAAACAAGACTTGAGCGGACATAATACTCGCGTTCGCCGCCGGAGATAGGACCACTTCACCAGACTTTGCTCTGCAGCCACCGAGGCAGCGCTCACGATTCGTGACGGTTGCGCCCATGGCTGCAGAGCAAAGTCGGCGCGGGGTTGGGTGTCCTGCCGCCCGAAAGAACACGCTCAGTTACCACTTTGGGATGTGGACAGCGGCGACCACAACGAGGGGTGAAACCGGAGCACCGGCGAGGCGAGCCCGCCGCTGCCGCACGTGCCGGCAGCAGAGGGGCGGGCGACGCCGGCCGAGCGGCGGTCAGTAGCGCTGGCGCAGCAACTGGGCGGCCTCGACGGCCCAGTAGGTGAGGATGATCTGGGCGCCGGCCCGCCGGATCGAGGTGAGCGTCTCCAGCATCACCCGCTCCCGGTCGATCCAACCGTTAGCGGCCGCGGCCTCGACCATCGCGTACTCGCCGGAGACCTGGTAGGCGGCGACCGGGACGTTCACGGCGGCCCGGACCGCCGACACCACGTCGAGGTAGGGCAGCGCCGGCTTGACCATCACCATGTCGGCGCCCTCGGCCACGTCCAGCTCGACCTCGCGCAGCGACTCGCGCAGGTTCGCCGGGTCCTGCTGGTAGGTGCGCCGGTCCCCCTCCAGCGCGGACTCCACCGCGTCGCGGAACGGGCCGTAGAAGGCGGAGGCGTACTTCACCGCGTACGCGAGCACCGAGACGTCCTGGTGCCCGGCGGCGTCGAGCGCCTTGCGGACCACGCCGACCTGGCCGTCCATCATCCCGGACGGCCCGACCACGTGGACCCCGGCGGCGGCCTGGGCCACCGCCATGTCGGCGTACGCGGCGAGCGTGGCGTCGTTGTCGACCCCGCCGTCGGGGGTGAGCAGGCCGCAGTGCCCGTGCGAGGTGAACTCGTCCAGGCACAGGTCGCTCATCACCACAGTCGAGTCGCCGACCTCGGCGATCACGTCCCGGATCGCCGTGTTGAGCACGCCGGCCGGGTCGAGGCCACCGGAGCCGGTCTCGTCCCGCGTCGCCGGCACCCCGAACAGCATGATCCCGCCGACCCCGGCCTGGACCGCCTCGGCGGCGGCCTTGCGCAGCGAGTCCCGGGAGTGCTGGAGCACCCCCGGGAGCGACGCGATCGCCCTCGGCTCGGTCAGCCCCTCCTTGACGAACATCGGCACGACCAGCTCGGCCGGGTCGACGCGGGTCTCGGAGACCAGCCGCCGCACGGCCGCGTTGCGGCGCAGCCGGCGGGGCCGGATCTCGGGGTACGGCATGACGGGGCCTCCTGTCAGCGGAACCGCAGGGCGGTCGGGCCCTGCACCTTGGAGCCCCGGCGCTGCTTCGCCGGCATCGCGGCGAGCTTCTCCCGCAGCTCGACGGCGTAGGCGGCGAGCGCCTCCACCAGGTCGGGCACCGAGGCGTGCGGCGGCTGCACGTCGACGCGCAGGCCGAACTCGGTGGCGGTCTCCGCAGTCTTGGGCCCGATCACTGCAACAACCGTCCGCGCATGCGGCTTCCCGGCGATACCGACGAGGTTCCGCACGGTGGAGGACGAGGTGAACAGCACCGCGTCGAACCCGCCCGACTTGATCGCGTCGCGGATCTCGGCGGGCGGCGGGGCCGCCCGCACGGTCCGGTACGCGGTCACGTCGTCGACCTCCCAGCCCCGCTCGGTGAGGCCGGCGGCCAGCGTCTCGGTGGCGATGTCGGCGCGCGGCAGCAGCACCCGGCCGACCGGGTCGAGGATCTCGTCGTGCGGCGAGAACTCGGCCAGCAGGCCCTCGGAGGACTGCTCCCCGGAGGGGATCAGCTCCGGCTGGATACCGAAGGCGCGGACCGCCTCGGCGGTGGCGTCACCGATGCAGGCGATCTTCACGCCGCCGAAATGGCGGGCGTCAAGGCCGTGCTCGGCGAACTTCTCCCACACCGCCCGGACCGCGTTCACCGAGGTGAAGATGACCCAGGCGTAACGGCCGTCGACCAGGCCCTTCACCGCCCGCTCCATCTGCGCGGGGGTACGCGGCGGCTCGACCGCGATGGTCGGCACCTCGCACGGGATCGCCCCGTACGCGCGCAGCCGTGCGCTCATCACGCCGGCCTGCTCCTTGGTGCGGGGCACCAGCACCTTCCAGCCGTACAGCGGGCGGTTCTCCCACCAGCTCAGCTTGTCGCGGTCGGTGACGGCCGCGCCGACGGTGAGCACCACCCGGCCGGTGAAGCCGAGTGCCGCCGCGACGAAGGAGTCGACAGTCGACGTGGTGGTGTACTGCGTCTCGCCGGTGCCGTCGCCGGTCACCCCGACCGCCGTGGTGCCGTCGACCCCGGCGGCCAGCAGGCCGTCCCGGACGGCGGCCAGGTCACCGGCGTCCACGGCGAGCGCCAGCGAACCCCGCCCGACGGCGGTGGCGAGCGCCTCGAAGTCCAGCGCGGTGACGTCCTCGATGTCGGCGGCGGTGCGTACGCCCGGCAGCGGGACACCCGCGTAGGTGGCCACGCCCTCGGCCTGGCCGACGCCCGGCACCACCTCGAAGTGCGCGGCGGTACGGGCGACCGCCTGCACCTCCTTGACCACCGAGTCGTGGCCGAACGGGTCACCGGCGACGAGGTGCACGGCGTTCTGCCCGGACCGGGCCGCGGAGATCAGCACCTTCGCCACGTCCCCCGGTACGCCCTCGGCGGGACTGAACTCGGCGTCGGGCCGGGCCTGGGCGCGGACGTGCGCCAGGAGCGACTCGGGTACGCCCCGGTCGTAGACCACCTGGTCGGCCTCGACCAGGGCGTCCAGCGCCCGGCGGGTCAGCAGGCCCGGGTCGCCGGGACCGGCCCCGACGAATGCGATCTGGCCGACGGGCTTACGGGTGCGGGTCATTCTGTGCTCCCAAGTTGCTGGGTCCTCGGGCCGGCCTGAGCGTCCTGGCCGAGGATCGAGTCGGCGCCGAGTTCGAGGAGTTCGGCGGCGAGTGCCTTGCCGATCTCCGCCGCGTCGGCGGGCGTTCCGGTGCGGGACAGCCGGAGGTCACGCGTACCGTCCGGGCTGATCACCGCACCGCGCAGGTAGATCTCCTGATTCACGTCGCCCTCGTCGGTGGGCTCGCCTTCGGCGAGGACGGCGTACGCGGCCACGGGTGCGCTGCACCCTGCCTCCAGGGTGGCCAGCAGCGCCCGTTCCGCGATGACCGCGGCGCGGGACGGTGCGTGGTCGAGCAACGCGAGCAGCTCGATCACGTCCTGGTCGTCGGCCCGGCACTCGACGGCCAACGCACCCTGGGCGGGCGCGGGCAGCATGAGCATCGGGTCGAGCGTCTCGGTGATGACGTCGGCACGGCCGATCCGGTTGAGCCCGGCGCGGGCCAGCACGACGGCGTCGAGGTCGGCGTCCGGACCGAGCACCCGGGCCACCCGGGTGTCGATGTTGCCCCGGATCGGGGTGACCTCCAACTGCATGCCCAGCGCGTGCAGCTGGGCGATCCGGCGCAGCGCGCCGGTGCCGACGCGGGCACCGGGCGGCAGCTCGGCGAGCGTACGGCCGTTCGTCGCCACCAGCGCGTCGCGCGGGTCCTGCCGGGGCGGCACGGCCGCGACGTGCAGGCCGGGTGCCGCCGCGGTGGGCAGGTCCTTGTACGAGTGGACGGCGAAGTCGATCTCACCGGCGGTCAGCGCGTCGCGCAGCGCGGAGACGAACACTCCGACGCCGAGCCGCTGCACCGGGGCGGTGGACCGGTCGCCGGCGGTCACCACCTCGACCAGCTCGACCGGGCGGCCGGTGGCCGCAGTGAGGGCCTCGGCGACGTGGCCGGACTGGGCCATCGCCAGGGCGCTGCCCCGGGTACCGAGGCGAAGGGGGGCGGTCATCGCGCACCTCCGGTGGGCGGGACGTCGGCGGCGTCGAACGACGGCCGGCCGTCGAGGTCGGTGGTGACCACGTCGGGGACGGTGTCGACCGGGGACGTCTGCGGGACGTCCAGGTCGAACAGTTCGCGCAACAGCGCCGCGTACTGGTCGCCGCCGGGCTCGGCGGCGAGCTGGCGGACCCGTACGGTCGGCTGGTGCAGCAGCCGCTGCACGACCCGGTGCACGGTGCGGGCTACCTCGGCGCGCTGGTCCTCGCTGAGGTCGGGACGGCGCTGGCCGAGCCGGCGCAGCTCGGCGGTGACGACGTCCTCGGCCCGGCCGCGCAGGGCGGCCACCGTCGGCGCGACGTCGGCGCCACGCAGCCAGCTCAGGAACGCCTCGACCTCGCCGGCCACGATCCGGGCCACCTCGGCGGCGTCGGCGGCGGCCGGTCCGTCGGCGAGCACGGCGGCCATCCGGTCGATGTCGATCACCTCGACGCCGGGCAGCTCGGCGACGCCGGGCTCGACGTCGCGCGGGACGGCCAGGTCGAGCAGGACCAGCGGGCCCCGGTCGGCGTCCCGGTGGGCCAGCGCCCGGGTCACCACGTCGCGGGTGAGCACCGGCTCGGTGGCGGCGGTGGCGGCGACCACGACGTCGACGGCGGCGAGCGCGGTGATCAGCTCGGCCATCGGCACGGCGGACGCGCCGTACGACTCGGCGAGCCGGACGGCACGGGCGGCGCCCCGGTTGGTCACGGTGAGCGGGCCGGCGCCCAGCCGGGACAGCGTGGCCACGCCCAGCGAGCCCATCGCACCGGCGCCGACCACCATGGCGGGCCGGCCGGTCAGGTCGCCGTCGAGCAGCTCGGCGGCGAGGTCGAGGGCGGCGGTGACGACGCTCTGCCCGGCCCGGTCGATGTTGGTCTCGGCGTGCGCGCGCTTGCCGACCCGCAGCGCCTGCTGCATCAGCTCGTGCAGCAGCCGGCCGGCGGAGTCGGCGCCACCGGCGGAGTGGTAGGCGTCGCGGAGCTGGCCGAGGATCTGCGCCTCGCCCACCACCATCGAGTCGAGACCGGCGGCCACCCGGAAGACGTGGTCCACCGCCGCGGCGTCGTAGTGCACGTAGAGGTGCGGGGCGAGCGCCGCCGGCTGGCAGCCGGCCTGGTCGGCCAGGACCGCGCAGATGTCGCCGAGCCCGCCGTGGAACCCGGAGACGGCGGCGTAGACCTCCACCCGGTTGCAGGTGGAGACCAGGACGGCCTCGGCGACGTACGGCTGGGCGATCAGGCGGTCCAGCGTGCGGGTGAGATCGGCGGGCGGGACGGCCAGTTGTTCCAGGGTGGCGACCGGGGCGGTGCGGTAGGACGCGCCGACGACGAGCAGTTTCACGTGCCGATCGCCTCCTGGGTCTCGGTTGCCGCGAGTCCGCCGGGCAGGGCGGTGAGGGCGGACCCGCCGGTGGCGGGGAGCGCGGTCAGCGACGCCTTGCGGTGCTCGTGGAAGGACAGGATCTGCAGCTCGATGGCGAGGTCGACCTTGCGCACGTCGACCCCGTCCGGAACCGAGAGTACGCAGGGCGCGAAGTTGAGGATGCTCGTCACGCCGACGGCGACCAACTGGTCGGCGACCGCCTGGGCGGCCGGGGCCGGGGTGGCGATGACGCCGATCGAGATCGACTCCTCGGCGACGATGTCGGGCAGCTCGTCGACGTGCCGTACGACCAGGCCGTTGATCTCCTCGCCGACGCGGGACCGGTCGGCGTCGACCAGCGCGGCGATGCGGAATCCGCGGTTGGCGAAGCCGTCGTAGCCGGCCAGGGCGTGACCGAGGTTACCCACGCCGACGAGCGCGACGGCCCGGCACTGGGTGAGCCCGAGCACAGAGGAGATCTGGTCGATCAGCAGCGCGACGTCGTAGCCGACCCCCCGGGTGCCGTACGAGCCGAGGTGGGACAGGTCCTTGCGGAGCTTCGCGGAGTTGACGCCGGCGGCGTTCGCGAGGCCCTCGCTGGACACCGTCTCGTGCCCGGAGTCGGCGAGCGCGTGCAGCGCACGCAGGTATTCCGGGAGCCGGGACACGGTCGCCTCGGGCAGGTCCGGAAGCGCCGGTATGGCACCGGTGCGATCGGGCGCGCCTGGTTGACGGTGCTGGCTCATGAGACTCCGTGCGGTGCGATCCTCGACCAGCGACGGGGGCCGGTCGTTTCGGGACTCCCGCTGGCGACCGAGATTGCCGGCTGTGCTAGCAGGGCGCGTCGGAACTACAGAGTAGGTGTTTGTGAAGGGGTGCACAAATCGCGATCTTGAAAGCTCGCGACGCGCCTTCACCTGCCCCTCCATTCCCGCAAGATCGATCAACCGCGTCCGTCGGCGGCGCGTGGCGATTATTGCTCATTCCAGACTTCTCTGACCAATCGCGCGCGGGTCGTAGCGCTCCGTGACCGGCGCGGCGAGGCGAGTCTCACGTTTTCGAGTAGGGAGAACCCCACCCCGAAGAGGCCCGCGTGCGGGATGGGTCGGCGGGGCACGCGCCCATAGCCTCGAACCATGACCGCCGTACCACTGGCCACCGCGCCCACACCGCTGTCCCCCGTTCACGGGCTCCTGCGCCGCCTCGCCCGCGACTCCACCTACGTACTGGTGGGTTTCCCGCTGGCGATCGTCAGCTTCGTGCTCGCGGTGGTGGGGATCGCACTGAGCGCCGGGCTGCTGGTGACCACGCTCGGACTGCCGATCCTCGCCGGCTTCCTCTACGCGGCCCGGGGACTGGCCGACATCGAGCGGCTCCGGCTGGCCGGGGTGCTGGACCGGCCCCGGGTACGCCCGGTCTACCGCACGCCGGAGCCGGGCGCGCGGTTCTGGCGGCGGGTGTTCACCCCGATCCGGGACGCGCAGTCGTGGCTCGACCTGCTGCACGCGTTCGTCCGGCTGCTGGTGGCGGTGCCCACGTTCGTGCTGCTGGTGGTCTGGTGGGTGCTGGCGCTGGGCGGCACGCTCTACATCACCTACGACTGGGCCATCCCGCGCGGCGTCGACGACCAGGACCTGAGCCAGCTCCTCGGGATGGGTGACGGCGCGGGGGCGCGGATCACGCTGAACACCGCTATCGGGCTGTTCGCCCTGTTCACGCTTCCGCTGGTGGCGCGCGGCTGCGCCCGGCTCCAGGCCGGGCTGGCGTACTCGCTGCTCACCGGCGTGGCCGAGATGCGGCAGCGGATCATCACGCTGGAGGAGCAGAAGCGGGCCGCCGCCTCGGCCGAGGCGGTCGCGCTGCGCCGCCTGGAACGCGACATCCACGACGGCCCGCAGCAGCGGCTGGTCCGGCTCGCCATGGACCTCGGCCGGGCCCGCCACCAGCTCGCCGCCGACCCGGAGGCGGCCCGGCAGACGCTCGACGAGGCGGTCGCGCAGACCCGGGAGACGCTCGACGAGCTGCGCGCCCTGTCCCGGGGCATCGCGCCGCCGATCCTGGTCGACCGGGGCCTGCCCAGCGCGCTCGCCGCGCTCGCCGCCCGCGCCCTGGTGCCCACCGAGCTGACCGTGGACGACGACCTGGGCACCGCCGCCGGGCGGCTCGACCCGGGGCTGGAGAGCACCGCGTACTTCGTGGTGGCCGAGGCCCTGACGAACGTCTCGAAGCACAGCCGGGCGACCGCCTGCCGGGTGGAGGTCACCCGGAAGGTGGGCCGGCTGGAGATCACCGTCGCCGACGACGGCGCGGGCGGCGCGCACCTGGCCAAGGGGCACGGGCTCAGCGGCATCGCCGACCGGGTCCGGGCGGCGGGCGGCACGCTGGCGGTGGAGAGCCCGGCCGGCGGCCCGACCCGGATCCACGCCGAACTGCCGAGGTGAGCCGGGCCGCCGCGCGTGACGCGGCGCGCGCCCGGCATCCGGGCCGCCGGGCGGGTGCCGGGTCGGGGCGTGATAGACACCGGACCCATGCGGGTGGTGATCGCGGACGACGCCGTACTGCTCCGGGAGGGGCTGGTCCGGCTGCTGACCGAGTACGGGCACGAGGTGGTGGCGGCCGTCGGTGACGGTGTCGCGCTGGTCGAGGCGGTGGTGGCGCACCGGCCCGACGTCTCGGTGGTGGACGTGCGGATGCCGCCGTCACACACGGACGAGGGGCTGCGCGCCGCGGTGGAGGCCCGCCGCCGGGTGCCGGGTACGCCGATCCTGGTGCTGTCCCAGTACGTCGAGGTGTCGTACGCCGACGACCTGCTGGACACCGCGGGCGGGACCGGCGGCGGGATCGGCTACCTGCTCAAGGACCGGGTCGCCGCGATCGACGAGTTCCTGGACGGCCTGGCCCGGGTGGCCGCCGGCGGCACGGTGCTCGACCCGGAGGTGATCAGCCAGTTGCTGGTCCGGCGGCGGCGCGACGACCCGCTGGGATCGCTGACCCCGCGCGAGCGCGAGGTGCTGGCGCTGATGGCCGAGGGCCGCTCGAACACCGCCATCGCGCGGACGCTCGTGGTGAGTGACGGCGCGGTCGAGAAGCACGTCCGCAACATCTTCACCAAGCTCGACCTGCCCCCGGACGCGACCACCCACCACCGCCGCGTCCTGGCCGTCCTGGCCCACCTGCGCGCCTGACCGGGCCGGTCAGGCCAGCGTGCGGGCCAGTGTCACCGCGTCGGTGAGCGTGTCGGCGGCCGGGTGGCCGCTGTCGCGCAGCCGGTCCGGGTCGGAGAGGCCGCCGGTGTAGAGGACGCAGCGGGCGCCGACCGAGGCGGCCGCGTCGGCGTCGTCGAGCGAGTCACCGATCAGCACCACCTCGTGCCCGCCCAGCCCCAGCTCGGCCAGGTGCTTCTCCAGCCACTCGGCCTTGTGCCCGCCGCCGACAGTGGCGCGCAGCCCGTCCACCCGGCGGAAGTGCGGGGTCAGCCCGTACGTGTGCACGGTCGGCACCAGCTCGTCGTGGAACCACATGGACAGCAGGGACTGGCTGCCCTCCCACGCCTCGATCGCGGCGGTGGCGTCGGCGGCCAGGGCGCAGGTGGTGAGCCCGGCCCGGTACGCGTCGTGGAAGACCCGGTCCAGCGTCCCGAACGACTCGGCGTCCACGGCCCGGCCGAGCATCTCGGCGTAGTAGTCGGCGATCGGCCGCCGGAACCGCACCCGGTGCTCGGCCGCGGTGACCGCCGGCCCGCCGGCGCTGGCGAAGGCGACGTTGGTGGCCCGGACCACCAGGTCGAGGTCGTCGAGGAGCGTTCCGTTCCAGTCCCACACGAGGTGGCGTCGCATACCCGTCACCCGAGCACTCTAAGGCTAGAGCTGCGGCGTGGTCAGATCGCGCAGCAGCCGGTCCTCCTCGACCCGCCAGTAGCCGTGCTCCTTGCCGTCGAGCAGCACCACCGGCAGCCGGTCGCCGTAGTCGCGCTCCATCTCCAGGTCGCCGGTGACGTCCCGCTCCACCCAGCGGTCGCCGGTGACCGCCACCACCCGGTCGAGCGCGGCCTTCGCGTCGTCGCACAGGTGGCAGCCGGGCCGGGTGATCAGGATGAGCCTCGGGTCACTGGACATCGGTTACCTCCGTGCGGATCTCGGTCGGCGGCGCCGGCGACGGGACGCGGGCGCCGGGCGCGGCTCGGCCTTGCGCGCCTTCCCGGTCGCCGGGTGCGGCGGGCTGCCGACGAACTCGACTGCGGTCGGGCACTCGAACCGGGCCAGGTTACGCGCGCGGCGGGCGCGCCGTGTCCGCCGGGCCATGCCGGACACGCCCGCCGGGTCCCCCGCACGGGACTGCAATTGCCGTAGCGTGGGATTCCCTGCCACGGGACGAGGATCTCCACAGGTGTCCGGCGGACAGCCCGAGATGAGCCCACCGCACCACCCCCGCGACACGCCGAGCGAAAAGAAAATCGGCTCCGACCAGGACTTTCCACTGCGGACCAGGTTCCGGCGCGAAAGTCAACCACGCGCGACGGACAACCGGTCCGCCATGTGTGCGACCTGGCGGGAAATACTTCCGCTCTGTGTAACGGACTTGCCACGCGTGGGTGACGTTGGCCCTATCATCACTCGGGTCGGCTCACCCCATTTGCCGTGAGTCGACACCCCTCAGCCCGAGGAGGCCCCCGTGCCGTTGAGCGCATTGGACCAGCACCTCAAGGGGATCTGCCGCGCGTCGGCACGTCCCGACCCGGCCGTGCCCGACCGGGTGCCACCCGGTCCTCCGGCGCCACCATGGCCCGCGGCACGGTCACTGTCCGCTCGGACCGGGGAGGCGCGGTGACCACCTTCGGGTACGCCGAACGACCATCCGGTGTCACCGGCCCGGCCCAGCGCAACCCGCTCAACGAGCGCGCCGACCCCGGCCCCCGGGGCGCCGACGGCCAGCTCGCGGTCCGCGGCGAGGGCTGGCGGGCACGCAGCCGCACGCACCACACGAACGAGGCGCCACCGAGACCCGCGGCGCCCGGCGGCAACGCGAAGCCCGCGACCGGCCGCCTGGGCAGCCCGACCCGCCCGGCCATGCCCGCCCAGGCGCGACGCGGCGACGCGGCGACCGGGAGTGAGCCGTCCGCCGCCGAGACCGCGATCCTGCCGGCGGTGACCACAGGCGACACCGCCGTCCTGCCGGCCGTGCCGGCCGCCGCGCCCACCACCGGCTTCCCCAGCCGCCCCGACCCGTCCGACCCGGCGACCGAGGTGTGGACGCTCGTCGAGCGCGCGCAGGCGGGCGAGTCCGAGGCGTTCGGGCTGATCTACGACAGGTACGTGGACACCGTCTTCCGGTTCGTCTACTTCCGGGTCGGCAACCGCCAGCTCGCCGAGGACCTCACCTCCGACACGTTCCTGCGGGCGCTCAAGCGGATCGGCAGCTTCACCTGGCAGGGGCGCGACCTCGGCGCCTGGCTGGTCACCATCGCCCGCAACCTGGTCGCCGACCACTTCAAGTCCGGGCGCTACCGGCTGGAGGTCACCACCGGTGACGTCCTGGACGCCGACCGGGAGGACCGCGGGCCGGAGGGCAGCCCGGAGGCCGCGGTGGTGGAGCACATCAC
The DNA here is from genome assembly GCF_040649715.1 of Micromonospora sp. NPDC048887. Classification (NCBI taxonomy): domain Bacteria; kingdom Bacillati; phylum Actinomycetota; class Actinomycetes; order Micromonosporales; family Micromonosporaceae; genus Micromonospora; species Micromonospora sp. NPDC048887. Next base: position 18,721 of record NZ_JBEZGA010000028.1, on the reverse strand, counting down.
CAACGTCGCCCTGCTCACCGCCGTCAAGCAGCTCAACCCGGAGCAGCAGGAGTGCATCGTGCTGCGTTTCCTCCAGGGCTTCTCGGTGGCCGAGACGGCCCGCGCCATGGGCAAGAACGAGGGCGCCATCAAGGCCCTCCAGTACCGGGCGGTCCGGGCGCTGGCCCGGCTGCTGCCCGACGGTTTCCACTCCTGACCTGTCGTACCCTCCCGGCGCACGGACGCCGGGCGGTGTCGCATGCCCGACGTGCCCGCTCGCCCCTCACTCCCGGTGATTTCTTCCGCCGTCCCGGCCGTAACCGGCGACCGGCGCGGTCCGTTTCTCCGGGTGCGACCAGTGGTTGTCCCGGCGTCCCCCGGGCCACCCGGTCCGGCGGGTCAGGTCGGCCGTCCCGGTCGGCCCTGGGCCACACGCTGCCACCGGTCGCTGGTGACGACGACGGCCGTCCGGCCGTGACCAGCGAGAGGGGGTGCCGCGGTGGACAGCGACCTCTTCTCCCGTCGGCGAGCCGAGCGCTTCGCGCAACTCCTCGACGAGGCCAACGGCGGGCGCCGGCACCACGTCCGGTCCAGGGCGGACGACGAACTCGCCGCGCTCGTCGAGGTGAGCCGCCGGCTCACCGCAGACCGGCCCGACGTCGAGGTGGACGCCGAGTTCCGTACCGGCCTGCGGGCGATGCTCGTGGCCACCGCCGAGCGCGAGGGCGTCGGTGCCCCGGCCAAGACCGCCACCACCGGGGTACGCGGCACGCTGCTGCCCGCCATCACCGGCCGCCGGGCGCGGGCCCGGGGAGCGATCCTGGTCGGCGTGGCCGCCGGGGCGATAGCCCTCTCCGGCATCTCCGCCGCGAGCGAGAACGCGCTGCCCGGCGACGCCCTGTACGGCATGAAGCGCTCCACCGAACGCGCCCAGCTCGCGCTCGCCAGCTCGGACATCGGCCGTGGGCAGCTCTTCCTCGACTTCGCCCGCACCCGGCTCGACGAGGCCGCCTCGGTGCGCGACGACCGGGTCGGCTTCAGTGCCGTCCTCGACGACATGGACGCGGACACCCGCCAGGGCGTACGCCTGCTGACCACTGTCGCCGCGCAGCGCTCCGACCCGACGGCGCTGGACGCGGTGGACACCTTCCTGGCCGGCCAGCGCCGGGTCGTCAGCGGCCTGCTCGACCGGCCCGACCACGCCGACCGCGAGCGCACCCGCCGCTCCCTGGCACTGCTCGACGCGGCGGGCAAGCGCGCGGACGCGCTCCGCGAGGCGATCGCCTGCGGGCTGCCCGCACCGCGGGCCAGCGACACGCTCGGGCCCGCTCCGGCCACCTGCCCGGCCGACCGCTGAGCGGCGGACGCCTATCGCGCCACACTTCTCCCGGCGGGCACCCGGCCGCCACACGGTGCCGGATACGCTCGACGAGGAGGGCGCACGCCGTCGTCGAGGCAGGGAGGTCACCGTGGCCGGAAGCCGGAAGGTGACCGTCAGCACCGACGCGCACGGGCACACCGCGGGCTGGTCGGAGACCCCGTCGGCACCGGCGACCACAGTCACGCCGGACCCGACCGCCGCCGCGTTCTTCGACGTCGACAACACGATGATGCAGGGCGCCTCGATCTACTGGTTCGCCCGCGGGCTGGCCGCCCGGAAGTACTTCACCACCGGTGACCTGGCCCGGTTCGCCTGGCAGCAGGCGCGGTTCCGGCTGCTCGCCACCGAGCACGCGGGCGACATGTCGCAGGCCAAGGAGGCGGCGCTCGCCTTCGTCCAGGGCTGGCGGGTGGACGACATCGAACGCCTCGCCGACGAGATCTTCGACGAGCTGATGGCGCCGCGCATCTGGGCCGGCACGCGCCGCCTGGCCCAGCGTCACCTCGACGCGGGCGAGCGGGTCTGGCTGGTCAGCGCCGCCCCGGTGGAGATCGGCCGGGTGATCGCGGCCCGGCTCGGCCTGACCGGCGCGATCGGCACGGTGGCCGAGGTGGTCGACGGCGCGTACACCGGGCGGCTGGTCGGCGACCTGATGCACGGGCCGGCGAAGGCCGAGGCGGTCACCCAGCTCGCCGCCGTGGAAGGGCTGGACCTGACCCGGTGCGCGGCCTACAGCGACTCGGCGAACGACCTGCCGATGCTCTCCGCCGTCGGCCGTGCGGTGGCGGTCAACCCCGACCCGGCGCTGCTGCGGCAGGCCCGCGAGCGGGGCTGGGACGTGCGCGACTTCCGCACCGGGCGGCGGGCCGCACGCATCGCCGTCCCCTCCACCGCGGCGGCCGGGCTGCTCGCCGGAGCGGTCACCGCCGGCCTGGCGCTGCACCGGCGCCGCCACCGCGACGCCTGAACCGGCTCAGGGGCCGAACGGGTCCGGCCGACGTTCGAGCAGCTTGTGCAGCGTCTGCTGGATCGTCTCCCGCACCTGGTCGGCGAGGTTGAACACCACAAGCGGGTCGTCGGCGGCGTCCCGCAGGTGCGCGGTCGGGATCGGCGGGCAGAACTCGATCAGCCACTTGCTCGGCAGCGGCACCATGCCCAGCGGCCCCAGCCAGGGGAACGTCGGCGTGACCGGGAAGTACGGCAGTTTGAGCAGCCGGGCCAGCGGCTTGATGTCGGCCAGCATCGGATAGATCTCCTCGCCGCCCACTATCGCCACCGGCACGATCGGCGTGCCGGTGCGCAGCGCGGCGGAGACGAACCCGCCCCGGCCGAAGCGCTGGAGCTTGTAGCGGTCGGCGTAGAGCTTGCCGACGCCCTTGAAGCCCTCCGGGAACACGCCCACCAGTTCGCCGTTGCCGAGCAGCCGCTCCGCGTCCGGGTTGCACGCGACGGTGCCGCCGGTCTTGCGCGCTATCTCCGAGACGACGGGCATCCGGAAGACCAGGTCGGCGCCGAGCAGCCGCAGGTAGCGGTGCGCCGGGTGCCGGTCGTGCAGTGCGGTGGAGAGGATCAGCGCGTCGAGCGCCACAGTGCCGGAGTGGTTGCCGACGACCAGGCCGGCGCCGTCGGCGGGCACGTGCTCGAGGCCGGTGACCTCGGTGCGGAACCAGTCCCGGTAGAGCAGCCGGACCAGCGGGTGGACCACCGCGTCGGTCAGGTCGGGGTCGAAGCCGAACTCGTCCACCTCGTAGTCGCCGGCCAGCCGCCGCCGCAGGAACGCCAGCCCCTTGGCCACCCGGCGGTCCCACTGGTCCCCCGGCCGGTCGGCCACCGCCGGCCCCGACGGCGCGGCGTCGGTCGACGCCTCGTCCGCGGGTGCCTGCGGCGCGACGGCCTTCTTCGCCACGGCCTTCTTGGCGACCGTCTTCTTCGCCACAGTCTTCTTCGCGGCCTGGTGCGGCGTGGCCGGGCCCGGAACGCCCGCGCCGGCGGCGACGCCCGGCTCGTCGGCGGAGGTGTCCGGCTCGTCCGGCGGCGCCGCCGGGCGGGCGGACGGCGCGGTCACCCGCCGGTGCCCGTTGCGCCGCGCCGGCTCCGCGCCCGGATCCGGCAACTCCAGCGGTACGTCGTAGCGCGCGTCACGCCGCTCGTCGGGGCTGCTCACGAACGCTCCCGTACGGTCGACCGGACCTGCCTGATGCTCTCCAGCACCAACTGCTCGGCGGCGGCCAACTGGTCGCGGGTGACCACGACGCCGCCGTGGTGGGCGCGGATGAAGTCCTCGAACGCGGCGGCGGTCGAGCGGGGCGTGAAGCCGTACTCCCGCTCCAGTCGGCTGGTGTCCACCACCCGACCGTGCACGAAGAGATCCACCTGGTCCAAGCCGTACCGGCCGAAGCCCAGACTGCGGGCCACCGCGGCGACCCCGGCCAGCCCCGGTTCCAGGACCGGCACCGCCACCCGACCGGCCCGGCGGATCGCCTGCGACAGCGACAGCACCCCCGGCCCGGCCACGTTGTAGGTGCCCGGGTGGTCCTCGGCGACGGACCGGTGCAGCACCTCCAGCGCGTCGTCGAAGTGCACGAACTGCAGGCGCGGGTCGCGGCCGAAGACGGTGGGCACCACGGGCTGGGAGAAGTAGCGGGTGAGCGTGGTGTCGGCGGCGTACCCGATGAACGGCGCGAACCGCAGCACCGTCGCGGTGACGTCGGGACGGCGGCGGCGGAACCCGCGGACGTACCCCTCGATGTCGAGTATGTCGCGGCCGAAACCGCCGCGCGGCACCTCGCGCGGCTCGGTCTCCTCGGTGAAGACGGCCGGATCCCGGAACGACACCCCGTACGCGGCGGTGGACGAGCGGACCACGAGCTTGCGCAGCCGGGGCGCGCGCTGCGCGGCGGCGAGCAGCTGCATGGTGCCGATGACGTTCTGTTCCTTCATCCCCGCCCGGCCGCCCTGCTGCGGGTCGGGGGCGCTGACCAGCGCCAGGTGCACCACCGTGTCGACGTCGAGGTCGAGCAGGAGGCCACCGAGCGAGTCGAGGTCCAGGCGGATCCGCTCGACGTCGGAGAGCAGGTCGGCCAGCTCGGGGTTGGGCGGCGCCGGGTCGACGCCGATGACGCGCTCGATCCGCTCGTCGGCGGCGAGCCGGGCGGCCACGTGGGCGCCGAGCCAGCGACCGACCCCGGTCACGACGACGACCCCCGGGGCACCGGAGGTGTCACCGGGGGTCATGTCGAGCGCCTAGCGCGGCAGGCGGGATCGAGCCGGGACGTCCACGGCCTGATCACCTGAGCCTCCGAGGGTCGACAGTTGGCAAGTGGTGCCGGGTGCCGGGCCGGAGCCCGGCCCGGTCACTTGCCGAGACGGCGACGCTGGACGCGGGTCTTGCGCAGCAGCTTGCGGTGCTTCTTCTTAGCCATGCGCTTGCGGCGCTTCTTGACCACCGAGCCCATACGACAGCCTTTCGATGCAACGTGCGGGGCGGACCGGAGAACACCACCGCGAGGTGGCATCCTGACCGCTTGCGGACAACGGACCGGACCAGCGTGGTGGGCAGGGCACACCAGAGGGCGATCACGGTCGTGGTCCAGCCTAACCGGAGTGCGTCAGCAGGACCAACGCGCCCCCGTCGATGCCCCTTTCGTCGCACTCGGGCGGACCGGGCGCCGAGGGCTCAGGCGGACTCCTGGAAGGCGCCCCTGAGGTATTCGTGCACGGCGTGCTCGGGCACCCGGAACGACCGGCCAACCCGCACCGCGGTCAGCTCACCGCTGTGCACGAGACGGTAGACGGTCATCTTGGAGACCCGCATGACCGTCGCCACCTCGGCGACGGTCAGGAACCTGACATCCGACAGTCGTGCGTCGGACTGCGACCCGGCCATGGCTCACCGACCCATTCCCGTGCCCGGCGCGTGTCACCGGGCAGGTGCTTCCGCCTCGACGAGCGACGCGCGTGTTACCAGTACGGTAGCGGGACGGCTGTGACCTGCGCGATCCCTTCCACCCTTTGATCATGGCGGGACAGCCGTTCACCCGATGTCCACCAGGGCTTTTTCGCCCGGACGGGTGTCTCGTCCGAATCCGCCACCGGTGTTCACTCGGCGCGCAGCGCCACCACCGGGTCGAGCCGTCCGGCCCGCTGTGCCGGCACCACGCCGAAGACGATGCCGACCGCCGCGGAGACGCCGAACGCCAGCGCCAGCGACCACCAGGTGATCGCCGCCGGGATCGGCGAGAACGCGTCCACGAGCAGCGCGGTGCCCACGCCCAGCGCCATCCCGGCCAGGCCGCCGACCGAGGTGAGCAGCACCGCCTCCAGCAGGAACTGCACGCCGATGTCGCGAGGGCGGGCGCCCACCGCCTTGCGCAGGCCGATCTCGCGGGTCCGCTCGCGTACCGAGACCAGCATGATGTTCGAGACGCCGACGCCGCCGACCAGCAGCGAGATGCCCGCGATGGCGGCCAGTACGCCGGTCAGGACGCCCAGGATGTCGCCGAGCACACCGAGGATCTGCCGCTGGGTGACGGCGCTGAACTCGGTGTCCGGGTGCCGGCGGGACAGCTCCGCGACGATCCGGTCGCCGAGTTCGTCGATCCGTTCCCGGTCCGGTGCCTTGACCGCGATGCCGTCGATGCGCTGCGTGCCCCAGAGCCGTTGCGCCGCCGTCACCGGTACGTGCACCTCGTCGTCCCGGTCCACGCCGAGGCTCTGGCCGAGCGGGGCGAAGACGCCGATCACCCGGAACCGCACACCGGCCAGCGTGACCTGCTGGCCGAGCGGGTCCCGGTCGGGAAAGAGCGCCCGGGCCACCGAGTCGCCGAGCACCGCCACCCGGCGGCTGGTGTCCACGTCCGCCCCGGTGAGGTAGCGGCCCCGCGACAGCGACCTGGTGAACACCGACGGGGTGGTCTCCAGCACGCCCTGCACCGTAGTGAAGTCGGACCGGTTGCCGGCCCGCGCGGTCGCGCCGGAGGCCACCGTGACGGCGACCCGGCCGGGGTCGCCGACCACCCGGGAGACCGCGTCGGCGTCGCCGAGGTCCAGCGGCGACACCACAGGCGCGTTGCCCACCTCGATGCGGCCCGGCACCACCAGCAGCAAATTCGATCCGAGTCCTTCGACCTGCTGCTCGACCTGCTGTTTCGTGCCGGTGCCGATGGCCACCAGGATCACCACCGAGGCCACCCCGATGATCACCCCGAGCATGGTGAGCAGGCTGCGCAGCCGGTTGGCCCGCAACGCGTCCGACGCCACCCGCCACGCCTCGGCAAGCCTCATCCGGCGCCGCCCTGTCGGCGGCGGCCCTCGGCCGGTAGGCGCTCCTCGGCCCGCGGAAGGCGCCCGGTGGCCCCGATGGCGCCACCGGGGCCACCGGACGGGTGCCCCGGGCCGCTTCCGGACGCGGACCGGGGCTCCGCGCTGGGAGCGGGGTCCAGTGTCGCAGGTCCGCCGGATCCGTCCGACAGCGGTCGATCATGAGCGCTGTCGGACCGGATCAGCCCGTCCCGTACCGCTATCCGCCGGTGTGCCCGGGCAGCCACCTCCTGGTCGTGGGTCACCATCACCAGCGCCACCCCGGACTCGGCGTTCAGCCGTTCCAGCAGCTCCAGCACCGCCTCGCCGGTGGCGCTGTCCAGGTTGCCGGTCGGCTCGTCGGCGAGCAGCACCGCCGGTTCGGTGACCAGCGCCCGGGCGATCGCCACCCGCTGCTGCTCACCGCCGGAGAGCTGGTTGGGCCGGTGGTGCAGCCGGTGGCCGAGCCCGACCCGGCCCAGCATCGCCGCCGCGCGCTCCCGCCGCTGCCGCGCCCCGACACCCCGGTAGACCAACGGCAACGCCACGTTGTCCACTGCCGACGTACGGGCCAGCAGGTGGAACGCCTGGAACACGAAGCCGATCGTCTCGTTGCGCAGCGTCGCCAGCTCCGGCGCGGTGAGCGTGGTCACGTCCCGCCCGCCGATCACCAGCCGGCCGCCGCTGGGCCGGTCCAGCCCGCCGAGCAGGTGCATCAGCGTCGACTTGCCCGAGCCGGACGGCCCGATCACCGCCACGTACTCGCCCTGGTCGATGGTGAGCGACACCCCGCGCAGCGCGGACACCGACACCCCGTCCAGCTCGTACGTGCGCCAGACGTCGACCGCCTCGACCGCCGGTACGGTCACGGCAGCTCCTGGCCGTCGCGCACCTGGTCGGCGCCGCGCACCACCACCCGGTCACCGGCCCGTACGCCGTCGACGATCTGCACCAGGTCCTGCCCCTGCACGCCGACCGTCACCGGCACCCGGTCGGCCCGGCCGTCGCGCAGCACCCAGACCGCGTCCCGCCCGTCGGCGGAGAACACCGCCGACGCCGGCACCGCCACCGCGTCGGCCGCCTCCCGCACCCGCAGCCGCACCACGGCGTTCATGCCGGGGCGGGGCGCCGGCGCGGCCTCGGCCTCACCGAGGCGGCCGGCGCCCAGGTCGAGCCGGACCCGGTAGGTGACGCCGCCCCGGGCCGAACTGCTCGGCAGCACGTCGACCGACCGCACCGTCGCCTCGTACGTCGCGCCGGTCACCGCGTCCAGCTCGACCGACGCGGGCACCCCGGCCCGGACCAGCAGCACGTCGGTCTCGTCCACCTCGGCGAGCAGGCCGAGCCGGCCGATGTCCACGACGGTGAGCACCGGGGTGCCGGCGGTGACCCGGCCCCCGGCCGGAATCGCGTCGTCAACGCCCGGCGGCGGACCGCCCTGCCCGCCACCGCCCAGCGCCGACGGGTCGAGACCGGGCACCCCGGCGCCACCCGCCGCACCGAGCAGCCCGGCCAGGTCGGCCGGCGCCGCCGACCGGGTGCCGCCCGGCTGCACCACACCGGCGATCGGGGCGCGCAACGTCAGCGCGTCCACAGTCGCCTTCGCCAGGTCGTACGCCTGCTGGGCCTGGAGTCGTTGCGCGGCCGACAGCGCGCCGACGGCGCTGTTCAGGCCGGCCACCCCGCGCTGCACCTGCGCGACGGCCCGGTCGGCGGCGCGGGCAGCCGACTCGTACTGTCGCTGCGCCGACTGGACCTGGAGCAGCAGCGCCGCGCGTACCCGCGGGTCGCCGACCCTGCCGGCGGCGGTGCGGGCGGCGGCGAACGCCTCGTCGGCGGCCCGGTCGGTGCCGCGCCGGCTGCCGCCCAGGTCGCCGGTGCCGGTGCCCCGCCCGGCCCGCTTCGCCGCGCGCAGCGCGTCCCGCGCCTTCGCCAGGCGGTCCCGGGCCGACGGCGAGTCGATCACCGCGAGCACCTGCCCCCGGGCCACCCGCTGTCCCGGCTGCACCCGCAGGCGGGCGAGCGTGCCGTCGGCGGGTGCGGTGAGGGTGGCCGCGGCTCGCGCGGTGACGGTGGCCGGAGCGTCGATCACCTCGCTCACCGGCGCGCGGGAGACCTGGGCGACCGTCACCGCCGGGGCGTCGTCGCCGCAGGACGCGGCGGTCGTGCCGGTCAGCGCGACGACGGCGAGCACCGCGGTGACGAGACGGGGGCGGCGGGCCGCGGGCAGCCGCGGCGAGGAGGTGCGGGCCACCCGGCCCATGCTACGACCCGTCGACAGACGTCGACGTGTCAGCCGACCACGCCACGCACATAGGCCACGCAGTCGTCGTGCAGCATCGACCACGGGTCGCCGAACACCTCGTCGGCGGCCTGCGCCGGGGACCGGCCCTGGTGCACGACGGCCCGGTAGAAGTCCAGCATCCGCTGTTCGCCGTACCTGTCGACCAGATGGCGTACGGCCAGGTAGCTGACGCCGTAGGCACCGCCGACCCGGTCGTCGCCGGCGTCGTCGGCAGGCGCCACCGCGTCCAGCCGCCCGGACCACCCGCCGCGCAGCAGCTTCCGCACCTCGGCCAGGCCGTCGTAGCGGTGCACGGGCTGGCCGTCGGCCCCGGCGTACTCGGCCAGCCCTTCCACCAGCCACCAGTCCGCGCGGTCGGCGTAGCCCCGGTCGGGCAGCGAGGCGGCATGGGTCAGCTCGTGCCGGAGCAGGTCGTCGATGCCGGCCGGGGTGACGATCTGGGCGTTGAGCACGACGTCGTGCCGTCCCCCGCCGACGCCCACCGCGTACCCCGCGGTCCACTTCGGCCGGCCGCCGCCGTACCAGCGCTGCCACTCGCCCTTCCCGGCGTAGTAGACGAGATACCGGTCCGGCGGCGTCCCGCCGATCGCGTACCGGTCGGCGGCCAGGGCGGCGGTCTCGGCCTGGGCGAGCAGGCCGGGCAGCCGGCGCCGCTGGGCGGGCGTGGTGGCCACCACGACCCGCTTGCCGACCGCCACCGCGAGGTCGCTCACCTGCCACGGGCGCACGCCCGCCGGGTCCGTGGCGGACGGGTCCACGGCGGCCAGCCGGGGCTCCTCCCCCGTCAGCCGCCAGCGCGTGCCGAGTTCCACCGTGCTCGGCGCGCAGTCGAGCACCACGAAGCAGTAGCCGACTGTGACCACGAACCGCCACTCCCCCGGCTTGCCGTCGACCGCCGCCGGCACCCCGTCGGCCGTCGACCGCCAGGTGGTGACGCGCAGCGCCCGCAGCGCCTCGTACCGGCGGGTCAGCCCCGCCCGGGCCGCCGGTTCGGCGACCGCGAGGAAGCCGGCCCGGTCCGCGCCGACGAGGGCGGTGGCCTGCCGGTCCAGCAGCGCGAGCATCCGCTCGCCGAGCCGCCGCTGCGCCGCCGTGCCCGGGTCGTCCTTCGCGGCCGTCCGCCCGGCCGCGTCCGGTGGCGGCTCCCGCAGGAGTACGCCGGGCACCGCGCCCGCCACCAGGCCGAGCGCGAGTCCGAGCGCGGTCCAGAGCGCCCACCGCCGTCGTCCCGGCACTGTCCGCGCCGGGTCCGGCTGCGCCGGCGGTACAGGGTACGGCTCCGCGACGGTGACGGGGTACGGCGACGACACCGCAGCCGGTGCCGGTGCCGCAGCCGGTGCCGGTGGGTAGACGGGGACGTCCACCACGACGGGGGCGGCGCTGGTGTCAGCGGCGCTCGCGTCGGCCATGCCGGCGGTGGGACGAGACTCGTCGCCGTCCGTCGCCCGGCCGGGAGGCTGCTCGTCGCCGTCGGTCACCGGCGAAGGGTACGACCAATCGGGCGTTCCGGGAAAGAGCCCCGCCCCGGTTCCGCCGCGCCCCCGAGATCTTGGTACGAAAGGGCCCCCATAGGGGCCGAATCCTTCCAAGATCTCTCAGATCGGGGTGCCTGTCAGCGTCAACGCGGTCTTGTCTGCGGTCCATAGAGCCACCAGGGCGACTCCGGGAACCGCGTGGCCGGCCAAGGTCAGCAGCACGCCGCCGGTGACGAAGCAGGCGGCCTGGACGGCGAGCTTGGCCGGGTCGGGCAACGTCACAGTGGCACGCGGCGAGCAGAACAACCCCCACACCACGGCGATCACCAGCGGCGTCCCGAGCCCCGCCAGCAGGCGTACCGGCCAGCCGGCGCCGAGCGTGAAGCCCCAGTATCCGGCCGAGCCCAGCAGGGCCAGTTCCAGCAGGAAGATCACGCCGAGCAGCAGCGCCTTCATCGGTTCTCCCAGGAGAGGTAGGCACGGTCCAGGCCGGCGACCAGCTCGCCGAAGGAACGGTCGGTGTCGCGGGGCAGCCCGAAGCCGCCTGCCGCCTCCAGCGCGACGAAGCCGTGCACGGCGGCCCGGAACATCCGGATGGCGTCGGTGGCGGCGTCGCCGTCGAGGCCGTACCCGAGCAGGATGGCGCGGATCGCGCCGACCGCGCGCTCCCCGGCGGCCAGGTGGTCGGGGTCGGCCGGGTCGGGTGCGCGCTGGGCGGCCGGGTAGCGGCCGGGGTGCCGCCGCGCGTACTCCCGGTAGGCGGCGGCGACGGCGCGCAACGCGTCGCCGCCGGAGCGACCGGCGGCGGCGGCCGTGAGCACGTCGGCGATCTCGGCGGTGGCGAGCACAGCCAGCTTCTGGTGCAGCGCGTCCGCGCCCCGGACGTGCTTGTAGAGGCTCGGCAGCGCGACGCCGAGCCGGGCCGCGAGCGCGGCAAGGGTCAGCCGCTCGTAACCGACCTCGTCGGCGAGCGCGGCGGCCTCCCGCACCACAGTCGCCGGGGTCAGGCCGGCCCTAGGCACGTGCGGTCACCGCCAGGAACTCGACCAGGTCGGCGGCGGTGGCGTCGGGCTGGTCGGCGTGCGGGTAGTGCCCGGAGTCGGCGACCATCCGGGCCTCGGCCACGGCGAACAGCCGGCGCGCGGCCCGCGCCTCGGCGCCCGGGTCGGGGAAGTCCGGGTCCTTCGTACCCATCAGCACCAGCACCGGGCGGCGCACCTCGGGGGCGCGGGCGGTCCAGTGCGGGTCGGCCGGTGCGATCACGCCGCGCACCGCGGCCATCCGGCCGCGCAGCTTGGCGACCAGCTCCTTGCGGTACGCGGCGTCGTCGGCCGGCCGCCCGCAGGGGAACAGCGTGCGGTGGAACAGCCCGAACAGCCGAGGGCTGCGCAGCACTGCCGCCTGCGCGACACGCATCAGCGGGTTCGGCTTCGGCGTGCCGACGAACGGACTGACCTGCACGAGGCCGCTCACCAGTTCGGGCGCCTCGGCGGCGGCGAAGACCACGGCGGCGGCGCTGGAGGAGCTGCCGACCAGGGTGGCGGGCTCGCCGCCGAGTGCCCGTACCACGGCGAGCAGGTCGCCGCCGACCTGCTCGGGGGCGTACGTGGGCCAGTGCGGGCTGGAGTCGCCGTGCCCGCGTACGTCGACCGAGGCGACCCGGTAACCGGCCGCGACCAGCCGGGGCGTCAGGTGGCGGAAGGCCGCCCGGTTCTCCCCCATGCCGTGCGAGAGGACCACGAGCGGTCCTGACCCGTGCACCTCGTACGCGATCGTGCCGCCGTCCCGCGCCACCTGGCTAACCGTCATAGCCGTGAAGCTAATGGTATTAGCCATCGCCGTCAAGCTTGACCTCAACCCGGGATGAGGTCGCACGATCCCGGGCATGCCGATCACCGCCGACACCCACGTACGCCTCGCCCGCCCGAGCCGCGACCTCGCCACCGCCGAACGGTTCTGGACGCAGGGGCTGGGCCTGGACGTGCTCTACCGGAGCGAGGGCGGTCACGCGGACGAGCACGACCTGGTGATGCTCGGGCTGCCCGGGGCGGGCTGGCACCTGGAGCTGGTCGGCGGCGCGACGCTCGCGGTCGAGCCGCGTCCCACCGGGGAGGACCTGTTCGTGCTCTACCTCGACGGCCCGGCCGACGACGAGCTGGTCCCGAGACTGGAACGGGCCGGCGGGACCAGGGTCTCCGCCGGCCCGTACTGGGACAGGTGGGGCGTCACGTTCGCCGACCCGGACGGCTACCGCCTCGTGCTGTGCACCCGGGCCTGGTCGAACGACTGACTCACTTCTTCGACAGCACCGCGCGGCCGAAGAACGCCAGGTTGGCCGGGCGCTCCGCGAGCCGGCGCATCAGGTAGCCGTACCACTGGTCGCCGTAGGGGACGTACGTCCGCACCGTGTAACCCTCGCCGACCAGGCGCTGCTGCTCCTCCGGGCGGATGCCATAGAGCATCTGGAACTCGAACCGGGCCGGGTCGCGGTCGAACCAGCGGGCCCGGTCCTCCCCGATCGCGATCAGCCGCGGGTCGTGCGTGGCCAGCATCGGGTAGCCGTCGCCGGACATCAGCACGTTCATGCAGCGCACGTACGACTTGTCCACCTCGCGGGCGGACTGGTAGGCCACCGACTCCGGCTCCTTGTACGCGCCCTTGCACAACCGCACCCGCGACCCGGCCGAGGCCAGCTCCCGGCAGTCCGACTCGGTCCGACGCAGGTACGCCTGGAGCACCGCGCCCGTCGACGGGTGGTCCTTGCGCAGCTTCGCCAGGATGTCCAGCGTCGAGTCGGTGGTGGTGTGGTCCTCCATGTCCAGCGTGACTGTGGTGCCCGCCGCGTCGGCCGCCGCGCAGATCGCCCGCGCGTTGTCGTACGCCAACTGCTCGTCGAACATCTGGCCCAGCGCGGACAGCTTCACACTGACCTCGGCGCCCGGGGTGAGCCCGGCGGCGGCGAGGCGACTCAGCAGCGTGAGGTATTCGTCCCGGGTGGCATTCGCCTGCTCCGGGGTGGTGGTGTCCTCGCCCAGGTAGTCGAGGGTGACCGCTTGGCCGTCGGCGACCAGCTCGCGGGTGGCGCGCAGCGCGTCGTCGGTGGCGGCGCCGGCGACGAACCGGCGGACGACGTCCCGGGTGAACGGGGCCGTCGCGACGAGCCGCTCCACCTGGGAAGACCGGGAGGCGGCGAGGATGACGGAACGGAGCATGAGCCGAGCGTAACGCTCACCACCGGACCCCCGCCGGGTACGTCCGAGGCCCGCCCCGCACCCTCCTCCGACCTGGGCCGGGCACCCCCGGCTGGCGAGGATCGGCTACAACGTTCACGTGGATCGACGACACCCCCGGCGCCGGCTCCGCTCGGCCTCCGTGCAGCTCGGCGCGCTGACCGCGCTGGCCCTCGCGCTCTCCGGCTGCAACAACGGTTACGACGACGACGATGACGACTGCGCGCTCGGCCCGGCCGGCGGGGGCGGCGACGTCGTCGCCGTCGCCCAGCGCGTACCGGCGGCGACGGCCACCACCGGCGCGCGCGGCGAGGCGTTCCCGACGACCTCCGCGCTGCCCGAACGCGGCGGCTTCGGCACCCACCTCGCCTCCTGCGGCGGCTGACGTGCGTCGCGAGGCGAGCACGCCGCGCCCCGGCTGGGACGAGACCATCCGGGCCCAGGGCCTGGTGTACGTCGACACCGAGCTGCCCGACGGCGAGATCATGTCGTACTGGGACGAGACGGCGGCGTACGCGTTCACGCTGGACGAGGTGCTCCGGCTGGAGGAGGCCACCGAGGAGTTGCACCGGATGTCGGTGGCCGCCGCCGAGCACGTGGTGGCCCGCAACCGGTACGCCGAGTTCGGCATCCCCGAGTGGGCCGCCGAGGCGGTCGCACGCTCGCTGCGCGAGTCCCCGCCGACGCTCTACGGCCGGTTCGACCTCTGGTACGACGGCAGCGGGCCGCCGAAGATGCTGGAGTACAACGCCGACACCCCGACCGCGCTGGTCGAGGCGAGCATCGTGCAGTGGTACTGGCTGGAGCACACCCGCCCGGACGCGGACCAGTGGAACAGCCTGCACGAACGCCTCGTCGGCGCCTGGGCCAAGATCCGCGCCGGGCTGCACGAGCCGCGGGCGCACGTGCTCTGGTCCTCCGAGGAGGAGTCGGGCGAGGACCAGATCACCGCGGGTTACCTGGCCGAGACGGCCCGCCAGGCCGGGCTGGACGTGACGCTCATGCCGATCCAGCGGGTCGGCTGGGACGGGCGGCGCTTCGTCGACGCCGACGACCGGCCGATCACCACCTGCTTCAAGCTCTACCCATGGGAGTGGATGCTCGCCGAGCCGTACGGGCGGCCGGCGCTCGACCCCGGCACGCCCACCACCTGGATCGAGCCGGCCTGGAAGCTGCTGCTGTCGAACAAGGCGCTGCTCGCGGTGCTCTGGGAGCTGTACCCCGGGCACGAGTACCTGCTGCCCGCGTACCTGGACTCGCCGCGCGGCATGACCGAGTACGTGGCCAAGCCGCTGCTCGGCCGCGAAGGCGGATCGGTACGCATCGTGACCGGCGGCACGGAGATCACCAACCCGGGGATCTACGGCGAGGAGGGCTTCTGCTTCCAGGAGTTCCGCGCGTTGCCCGAGTTCGAGGGCAACCGGACGGTGCTCGGCAGCTGGATCGTGGACGGCGAGTCGGCCGGCGCGGGCGTACGGGAAAGCGAAAGCCTCATCACCGACGGTTACGCGCGGTTCCTGCCCCACTACATCGACGCACCGCGTCTGCCGTGAGTCGTCTACCGTTGGTGTCGTGAACTTCGACGCGTACGCCCGGACCGGGGTCGAGCTCGTCAACGCCCGGCTGGACGACCTCGACGGCCTGCGGGCCCTCTTCCCGGACGAGAACGCCTGGATGCGCGACGAGGTCGCGGAACGGGACCTCGCGATCTTCCGGCGGGCGCAGAAGCGCCTGCGGGACGTCTTCGAATACGGCACCTCCGGCCGGGACAACGAGGCGGTGGCGGAGCTGAACGCGCTGCTGGAGGCGTTCCCGGTGCAGCCGCGCATCTCCGGCCACGACTCCTCCGACTGGCACATGCACGTGACCAGCCGGGGCGCGTCGGTCTCCGCCGAATACCTGGCGGGTGCCGTCTGGGGCCTGTCGGTGTGGCTCTGCGAGTACGGCAGCGCCCGCTTCGGGGTCTGCGCCGACGACCGCTGCGGCAACGTCTACCTGGACACCTCGTCCAACTGCTGCCGCCGGTTCTGCTCCGAGCGCTGCGCCACCCGCTCCCACGTGGCGGCGCACCGGGCCCGCAAGCGGGCCGCGGTCGGCGAGCAGGCCGTACCGGCGCAGCCGCTGTCCCCGGTGAGCTGACCCGCCGCCCGGCCGGGGCGACGCGTCGCGGTCAGACGTCGACAGGCGAGGGCGCGGTCAGGTTCGCCCGGGCGAACTCCAGCGACTCCCGCAGGTCCGCCTCACGGACCGCGCGGCTCTTGGCGCCCCGGGTGGTCACCTCCACCGCTACCGAGCCGGTGAAGCCCCGCCCGGCCAGCGAGCGCAGCATCTCCGCGCAGGGCTGGCCGCCGCGACCCGGCACGAGGTGCTCGTCGCGCCCCTCGCCGGTGCCGTCGCCCAGGTGCACGTGTGCCAGCCCGGAGCCCATCCGGTCGGCCATCGCCATCGCGTCGGTGTGCGAGGCCG
This sequence comes from Micromonospora sp. NPDC048887, assembly GCF_040649715.1. NCBI lineage: Bacteria > Bacillati > Actinomycetota > Actinomycetes > Micromonosporales > Micromonosporaceae > Micromonospora > Micromonospora sp. NPDC048887. The sequence goes on along the minus strand of NZ_JBEZGA010000028.1, from coordinate 2,587 downwards.
CGCAGTGCGACAGGTCGAGCGTGTACGAGGCGTACCCGATCTCGGTCGGATCCCAGCCCGGCGCGTACGGGACGAACTGCCGCCCGGCCATCCGCACGGGGTACATGTTCTCCACCCCGAAGTGCAGCCCACCGAACTGCCCGGCGATGGTGTCGAGCCCGTCGGCGAAGGTGCGCGCGTAGTCACGCTGCCAGGTGAACGGCGGGTGCACCACGACCGTCGGCGCCTCCAGCGTCTCGGCCAGCTCGGCGGCCTTGCGCAGCCGCTCCCACGGGTCGGGGCTCCACACCCGCTGGGTGACGAGCAGGCACGGGGCGTGCACCGACAGCACCGGTACGCCGTAGTGCTCGGCGAGGCCGCGCAGCGCGCCCGCGTCCTGGCTGACCGGGTCGGTCCAGACCATCACTTCGAGGCCGTCGTAGCCGAGTTCGGCGGCGAGCTGGAACGCCGCCGCGGTCCGTTCGGGAAAGACCGAGGACGTGGACAGGAGCACCGGAACGCGGTAGGTCACGCTTTCGAGGGTAGCCCCAACCGCCAGCGAGCATCGGGACGAGCAACCGCAAAACTACCCAGAGCGCTCGTACGGTCACATCGGCGCGAGCTGATCCAGCCGGCGCAGGATCACGCCCTCCCGTAGCGCCCACGGGCAGATGTCCACGCAGTCCACGTCGAGCCGGCGCATCACCGCCTCGGCCACCACCGCGCCCGCGAGGAGCTGGTGCGCCCGCTGCGCGCTGACCCCCTCCAGCTCGGGCAGCTGGGCCGGCGGGATGTGCCTGATGAACCCGAGCACCTGCCGCAGGCCGGTACGGGTCAGGCTGCGCCGAGCCCACAGTCCCGCGCCGGAGGGTGCCGCTCCGGCCAGCCGGGCCAGCGTGCGAAAGGTCTTCGAGGTGGCGACCGGACGCTCCCAGCCCACCGCTGTCAACTGCTCCACCACCGGGTCGAGCTGCGCGTCCACGTACGCCCGCAGTTCCTCCACGGCCTCGGCCGGCGGCGGCGCCGCGCCGGCCGGATCGACGGCGAGCCGCTCCCGGCTGAGCCGCCCCGCGCCGAGCGGCAGCGAGATCGCCACGTCCGGGTGCTCGTCGATGCCGGCGGCCAGCTCCAGCGAGCCGCCGCCGATGTCCATCGCCAGCAGCCGCCCTGCGGACCAGCCGAACCACCGCCGCACCGCCAGGAACGTCATCCGCGCCTCGTCCGCGCCGGAGAGCACCTCCAGGCGTACGCCGGTCTCGTCGCGGACGCGCGCCAGCACGTCGGCGGCGTTCGTGGCGTCGCGGACCGCGCTCGTGGCGAACGCCAGCAGATCCTCGGCGCCCAGCCCGTCCGCCGCCGCCCTGGCCATGCCGACCGCCTTGACCAGGCCGTCCGCGCCGCCGACGGTGAGCGCGCCGTCCGGCCCGATCTGCTCGGCCAGCCGCAGCACCACCTTCTCCGAGTGCGCCGGCCAGGGATGCGCGCCGTGGTGGGCGTCCACCACCAGCAGGTGCACCGTGTTGGAACCGACGTCGAGGACACCCAGTCGCATGGGAAAGACCCTAGGGCCAACACGTTTCGTCGGCTCGACGGCCGGGCGGGGTCACCGCGCGTACGCTGGTCCGAGTGACAGGGCAGATCGAGCTTCACGTGCTGGTGGACGACCCCGAGGACCCGCGCAGCCGCGAGGTCGGGCTGGACTTCCCACGGGAGTGGATCGAGTTCGTCGACCCGGCCGACCCGAAGCATGTCGTCCGCGCCGACCTCACCTGGCTGCTGTCCCGCTGGACGTGCGTCTTCGGCCAGGGCTGCCACGGCATCATCGCCGGCCGGGCCGCCGACGGCTGCTGCTCGCACGGCGCGTTCTTCACCGACTCCGACGACGAGAAGCGGGTCCGGGCCGCGGTGAAGCGGCTGACGCCGGAGACGTGGCAGCACTTCCGGCGCGGGTTCAAGAACTGGACCGAGAACGACACGGTCGACGGCAAGACCCCGGCCCGGCGTACCGCCACCCGCGACGTGGACGCCCCGTGCGTGTTCCTCAACGACGCCGACTTCCCCGGCGGTGGCGGCTGCGCGCTGCACGCCCAGGCGCTGCGCGACGGGGTGCACCCGCTGGAGTACAAGCCGGACGTCTGCTGGCAGTTGCCGGTACGCCGCGACCAGGAGTGGCACAAGCGGCCGGACAACACGAAGGTGCTGATCTCCACGCTCGCCGAGTTCGACAGGCGCGGCTGGGGCGCGGGCGGGCACGACCTCGACTGGTGGTGCACGTCCTCCACCGACGCGCACGTCGGCACCGACCCGATGTACGTCTCGTACGGCCCGGAGCTGACCGCGCTGATCGGCGCGCCCGCGTACGCGAAGCTCGCCGAGCTCTGCGCCGCCCGGCAGCGCCAGGGCCAGGTCGCCCCGCACCCGGCAAGCGCGTGAAGGCCGGCACCCCGTTCGGGGTGCCGGCCTGTCTCGCTTACTTGTTCCAGTGCTCGGCGACGAGGTCGGCGGCCTGCTGCTCCCACTGGGCGTAGTGGTCGGGGTAGGCCGACACCTGGACGGTCTGGGCGGCCTTGGTCAGCGGCATGTCGCGCCAGCCGTCGACCTGCTTGAG
>NZ_JBEZGA010000027.1:0-71533 GCF_040649715.1 Micromonospora sp. NPDC048887 | reverse complement strand
GCGATGGACCGGCCGAACGTGTTCGGCGGCAACATCGGGGTGCCGTTGCTGGACCTGCCCGAGGCGGAGCTGTACGTGCTGGAGCTGTCCCCCCCCCCCATGGGGGCGCCCTCGTACCAAGATCTACCTCGGCCGGGGTCCTGGAGACGCGGCAGTTCACTCCCTACTGCGTCGATCATGCAGTTGTCGCCCCGGCGAAAGCCCGCAAAACCGGCACCCGAGGGGCAGGAAGTGCAAGATCGACGGCGAAGGCGGGAGGGAGGGAGGGCGGGCGGGTCAGGGAGTGGGGTTGGCGTGGATCTGGATCGTGGCGCCGGCGGACAAGGGGGCCAGCAGCCACCTCACGGGCTGCTCGTCCTCGGTCGGGTCCACCCGGAGGCGGTCGCCCGGACGCAGGTCGAGCTGGGTGGCGATCTCGGCGGCCAGGCGACGCCACGCGCCGAAGCTGGTGCCGTCCGGCGTCGCCGGGCCGGCCGGGTCCACCGCCGTGTAGTCCGGCGGGTCGGTGGGGTGCCGCAGCACCTCGGCCGACCAGTCCAACCAGCCCGGCGGCACCTCGGCGAGCGGGCCCGGCCCGGTGCCCATCAGGTAGCGGTGCGTCCCCTCGGGCACGTCCTCCAGCCAGTCGTCGAGGCGTTCCGGCGTCACGAACACCGCGTCGTACGGCCGGTCCGCGCCGGGTTCGAGCACCGGCAGGCCGGCCAGCGCGCGAGGACGGAACGAGACCGTCAGACCGACCGACCAGGCGCCGATCAGCACCGCCGCGGTACGCCAGTGCGGCGGCAGCAGCACCGCCACCCGGTCACCGGGGCGCAGCCCGCACCCGTCGCGCAGCAGCCCGGCACTGCGGGCCGCCCACTGGCCCAGCTGCGGCCCGGTCAGCTCGGTGCGCTCGCCGGTGGCGTCGTCGAGGTAGGTCAGCAGCGGCGCGTCGGCCGCGACGGCGGGTGCGTGGGTGGCCATCTGATGCGCTCCTGTCTGACGGTCAGCTCACCCTAGCCGGGCAAGCCTGTCGATCAGGAGGCCGAACCGCCGGACGGTAGTCGCGCACCCGCCCGACCGGCGAGGACAAGCCACCGCGCCCAGCCGTCACGCACCCCGGCGGCCAGCCGTCACGACCGCCCGAGCCGGACGCGGTGGCGCACCCGGACGGCCAGGCGAGCCGAGCCGGCGCACACGCGGGCGACCAGGCCGGGCAGGGCACTCGGGACACACCGGACGCCGCAGCAGAGCACCGGCCATCGACTTTGGTCGCCGGCTCGGTCGTCCGACGGCCGTATCCGAGGGCCGGGTGGCTGCGCGACGGTTGCGGTCATGACGACCGAACCCCCGTGTCGGCGGCTGGTGCCGGTGATCGCGCTGCTGCTGATCGCCCCGTGGACGGCCGAGTGCTCCTGGGGCGGCTTCACCCTCATCGGCATGCCGTTCGTCGTGCTGGTGCTCGCCCCGATGTACGGCGGGGCCGCGCTGCTGATCCGCGAGACGGCCCGGCGGCTCGGGCTCGGCTGGCCGGGGATCGCGCTGCTCGCCGCCGCGTTCGGGGTGGTCCAGGCCGGCCTTGTCGACCAGTCCCTGTTCAATCCCGGGTTTCTCGACGACACCCAGTTCGCCGGCACCCGGGCCGCCGCGGAGGCCACGCTGGTGCCCGGCCTCGGGTTCAGCGCGAGGCAGGCAGTCGACTACGTGGGCAACCACGTGGTGCTGACCATCTGCGCGCCGATCGCGCTCGTCGAGTCGTACCTCGGTGCGGGCCGCCGGGCACGGCCCTGGCTGGGCCGGCCGGGGCTGGCCGTGGCGGCGCTGCTCTGGCTCGGCGGCAGCCTGCTGGTGTTCGCCGACGACGGTGGCCGCAAGAACTTCCTGGCCTCGCCGGTCCAGTTGGCGTTCGCCACCGGCGTGGCGCTGGCCCTGGTCGCCGTCGCCCTGCTCCGCCACCGGCACGCCGCGTCACCGCCCACCGCACCGACGCCCGGGCCGACGTCCACCCGGCCGACGCTCGCCGGACTACCGCCCGCCGGCCGACCGCACACCGAAGCCGGCCCGCCCCGGCCGCTCCGGCCCGCGCTTGTCGTGGCGGTGGCGTACGTGGGATCGACGATCGCCCCCGGCTGGCCGGGAGTCGTGCTCGCCCTCGCACTCGCCGGGATCGCCGCCGTCCTGCTGACGCGCTGGTCCCGCCGGCCCGGCTGGGGACAGCGGCACGTACTCGCCACCGGCTCGGCCGGCCTGGTCGTCGCGGCGGCGCTCGCGTACACCGTGCCGACCTATGCCCCGGCGAGCCCGGCGGCGGCGCTGGTGGGTGACGTGGCGATCAGCGTGATCGTGCTGCTGCTGGTGGGCGGCGCGTGGTGGCGGATCACGGCAGCTCGGGTCCGCCGTCGAGCAGCGGGGCCAGCAGGTCGCCCTGCTGTTCCACCCGCTTGAGCACCTCGCCAGCTGTGTACGGCCGCGTCGACGGCCGCTTCCCCGCCGCCCCGGCCTCCACCTCGTCCCAGGTCAGCGGCGTGGACACCGAGGGCACCGACTGGGCCCGCAACGAGTACGGCGCCACTGTCGTCTTCGCCGCGTTGTTCTGACTCCAGTCGATGAAGACCTTGCCGGGGCGCAGGTTCTTCGCCATCTTCGACACGATCAGCTTCGGGTGTGCCTGCTCCAGCTCCTGCGCGATCCGCTTGGCGTAGTCGGAGACGAGTTCGGCGTCCTGCGTGCCGGCGATCGGGCAGCAGAGCTGCATGCCCTTCTTCCCCGACGTCTTCGGGTACGCCTCGACGCCGTCGGAAGCCAGCCGGTCGCGCATCAGCAGCGCCACCCGGCAGCACTGCTTGAGCGCGGCCGGGGCGCCCGGGTCCAGGTCGACGACCATCATGTCCGGGTGCGTGCCGATCTTCCACTGCGGAGTGTGCAGCTCCAGCGCGGCCAGGTTGGCCAGCCACACCAGCGTGGGCAGCTCGTCGCAGACCACGTAGTCGATGGTCTCCCGCCCCTTCGTCGAGCCGGGCGCGGGCAGGTTCTCGGTGCGTACCCAGGCGGGGGTCGCGGCGGGGGCGTTCTTCTCGAAGAACGAGCCGCCGTCGACGCCGTTGGGGAACCGGATCCGGGTCAGCGCGCGGTCGCGCAGGTGCGGCAGCAGCACCGGGGCGATCCGGGTGTAGTAGTCGATCACCTCGCCCTTGGTGAAGCCGGCCTTCGGGAACAGCACCTTGTCCAGGTTGGACAGCTCCAGTGAGCGCCCCTCGACCTCGACCTTGAGCCGGTCAGCCGGCATCGTCGACCTCCTCGGGCGGCTTGTCGGGGCGCAGGCGCAGGATACGCGGGAAGCGCAGCCGGCCGTCCGGCGTGCGCTGGCCGTACTTGACCTCCACCACGATCCGGGGAGTTACCCAGATCGCGCCCCGGGCATCCTCGCGCGGCACGCCGGCCGCGAACGGCGACGCGGTGGCGCGCAGCGGTTCCAGTTCGCGCAGCAGTTCCCGTTCGATGGCCGCGCCGATCCCGCCGCCGACGCGTCCCCGGTAGATCAGCCGCCCGTCCGGGCCGGGCACGCCGACCAGCAGCCCGCCGACGCGCCGGGCGCCGGGCCGCCAGCCGCCGACCACGAAGTCGGCGGTCACCTCCAGCTTGACCTTCACCCAGTCCGGCGAGCGCACGCCGGGCCGGTAGAGCGAGTCGACCCGCTTGGCCATCACCCCCTCCAGCCCGTGCTCGCCGGCCGCCGCGTAGGTGGCCGGGCCGTCGGTGAAGACCGGCGGCACCGCCCACCGGGCGGCGCCGAGCCCGAGCGACTCCAGCGCCGCCCGCCGCTCCCGCCACGGCCGGGCGGTCAGGTCGACGCCGTCGAGCCGCAGCAGGTCGAAGATCATGTACGTGACCGGCACGGTCGCCGCCAGCCGCGCCGCCTTCACCGGGTTGCGTACGTGCATCCGCTCGGCGAGCGCGGTGAACGAGGGCTGCCCGTCGGTGAAGAGGACCACCTCGCCGTCGAGCAGCGCGTCGTCCACCTGCTCGGCCAGGTTGAGCAGTTCCGGGTAAGCGGTGGTGATCTCGACGCCGGAGCGGGCGTAGAAGTGCCTGTCGCCGCGGGAGATGTCGGCGAGCGCGCGTACGCCGTCCCACTTGAACTCGTACGACCAAGCGGCGCCGGCCGGGAGCTGCCCGGTCGTCGCGAGCATCGGCTTCAACGGCGCGCCGGGCACCTCTCGACTGTAGTTGCGCACGGAAGCGCGTGCGTCTCGTTCGATCGTTTGCGATTCTGGTGGTCAACCGGGGAGAGGAGCGCGGGAATGCGGGCGATCTGGAAAGGAGCGGTCTCGTTCGGCCTGGTGTCGATCGGGGTGAAGGTCTACTCGGCCACCGAGGAGAAGGACATCCGTTTCCACCAGGTGCACCGTGAGGACGGCGGCCGGATCCGCTACAAGCGCACCTGCTCGGTCTGCGGCGAGGAGGTGACCTACGACGACATCGCCAAGGGGTACGACATCGGCGGCGGTGAGATGGTCATCCTCACCGACTCCGACTTCGCCGACCTGCCGTTGAGCACCTCGCACGCGATCGACGTGCTGGAGTTCGTACCGGCCGAGCAGGTCGATCCGATCCTCTACAACAAGGCGTACTTCCTGGAGCCGGAGGGCTCGGCGACGAAGCCGTACGTGCTGCTGCGCGACGCGCTGTCCGACTCGGAGCGGGTGGCGATCGTCAAGGTGGCGTTGCGCCAGCGCGAGCAGCTGGCCACGCTGCGGGTCCGCGAGGGCGTGCTGCTGCTCAACACCATGCTGTGGCCGGACGAGATCCGCCGGCCGGACTTCGGTTTCCTGGACGAGGACCTGAAGGTACGCCCGCCGGAGCTGGCGATGGCCAGTTCGCTCATCGACTCGATGGCCGGCGAGTTCGAGCCGGACGCGTTCACCGACGACTACCGGGCCGCGTTGCAGGAGGTCATCGACGCGAAGGTCGAGGGCCGCGAGGTGGTGCAGCCGGAGGAGGAAGAGGCGGCGCCGGCCGCCGCGGTGGACCTGATGGCCGCGCTGAAGGCGTCGGTGGAGCGGGCCCGGGCGGCCCGGGGCGAGGCGCCGTCCGGTGGCGGGGCCGAGCCGACGCCGATCTCGTCCGCCCGCTCGGCGAAGAAGGCCGCGAAGAAGGCGCCGGCGAAGAAGGCCGAACCGGCGAAGAAGACCGCGGCCAAGAAGACGCCCGCGAAGAAGACGGCGGCCAAGAAGGCCGAACCGGCCAAGAAGACGGCAGCCAAGAAGACCCCGGCGAAGAAGAAGAGCGCCTGACGCGTACGGCGAGGGCCCCGCCCCCGGTGGACGCGGGGCCCGCGCCGCTCAGCCGCGGCCGAGCTTCTCGGTCGGCGTGACGCGGACGATGACGCGCTCCTCGCCGGGGCGCCGCCACGGGTAGGTGTCCTGCCCGAGGTACTTCTTCGCCATCCGGTCGATGTGCTCGTCGGCGCCTTCGGTGACGAACTCCGCGGTGCCCTTCACCCAGAGGGTGCGGAAGTCGTCGGCCTTGTCGACCACCGACACCGCGACCACCGGGTTGCGGGCCATGTTGAGGTACTTCTGCCGGCCCTTGGCCGTGTTGAACACGATGTGCTCGCCGTCGGTGTCCACCCAGACCGGGGTGACGTGCGGGGTGCCGTCGGACTCGACCGTCGCCACGTGCGCGAGCTGCGGTTCGCCGAGCAGTGCCAGGTCTTCTTCAGTGAGGATCGCCATGGCCGGACCGTACCCCGGCGCGGCGCCCCCGTATCGGGCTTCGTGTCCGGATCGTGGCGGGCGTATGGGCACGCTGGGGCTCCGGGCGGGTACCGTGTGCGCTGGCCTCGGCGGCGGCCCGCCGGGGGCGCACCCACCCACCTGCAGGGAGTCGACGTGAGCGAGCGTGTGGAGAACCGGTCGGAGGGCCAGGCCGCCCCGGCCACCAAGGCAGGGCGGCGGCTGGCCGCCCAGCTGGCCGAGAAGAAGGCCGCCGAGGCGCGTCGCCGCCGGCAGTCGATGCTGGGCGCGGCGGTCGGCGTGCTCGCCGTGGTGGCCCTGGTCGGTGGCCTGGTCTGGCTGAACAGCGGGGACGACGACAAGGCGTCCACCGCCGGTTCCTCGGCGAGCCCCAGCGCCCCGGCCGAGCCGACCGCGATGCCCGCTCCGGAGCTGCCCGCCGGCATCGACCCGGCGCTGAAGACCAAGCCGACAGTCAAGGCCGGCACGGGTGAGCTGACAAAGCTGACCGTCACCACCCTGGTCAAGGGCACGGGCCCGGCGGTGAAGAAGGGCCAGGAGATCACCACCAACTACGTGGGCGTCACCTACAAGGACGGCAAGGAGTTCGACGCCTCCTGGAACAACGGCCAGCCGGCCACCTTCCCGATCGGCGTGGGCCAGGTCATCAAGGGCTGGGACCAGGGTCTGGTCGGGGTGCCGGTGGGCAGCCGGGTGCAGGTGGACCTGCCGGCCGAGCTGGGATACGGCACCAACCCGCCCCAGGGTTACCCGGCGGGAGCGCTGCGCTTCGTCGTGGACGTGCTGGCGGCGAAGTAGGCCGCGGGTCTCGCGGGATGCTGGTAGGCCCGGCATCCCGCGAGACGGCCGTCTCCGCGCCGATCAGCTCCGGAAGTAGGAGTTGGTGGTCGCCTCGTTGTACGGCGTGTAGTTCCAGAGGTGGTAGATCTGGCCCATCTGGCCCCACTTCGAGCGGACGTAGTTCCCGGTGCCCACCCAGATTCCCGAGTGGTCGTCGCTGGAGTAGGAGATCCTCATGCCGGAGTACCACACCAGAGGCGTGTGCCAGAGCGTGTAGCTGCCGTCCTGCCAGTACTTGTCGTCGCCGGGGCTGTTCATCCAGCGGTCGTTCGACGTGGCGGTGGAGTACCAGGCGTAGGAGTGGCAGTTGTACTTGCGCGACGCGCTCCGCTCACGCGTCGCCGACGGGTAGTTGGTGGCGACGTAGTTGTTGTAGGACGTGATCTGCGCGCTGGTCAGTTCGGAGGTCATGACGATGACAGAAACCGACGTACCCCTCGGCGTGGAGACTGTGCTCGAGTAGTCCTGCGTGCTGAACCCGTCGGTCACCTCGTGGCGGGCGAGCGGCTCGGCCAGGTGCCGGCGAACCGCGTCCACGGTGGTGGCCGTGGCGTCCGGCACCAGCTGGACGGCTTCGCGCAGCAGCTGTGACTGCTTCCAGTTCCAGCCTTCCCGCACCCCGAGCGCCCGGCCGAGCAGGACCGCGGTGGGCTCCAGCCCCGCCTCGCCGTACACCTTCGCGTGGCTCTGTTTCACGGTGAACTTCTCCAGCCCGAGGCGCAGGAGCGATTCGAGTTGGCCCGCCGACATGGCGTCGAGCACCTGCGGTTGCGCGAGCAGACTCTCCAGCTTCCAGGCTTCGAGCGTCCGATCACCCGCCTGCAGTTCGGTGGCCGTCGACGGGATGGCGGCATCCAGCTTCCGGTAGCGGTTCAGCAGCACCGCGCCCGCGTCGGGGCGGGCCAGCAGCTCGCGGAGCCCGGTGAACCGGGAAGCCACCGTCTCCAGGCCCTGCTGGACGTTGTTGAATGCCAGCGCGTCGGGCAGCAGGGGGTAATCCAGCACCGCCGTGGCGAGTTGTTCCGTGCTCATGGCCGCGACTGTCGCACGAGGAATCTGGACGGCTTCCACCATCGCCTTGTGCGTCGTGAGGCTGCGCCATTCGGGCGTACCGCCCTTGATCGCATATTGGAATGGCGGAGGTGCCGCACCCGCCGATTGTGCGGGCATGAGCCCGGCCGCCACCACCACCGCAGCCCCCGAGAGAACTGCCCTTCTCGTCACCCGACTGAGTCTGCCCATCCCTGGTCCTTTCGGTCCTCGCCGGCATGCCGGCACACTGAAGTAACTCGGCGCATCCCTTCGGATGCATAGAGTGAGATGAATCTATCGTTGATCGTCGTTCCCCGCTGCCCCTCCGCTTCCGCCCGGTCACCACGGGCAGTAAGTTCATGCTCACCGCGGGCGGTCCGGCCGCTCGCGGTGATCTGCCCACCGACGCGGAGGTGCACGTGGCGGCGCTGGACGAGACCGGGGTGACCCGGCAGATGTGGACGCTCTACGAGCCGGTCCACGCGGTGACCTACTTCCACCCGCGCGCCCGGGCCGCGTTCGAGGCGGTCGGGCTGCGGGGCTACTGGCGCGGCTACTTCGCCGGCCGGGCCGCGCCGCTCGGGCCGGTCGACGCGCCGGCGGTCACCGCCGCCTTCTTCAGCTTCGCGCCGGCGATGGTGGCCCGTGCGCTGCCCTCGGTGTGGCGCCTGGCCACGCCGGAGGAGGCGCTGCGGGCCCGGCTCACCGGGGGTGTGCAGGCGCTCGCCGAGTTCACCTACGAGCTGCCCGAGTCGCACCTGGTCGAGGCGGCCGACCTGCTGGAGGAGGCGGCCAGCCGGGTGGAGGTCGCCGGCCGGGTGCTCGGCGCGGTGAACGCCGCGCTGCCCCGGGGCGAGTACCCGCTGGCCCGGCTCTGGCAGGCCGCCGCCACGCTGCGCGAGCACCGCGGCGACGGCCACGTAGCGGCGCTGGTGACAACCGGGCTGGAGCCGGCGGAGGTGGTGGCCTGGCGGTGCCGGGTCGACCAGTCCCGCGAGTTCCACCAGCCGGCCCGGGGCTGGACCGACGAGCAGTGGGCCGCCGCCGAGCGAGGCCTGGTGGACAAGGGCTGGCTGACCGGCGACCTGAGCCCCACGCCGCACGCCACGGAGACGTTCCGCGTGGTCGAGGAGGCCACCGACCGGGCCGCGGCGGGCCCGTGGCGGGCGCTGGGCGCGGAGCGTACCGCCCGGTTGCGGGAGCTGCTGGAACCGATCGCGACGCGCTGCCGCACGATCATCCCGCCCAAGGCCCCGATCGGTCTTCCGGCGCAGCGTTCGGCGGGAGTGACGCTGCCCCGGTGAGTCCGGCCGCCGGCTGGGGCAGGATGGTCCTCGTGGTGGACGCGGTGCTCTTCGACCTGGACGGCGTGATCGTGGACTCCGAGCCGGTCTGGGAGGAGGTCCGGCGGGCGTACGTGGCCGAGCACGGCGGCGCCTGGCAACCGGACACCCAGCGCCGGCTGATGGGCATGAGCACCGGTGAGTGGGCTGCCTACCTGAGCGGTGAGCTGGGCGTCGACAGGTCGGCCGAGCAGGTCGCCACCGAGGTGGTGACCGAGATGGCCCGGCGGTACGCGCAGCGCGTACCACTGATCGACGGCGCGGACGCGGTCGTGCGCCGCATGGCCGCGCGGTGGCCGCTGGGGCTGGCCAGCTCGTCGCCGACCCGGCTGATCGCGGCGGCGCTGGACGCGACGGGCCTGGCCGGCGCGTTCGGCGCGACGCTGTCGACCGAGGAGACGGCCCGGGGCAAGCCCGCGCCGGACGTGTGGCTGGCGGTGGCGCAGCGGCTGGGCGTCGACCCGGCCCGGTGCGTGGCGGTGGAGGACTCGTCGAACGGGGTCCGCTCGGCCGCGACCGCCGGATGCCGGGTGGTGGCGGTGCCGCACGCGTCGTACCCGCTCGATCCGGACGCCGAGGCGCTCGCGGCCGTGCTGCTCCCCTCGATCGGCGCGCTCACGCCCGAGGTGGTGGCGGGGATCGACTGAACCACCCACCTGCCGCCACCACCCGGCCTACGGTCGGTGACATGAGGGCTGTGGTGTACGAGGGGCCGCACGAGGTGGCCGTCAACGAGGTCGACGACCCGCGGATCGAGGATCCGAACGACGTGGTCGTCCAGGTCACGACGACCGCCATCTGCGGTTCGGACCTGCACATGTACGAGGGACGGACGGCCGCCGAGCCGGGCATCGTGTTCGGCCACGAGAACATGGGCGTGATCGTCGAGACCGGGCCGGGCGTGACGAGCCTGCGCGTGGGTGACCGGGTCTCGATGCCGTTCAACGTGGCGTGCGGGTTCTGCCGCAACTGCCGGGAGCAGCGCACGGGGTTCTGCCTGACGGTGAACCCGGGCTTCGCCGGCGGCGCGTACGGCTACGTGTCGATGGGGCCGTACCGGGGTGGTCAGGCGGAGTACCTGCGGGTGCCGTTCGCCGACTTCAACTGCCTGAAGCTGCCGCCGGGAACCGAGCACGAGAACGACTACGCGATGCTCGCCGACATCTTCCCGACCGGCTACCACGGGGTGGCGATGACCGGGCTGCGGCCGGGCGAGAACCTGACGGTGATGGGCGGCGGGCCGGTCGGGCTGATGGCCGCGTACTCGGCGGTGCTGATCGGGGCGTCCGAGGTGTTCGTGGTGGACCGGGTGCCGGACCGGCTGCGGCTGGCCGAGTCGATCGGCGCCACAGCGATCGACTTCAGCGCTGGCGACCCGGTCGAGCAGATCCGGGACCGGACCGACGGGGTGGGGACCGATCACGGCGTGGACGCGGTGGGCTACCAGGCGTCCGCGCCCAGCGGCGAGGAGCAGCCGGCGCTGGTGCTGAACACGCTCGTGGAGGTGGTGCGCGCGACCGGGGCGATCGGCGTGGTCGGGCTCTACCTCTCGGCGGACCCGGGTGCCCCGGACGAGCACTCCGCCCGGGGTGAGCTGCTGTTCAAGGTGGGCAAGCTGTTCGAGAAGGGCCTGCGGATCGGCACCGGGCAGGCGAACGTGAAGACCTACAACGCGTACCTGCGGAACCTGATCACGGCGGGGCGGGCGACACCGAGCTTCGTGGTGAGCAAGGAACTGCCGCTGGACGCGGCGCCGGAGGCGTACCAGCGCTTCGACCGCCGCGAGCCGGGCTACTCGAAGGTCGTGCTCAAGCCGGCCGCCTGACGAGCCGTCGTACGGTGGCCGGGTGAGCCCGGGGCCGCATGTTCGGGCGGCTGCCGGGTAGCGCACCCGGAAGGACGGCGGAGGGACTGCGATGAAGGCGATCGTGTACGAGCGCAGCGGAGACGCCTCGGTGCTCCAGGTGGTCGAGCGGCCGGTGCCGGAGCCCGGTCCGGGCGAGGTGCTGGTGCGGATGGCCGTGTCAGGGGTGAACCCGACCGACTGGAAGGCCCGCGAGGCGTGGCCGCTGCCGGCCGGCTGGCAGATCCCGCACCAGGACGGCGCCGGGGTGGTCGAGGCGGTCGGCGAGGGCGTGGACCGGACGCTCGTCGGTGAGCGGGTCTGGGTGTGGGAGGCGGCCTGGCAGCGGCCGTGGGGCACCGCGGCCGAGTACACGGTGGTACCGGTCCGGCACGCGGTGCCGCTCGGTCCGGCCTCGTTCGACCTGGGCGCGGCGCTCGGCATCCCGTTCATGACCGCGCACCGCTGCCTGACCGCCGGTGAGTTCATGCCGGACAGGCTGCACGCCGGCGCGCTGAGCGACCACGTGGTGCTGGTGCAGGGCGGCGCGGGCGCGGTGGGCAACGCGGCGATCCAGCTCGCGAGCTGGGCCGACGCGTGTGTGATCAGCACTGTGAGCAGCCCGGAGAAGGCGCAGCTCGCGGCGGCGGCCGGCGCCGACTTCGTGATCAACTATCGCGAGCAGGACGTGGTCGAGGAGGTCCGCAAGGTCGCGCCCGACGGGGTGCACACGATCGTCGAGGTCTCCGCCGCCCGCAACGCCGCCGCCGACGTACGGATGCTGCGCACCGGCGGCGCGGTCTGCGTGTACGCCGACGACGGCGGCGACGAGGTCACGTTGCCGATCCGGCCGCTGATGGGCCCGAACGCGCGCTGGCAGTTCGTGCTGATCTACACCGCGCCGAAGGTGGCGAAGGCGCAGGCGGTCACCGACATCGCGGCGGCGGTGGCGCAGGGCGCGATCCGGGTCGGCGCGGAGGCCGGCCTGCCGCTGCACCGGTATCCGCTGGCGGAGGCCGCTGCCGCGCAGCGGGCGGTGCAGGACAGCGTGGTGGGCAAGGTGCTGGTGAGCACCGCCGACGAGTAGCCGACCGGATTTCCCCGACAGCCGGACAGACGCGAACAAGTTTCGCAACAATGACGGTGCGGGTCACCCCGTAACGGACGGGCGGCCCCGGCGCGGTGCGAACGCCGGGGCCGCCCTCTGGGAGGAATGTCCGTTGGGAACGCGTCCTACCCGTGTAGGCGACGGTACGCCCCGAAGCGTTACGACGCGGTCAGTTCCCGCACGTCGAGCCCGCCGTCGGCGTACCGGGAGCGCACCACCTTCTTGTCGAACTTGCCGACGCTGGTCTTCGGCACCGCGTCGATGAACGCCCAGCGCTCCGGCAACTGCCAGCGGGCCACCGAGCCGGCCAGGAAGTCACGCAGCTCCTCGGCGGTCACCGAGGCGCCCTCGCGGACCACCACCGTGGCCAGCGGACGCTCGTCCCAGCGCTCGTCCGGCACGCCCACCACGCACGCCTCCAGCACCGCCGGGTGGGCCATCAGGGCGTTCTCCAGCTCGACCGAGGAGATCCACTCCCCACCCGACTTGATCACGTCCTTGGCGCGGTCGGTCAGCGTGATGTAGCCGTCCGGCGAGAGCGTGCCGACGTCACCGGTACGCAGCCAGCCGTCCCGGAACTTCTCCTCCTCCGGGGCGTCGTCGCCGATGTACCGGGCGGTCACCCACGGCCCGCGTACCTCCAGCTCACCCACCGACGTCCCGTCGGCGGGCAGCGGCTCGCCCAGCGGGCCGACGATCCGCGCGGTCACGCCCGCCGGGACGCGGCCCTGCGTGTAGCGGTAGCGCCAGGCGTCCTCGCCGGTCGCGCCGGCCGGTGCCCGGGAGACCGATCCCAGCGGCGACATCTCGGTCATGCCCCAGGCGTGGATGACGTCGATGCCGTAGCGGTCGTGGAACGCGTGCATCAGCGCGGGCGGGCAGGCCGATCCGCCGACGATCACCTCCTTCAGCGAGGAGAGATCCACCTCGTGCGCGTCCAGGTAGGCCAGCAGATCGGTCCAGATGGTCGGCACCGCACCGGCCAGCGTCGGGCGCTCGGCGGCGATCATCGTGGCGATCGGCTCGGCCTGGAGGAACCGGTCCGGCATGATCAGCGACGCGCCGGAGAGGAACGCCGCGTACGGCAGGCCCCACGACATCGCGTGGAACATCGGCACGATCGCCAGCTCCCGATCGTTCGGGCCGAGCCCGAAGCCCTCCGGCATGCAGACCTGGAGCGAGTGCAGGTAGATCGAGCGGTGCGAGTAGGCGACGCCCTTGGGGTTGCCGGTGGTCCCCGAGGTGTAGCAGAGGGCGGCGGCGTCGCGCTCGTCCACCTCCGGCCAGTCGAAGTGGTCCGGGCGGTCGGCCAGCAACGCGTCCCAGTGGTGCACGGTGATCCGGGCACCGGCCGCGGCCAGCAGCGGTGCCGGGTCGCCGCCACCGACCACCACCACGTGCGCGACTGTCGTCATCTCGCCGATCACCCGGGCGAGCAGCGGGATGAGCGTGGTGTCGACGAGCACCACCCGGTCCTGCGCGTGGTTGGCGATGTAGGCGACCTGGTCGGGAAAGAGCCGGATGTTGAGGGTGTGCAGCACCGCGCCCATGCTCGGCACGGCGAAGTAGGCCACCAGGTGCTCGTTGTTGTTCCACATGAACGTGCCGACCCGCTCGTCGCCGGTCACCCCGCACTCGTCGCGCAGCGCGTGGGCCAGCCGGGCGGCGGCGCGGCCGACCTCCGCGTACGTCATCCGGCGGGGCTCGGCGCCGGTCCAGGTGACCACCTCCGCCGCGCCGTGCACGGTGGAGCCGTGTTCGAGGATCCGGGCGACCTGGAGAGGGGCATCCATCATCGTGCTACGCATGGGTGACAAAGTAGTGGCGGCGGTCACATCTGCGTAACCCCCGGAATCGCCGAGGCGGCAGCGAGCGGTGCGTAGATTGTCCGGGTGAGCATCTCGTGGGCCGACTCGTACGTCGGGCAGCTCCGCGCCCTGGCCGGTGACCGCACCCTGATGTTCGTCGGCGCCCGCGCCGTGGTGCGCGACAACGCCGCCCGGGTGCTGCTGATCCAGCGCTCCGACAACGGCCAGTGGGCGTTGCCGGCCGGTGCCATGGAACTCGGCGAGTCGATCGCCGACTGCGCGGTCCGGGAGGTCCGCGAGGAGACCGGGCTGCGGGCGCTGCGGGTGAGCGCGTTCGCGCTCTACACCGGCCCTGATCGCACCCACACCAACATGTACGGGCACACGTACCAGGTCTTCACCACCGCGTTCCGGGTCGACGAGTGGGACGGCGAGCTGACCCGGTTCACCGACGAGACCACCGACGCCGGGTTCTTCCGCCCGGCGGACTTCCCGCACCCGCTGTCGTCGAGCGTGCCCGAGACGCTCGCCGACCTCGACGTGTTCGAGCAGACAAACCGCCTGATCCTCAAGTAGCCGCGGCTCAGAGCATCGTCTGCGACTTCGCCTCCATCTCGGCGGCGGCCTCCTCCTTCGACTCCTTGGCCAGCGGCTTGCCGCCGGGCGCGGGCGCCTTGCCGCCGATCGGGTCGGCGCCGCCGGTGGCGCCCTGCGGGCCGGTGCCGCGCAACTGGTGGTTCGGCATGGCCAGCGTGACCAGCACGGCGACCACCGCGATCAGCCCGGTGGTCAGGAAGACCAGGTGCAGCGACTCCACGAACGCGGCCTGGACGGCGGCGCGTACCGGAGCGGGAAGCGCGAGGATGGCGGCCGGATCGTTGATCGAGAAGTTCCCGCCGGCCGCCACCGCCGCCCGCTGCTCCGGCGGGAGTTGCGCCAGCGCGCCCGGCAGCCGCGCGGACATCTCGGCGGTGAGCCGGGACGACAGCACCGCGCCGAGGATGGCCACGCCGAACGAGCCGCCGAGCGACCGGAAGAACGTCGCCGAAGAGGTGCCCGCGCCCAGGTCGCGGACGCTCACCGCGTTCTGCACGGCCAGGATCAGCGACTGCATGCACAGGCCCAGCCCGACGCCGATCACCACCATGTAGCCGAACGCGAGCCAGAGCGAGGTGTCCACCTGGAGCCGCTGGAACAGCAGCATGCCGGCCACGAGTACGGCCGCGCCGGCCACCGGGAACCACTTGTACCTGCCGATCCGGCTCATCGCCCGGCCGGTGAGCACCGAGGTGACGATGACGCCGGCCATCATCGGCAGCATCAGCAGACCGCTGCGGGTCGGCGAGGCGCCCTTGACGATCTGGAGGTAGAGCGGGATGAAGATGATCGACCCGAACATCACCAGGCCGAGCACGAAACCCGCCCCGTTGGCGAGCGCGAACGTGGCGCTGCGGAACAGCCGCAGCGGCAGGATCGGCTCCCTGGTCCGGGCCTCCTGGACGACGAACAGCACGCCGAGCACCGCGCCCGCGGCGAACAGTCCGACGATCACGCCGGAGCCCCAGGCGTACTCGGCGCCGCCCCAGCTCAGCGCCAGCAGCAGGCAGCTCACGCCGGCGACGAGCAGCGCCGCGCCGATCCAGTCGACTGTGTGCTCCCGCCGCTCGAACGGCACCAGCCGCATCACGTGCCAGCAGACCACGATGGCGAGGATCGCCAGCGGCACGTTGATGTAGAAGATCCACCGCCAGTTGGTCTCCGCGAAGTAACCGCCGACGAGCGGCCCGGCCACCGACGACACGCCGAACACCGCGCCGAACAACCCCTGGTAGCGACCGCGCTCCCGGGGCGACACCACGTCCGAGATGATGGTGAACGCCAGCGTCATCAGGCCACCCGCGCCCAGGCCCTGCACGCCCCGCGTGACGATCAACTGGGTCATGTCCTGCGACAGCCCGGCCAACAGCGAGCCGAGCAGGAACATGCCGATCGAGAACAGGAAGACCGGCCGGCGTCCGTACAGGTCGGCCATCTTGCCGTACAGCGGCGTCGAGGCGGTCGACGCCAGCAGGTACGCGGTGACCACCCACGAGTAGTGGTTGATGCCGCCCAGCTCACCGACGATCGTCGGCAGCGCGGTACCGACGATGGTCTGGTCCAGCGCCGCCAGCAGCATGCCGGTCATCAGACCGAACATCAGCAGGCGGATCTGACGGGCGGGCAGCGCGGGACGGGCGGCTTGGGCGGTCATCCCGCTTCCTATCCCACCGGGGGCGGATCATGCCCCCGGTGGGCGTACGAGTTTTCAGCGGGCGGCGTGTCGCCCTTCGGCGAACTCCTCGACGATCTTGTCGCAGAACGCCGGCAGGTCGTCCGGCTTGCGGCTGCTGACCAGCCCGTTGTCGGTGACGACCTCCTTGTCGACCCAGTTCGCTCCGGCGTTCGTGAGGTCGGTGCGCAGGCTCGGCCAGGAGGTGATGGTGCGGCCCCGCACCACGTCCGCCTCGACGAGCGTCCACGGGCCGTGGCAGATCACGCCGACCGGCTTGCCGGCGTCGAAGAACGCCTTGACGAACCGGACCGCCTCCGGGTCCGTCCGCAGGAAGTCGGGGTTCGCCACGCCACCGGGCAGGACCAGGGCGTCGTACGCCCCGGCGTCCGCCTCCTTGGTGGTGACGTCGACCTGGTACTGCTTGCCGTGGTCGAGGTGGTTGAAGGCCTGGATCGTGCCGGACTCGATGGAGACCAGCTCGACCTGGGCGCCGGCGTTCTCCACCGCCTCCCGGGGCTTGGTGTACTCGACCTCCTCGACGCCGTCGGCGGCCAGGAAGGCGATGCGCTTGCCCTGAAGTGTCGCTGCCATGCTGTTCTCTCCTCTCCGGGGTACGTGTGAGACGGTTCCCCCGCCCGATGCCGCGAAACCGGACGCATCGGGTGGCCCGCGTCGCGTTTGGCCCGACGGCCCGGGGGGATCCGCAGAGGCATGGCAGGAGCAGCAGCGGAAGAGCGCCGGCTCGCCACCGTTGTGGCGAGCTGGCAGCAGCGTCCCGTGCTGGTCGTCGGGGACGCCATGCTGGACGAGTGGCGGTTCGCCGAGTCGGAGCGGCTCTGCCGGGAGGCACCCGCGCCGGTCCTCACCCTGCGGCGGCGGATCTCCGCGGCCGGCGGTGCCGCCAACACGGCGGTGAACGTGGCGGCGCTCGGCGGCCGGGTCGCGCTCGTCGCCCCGGTCGGCGCCGACGTGGCCGGTGACGAACTGCACGACTGCCTGGACCGGGCGGCGGTCTGGGACCGTACGGTGAGCCAGCCGGGCCGGCACACGCCGGTCAAGCGGCGGATGCTCGCGGGCAACCAGATCCTGCTCCGCGAGGACTCCGGCAGCCCGGAGGACGGGCTGGACGCCGACGCCGTGGCCCGCCTGCTCACCGCGCTGCACTGCGCCACCGAGGAGCTGCGCGCGGTGGCCGCCGGGCAGCCGGTCACGCTCGTGGTCTGCGACTACGGCCTGGGCGCGCTGCCCTCGGCGGTACGCGCCTGGCTGGTCGCCAACCGCGACCGGTACGGCACAGTGGCGCTCGACGCGCACGACCTAGCCGACTGGCGCGGGCTGAACCCGACTGTGGTGACGCCGAGCTTCGCCGAGGCGACCCGCCTGCTGGCCCGCGCCGCCGCCGGTTTCGCACACGCCGAGCGGGACGCCGTACCCCATGGAAGTGACCTGCACCTGGACCACCCGGCGGAGGCCGACGGCCCGTCCGAGCTGATGGTGGGCGCCGCGCCCGGTGGATCCGGCGACCGCGCGCCGGGTGGCCCGCACCCGGCCCCGGGCACGCCCGCCGCGCAGGCGCCCGCCGGCCCGACCGGTGAGCCGGTGCCCGGCGAGGAGCGGGTGGCGCTGACCGGGGACGGGCTGAGCGTCACCGGCACCGGCGTGACGGTGAGCGCGGCGGCCGGCGCCGGCGTGGACCGGGCCGTGCTGGCCGAGTCCCGCCTGCCCGAACTGCGCGCGCACACCGGCGCCGACGTGGTGGCGGTGACCCTGGACACCGAGGGCGCGGTGGTCGGCGGCGCCGAGGGCACCCCCCGGCGCAGCCACAGCACCCCGGTCCCGGCCAGCCACGCGGTGGGCGCCGGGGACGCCTACCTGGCGGCCATGACGCTGGCGCTCGCCGCCGACGCGGGACTGCCCACCGCCGCCCAGCTCGCCCAGCTCGCCGCCACCATCACGGTGGCCGACACCGGCACCTGCGTGTGCCGGCGGCAGGACCTGCTGGCCGCGCTCGGCACCGGCGCGGACGAGGGCGGCCACCCGGCTCTGGTGGGCGCGGACGAGCTGGCCGCGCTCGTGGACGAGCACCGGCAGGCCGGGCGGTCGGTGGTGTTCACGAACGGCTGCTTCGACGTGCTGCACCCCGGGCACGTCCGCTACCTGACGCAGGCCCGCGCGCTCGGCGACCTGCTGATCGTGGCGGTCAACTCGGACGGCAGCGTACGGCGGCTCAAGGGCCCGGACCGGCCGGTCAACCCGGTCGAGGACCGGACCGCCCTGCTGGCGGCGCTGGCCTGCGTCGACCACGTGGTGGTCTTCGAGGAGGACTCCCCGGCCCGGCTGATCGAGGCGGTCCGGCCCGACGTCTACGTCAAGGGCGGCGACTACCCGCCGGAGATGGTGCCGGAGGCACCGCTGGTACGGCGGCTGGGCGGGCAGGTGCGCACGCTCGGGTACGTGCCGGACCGCTCCACCTCGGCGATCATCGACCGCATCCGCGCCCAGTCGCACAGCATGGGCGAACGCACCGAGCGGAGCGAGGGCCGTGAGGTCATGCCCGGCGAGCACAGCATGAACGAACGCACCGAGCGAAGCGAGGGCCGTGAGGTCATGCCCGGCGAGCACAGCATGAACGAACGCACCGAGCGGAGCGAGGGCCGTGAGGTCATGCCCGGCGAGCACAGCCCCACCGTGGGCGAGGGCAGGCCGGCGTGACCCGTCCGCTCGACCCGGGCACGCCCGGACGGTTCCGGCAGCACCGGCGGCTCGACGTGCTGATCCCCACCCGCAACCGGCCCGCCGAGCTGGCGGTCACGCTGTCCGGGCTGGCCGCCCAGGAGGGCGTACCCGGCTTCGGCGTGGTCGTCAGCGACCAGTCCGACGGCGAGCCCGCGTACGCGCACCCGGCCGCGGCCACGATGGTCCGGGCGCTGCGCCACCGGGGGCATCCGGTGCTGCTGACCCGGCGGCTGCCCCGGCGTGGCCTGGCCGAGCACCGGTCGTACCTGCTGGCCCAGTCGGCGGCCGACGCGGTGCTCTGCCTCGACGACGACGTGTGGCTGGAGCCGGGCGCGCTGGCCCGCCTGGTCACCGCACTGGACGAGCTGGGCTGCGGGTTCGTCGGCAACGCGGTGCACGGGCTCTCCTACGCCGACGACGTCCGCCCGGACACGCACGAGCACTACGAGGAGTGGACCGGGCCGCCGGTGCCGGAACGCATCCTGCCCGGCACGCCGGAGTGGCACCGGGCGTCCATCCACCCGGCGGCGAACCTGCTGCACATCACCGAGAAGCTGCACCTCGCGGCGGGCGAGTGGCGGGCGTACAAGGTGTCCTGGATCGGCGGGTGCGTGCTCTACGACCGGGCCAAGCTCGTCGACTCCGGCGGCTTCGACTTCTGGGAGCGGCTGCCCGAGCGGCACCAGGGCGAGGACGTGGCCGCGCAGCTCGCCGTGCTGGAGCGCCACGGCGGCGCCGGGGTGCTGCCCAGCGGGGCCTACCACCTGGAGTCGCCGACCACTGTCACCGAACGCGACGTGGAGGCGTGGGAGGTGGTTCTCAGCGAGTCACCGGCGGAGGTGTGAGCAGCTCGCGGGCCGCCTCGACCACCTCGGCGACCGGCACGTCGGCCACGAACGACACCCGGTGCGGACACTCGCCGTCGCCCGGCCGGTGCGGGTAGATCCCGGGTGTGCAGTCCACGCCGCACACCGGGCAGTGGGTGGTCCAGGCGGCGATCGGGCGGTGCCGCCCGCGCAGCGGCGACGCCCCGTTGATCAGGTTGCCGACCCAGAACACGCCCACTGTCGGCGCACCCACGGCGGCGGCCAGGTGCAGCGGGCCGGTGTCGTTGGAGACCACGAGCGCGCAGTCCGCGTAGGCGGCGGCGAGCGCGCCCAGGCTGAGCGTGCCGACCTGGGGACGCACCGGCACGTCGGCCGCCGCCACCACCGCGTCGACCGTCTCCTGCTCGGCCGGGGTGCCGGTGACAAGCACCTCGTACCCGTCTCCGGTCAGCTCGCGGGCGACCTCGGCGAAGCGTTCCGGCGGCCAGCGCCGCCGCGTGTCGGTGGCGCCCGGGTGCAGCGCCACCCGGGGCCGGGTGGCTTCGCCGAGCACGGCGGCGGCCTCCGCCCGGTCGGCGGCGGTGACCGCCAGCGCCGGGGTGATGGTGGTGGCGGGCGCGCCGACCAGCGCGGCCACCTCCAGGTAGCGGATCACCTCGTGCTGGTAGTAGACGTAGCGCAACCACCGGTCCAGCGGCGGCGCGCCCTCGGCCCGCAGCCCGGCGGTGACCCGGGCGCCGAGCCCGGCCACGAGCGGGTTCGAGTTGCCGCCGCCGCCGTGCACCTGCAACGCCAGGTCGAACCGCTCGGCCCGGGCGGCGGCCTGGAACGCCGGCACGTCGCCCGGCGACTCGCCGGGCCCCGGATCGCGGATGCCGGGCGCCGCCGGCACCACAAGCACCCGGTCCACCGGGCCGGGCCGGTCGCGCCAGAGCGCCGCGTGCCACGGCGCTCCGAGCAGCACGATCTCCGCCGACGGGTACGCCGACCGCAGCGCGTCCAGCGCCGGCAGCACGAAGATGAAGTCACCGAGCGCGTTCGCGCGCAGCACGGCGATCCGCTCGACATCGGGCACCCGCTCGCCGACCGGGCCGAGCACCGACGAGTCGCCGCGCGGCGAGCGGGAGCCGGACGACGGCTCCAGGTCGCGGCGCGGCGGCAGACGCGCCGAGCTGGATTCGTCGGACGACGGCTCCAGGTCGCGGCGCGGCGGCAGACGCGCCGAGCTGGAGTCGTCGGACGGGATGGTCACGCGGCTCCTACGGCCTGTCGATCTCGTCGAGCGCGGTGTCCGGGTGGTGCAGTTCGCGGTCCGCGGCCGGGTCGGCGGGCTTCGGCGTACGGTCGGCGGCCGGTCGCGGGCCGGTGCGGCCGACGGTGATGGTGCGCGGCGCGGGCCGGGCCGCCCGGGGCAGGCGCACCCGGAGCAGGCCGTGGTCCATCACCGCGTCGATCCGGTCCGGGTCCACGCGGGACGGCAGGTCCACGCGGTACTCGAAGCCCCGGGTGGTGAAGCCGCCCGGGATGCCGTGGTCGGCGTTCACCTCGGCCTCCGACCGGGCACGTACGCACAACTCCCGGTCGTCCAGCTCGACGGCGACCTCCTCCGGCGCGACGCCGGGCAGCCGGACGACCACCTCCCAGCCGTCGGCCGTCTCGGCCAGGTCCACGTCCTGGCCGCCGGACCGTCCGCCGACCAGCCGGCTCAGCTCCGAACGCAGCGACTGGAGCTCGCCCATCGGATCCCAGCCCTGCTGGCGGCCACGCCAGCCCCGTCCGCCACTCTGTTCCGTCATCGCACGTCTCCGATCCGCCGTGTCGCCGAGGGGGGTCGCAGCGAGCTTGGCGCGTTGAGATCGTGCTCCGGGTCGACGCCGACACCGAGCCGGTCCACCAGTTCGCCGCCGAGCCACGCGCTGACGCCGAGGATCGCCAGGGCGACCACCTCGATGGCGACGAGCGCGCCGCCGGCCGCCCGCGAGTCCGCGTTGAGCCGGACCACCCAGACGGCGGCGAACAGCAGGATGACCGCCACGTTGGCGGCGGCGTGGGTGAGCCCGACCCGCTTGGCGCGGGTGCCGGCCGGCAGGGCGAGCAGGTCGAACGCCCCGGCCGCCGCGGCCAGCAGGCCACCGATCAGACCGACGGTGATGTTCCAGTACGCGACCTCGGCGAGGAAGCCGGGCCCGCCCACGGTGTCCACCAGGTCGAAGATCACCGCGGTCACGAAGAGTGCCACCGGGAACATCACGAGCATCGGATGCACGGGATGGCCGAGCACCTTGAGTCGGCTCTCCATCTCGGCCTCCATCCGTCGCGTCCGGACGCACGCTGCGCACCGGTCCCTACCCGTCGGCCCCGGGGGCAAACCCGGCGCTCGACGCGCTCACCTAGGCTGACCATGGCGGATCGCGGCCCGTCGCGGGGCGGAACCGCCGTCGAGGTCAACGGACGGGGGAGGAAGACGTGACGATCCGGGAGATCACCGACGAGGCGGAACTGCGTGACGTGCTCGGCACGCCGACCGCGCGGGCGCTCGCCAAGGAACGCCGTACGCTGCACGAACGCGACCGGGAGTGGCTGGCCGCCTCGCCGTTCTGCCTGCTCGCCACCGCCGGCGCGGACGGTGCCTGCGACGTCTCCCCCAAGGGTGACCCGCCCGGCTTCGCGCTGGTGCTCGACGACAGCACGATCGCGATTCCGGAGCGGCCCGGCAACCGGCGGGCCGACGGCTACCGCAACATCCTGGCCAACCCGCACGTCGGGCTGATCTTCCTGATCCCCGGCCGCACCGACACCCTGCGGATCAACGGCCGGGCCCGGCTGATCTCCGACGCGCCGTGGTTCGCCGACATGGAGGTCAAGGGCCACCGGCCGGTGCTCGCCGTCGAGGTCGCGATCGAGCAGATCTTCTACCACTGCGCGAAGGCGTTCCTGCGTTCCGAGCTGTGGAAGCCGGAGACGTGGCAGCCGGACGTGCTGCCGACCCGGCCCCGGCTGATCAAGGAGGTGGAGGCCCCGGCGGAGAGCCTGGCCGACCTGGAACACCACTACGGCCCGGACTACGCCCGGAAGCTGTACGTCTGACTCACTCCCGCGGGGTGAAGCGCGCCGGCACGCCGACGTCGGACAGGGCGCGGGCGAGGTGCGGTGCGGTGGTCTTCACGTACGCCGCGCCGATGTGCGAGCCGCCCCGGTAGATGAGCACGTTGCCGAACACCACCGGGCACCTGTCGGTCGGGCAGACGGCGTCGAACAGGTCGATCATCTTGACCTTCGGCGCGCCCGCGACCGCCTGCCGCTGCATCCGGTAGCCCGGGTCCTGGTCGTGGCGCTCCCTGTCGAACGCGCAGGCGGACAGTCGCTTGCGGTTCTTGTCGGCGCAGGCCACCGCCGCCCCCGGGTGCGGGTTGTTCGCCAGGACGACGACGTTGGTGCCGACCGAGTCGAGCTTCTTCCACGAGGCCCGTACGCCGGACACCATCGCGGCGACGGTGGCGCGCTTGCTTGCGCTGTCGAGGGCCGTGGACGCCGACTGCGAGGTGACCACGTAGTCGGGGCGCTCCTGCACCAGGCGTTCCAGCAGCGCGCGGTTCCACTGGATGCAGTCGGTGTAGGGCTTGCCGGACCCGTCGCCCTTGAGCACCTGGGCACTGGTGAAGGCGCATCCGGCCTTCGCCATGATCCGCAGCTTCCAGCCGTTCTGCGCGGCGAGCACCTGGAACGCGGGCAGCCACTGGTCCATCTTCGAGTCGCCGACCAGCGCGACGGTGGTGGCCCCGTTCGGGTCGCCGTACGTGCAGGACAGCACCTCGGCACCCTCGACCTGCTGGAAGCACTTGTCGCGGTTGGTGTCCGGCACGTCCATGAAGCCCTGCCGGATCTGCAGCGGATCCGGGGTGATCACGTCGAACCGCTCCGGGACCGGACCGATCGGCGCGGTGCCCGGTGCTGTCGACAGGAGCGCGGCGCCCGGGGCGTACCGGCTCTTGGTGGTGGTCGCGGCGGCGGCCCACGCGCCCATCAGCACCAGGACCAGGCCGGCGCAGATGCCGGCGAGCGTGAAGTTGCCGCCCAGGCTCAACGCCAGGCGCGGCGACGTGGAGATCTTCCGCGAGTAGCGCAACGGGTTCTCCACCAGCCGGAACGTGAGCCAGGCCGGTACCACCGAGGCGAGCGCCACCACCAGGCCCTGCGTCACCGACAGGTCGCCGAAGTGCGCGGCGGCCACCACGAGCATCGGCCAGTGCCACAGGTACAGCGAGTACGACAGGTCGCCGATCCACTGGAACGGACGCAGGCCGAGCACCATCACCGGCCCCCGGGAGCCGGCTGCGGCGCCGGCCGCGATGACCGCCGCCGCGCCGAGCGTGGGCAGCGCCGCCGCGTATCCCGGCCACGCGGTCTTGCCGCTGACCAGCAGCGCCGCCACCACGATCGCGGCGAGGCCGAGCCACCCGAGGACGAGCGCCACCGACCGGGGCATCCGCGTGGCGCGGACCGCCAGCAGCGCTACCGCCGCGCCGACCGCCAGCTCCCACAGCCGGGTGGTGGAGACGAAGAACGCCCGCTCCGGCGAGTTCGCCGTCTCGACGATCGACCAGACGAACGACGGCACCGCCAGCACCGCGAGACCGGCCCACAGGACCGGCCGTACGTTCGCCCGCCGGAGCTTGCGCGCGGCGAGGAGGGCCAGCACGATCAGCAGCGGCCAGAGCAGGTAGAACTGCTCCTCCACGGCGAGTGACCAGAAGTGCTGCACCGGCGACGGCGCGACGTCCTCGGCCAGGTAGTCGACAGCGCGGTCGGCGAACCGCCAGTTGACGACGTAGGTCGCCGCGGCGGCGATGTCACCGCCGATGACCTGCCACTCACCCCGGGGTACGAACAGCCGGACCGCGACGGCGGTGGCCGCCAGCACCACCGTGGCGGCGGGCAGGATCCGCTTGGCCCGGCGCGCGTAGAAGCCGGTGAGCGAGACCCGCCCGCTTCGCTCGATCTCGGAGATGAGCTGCCCGGTGATGAGGAAACCGGAGATCACGAAGAAGACGTCGACGCCGACGAAGCCACCGGGGATGAACGGCAGCCCGGCGTGGTAGAGCAGCACCAGCCCCACCGCGACGGCCCGGAGCCCGGCGACGTCGGCCCGGAACCGGCTCGGCGTCGTCTCCCGGCCCGGCTCGCGCCCGGTCGCCGTACCGGCCGGCCCCTGGTCCGGTGAACCCTCCCGATCGGCAACCTTCGTCAACGGCGGGGAAGTCATCGCGATCCTCAAACTCTGCGGGCTGGGGCCAGGGAACGATAACGGCTCGTCAGGCGGGGGGACAATCACGCCGCTCCGCCTCGATCGCATCCGGTGGGTGGCCCGGGCCTGCGATGAGGTTGAATCGGCGACGTGGCGAAGACCCTGACGATCACCACCCGGAACGCGAGCTTCCAGCAGTGGCAGGCGCTGCTGACCAACCGCACCAAGCGGCAGCGCTCCGGGGAGTTCCTGGTCCAGGGGGTACGCCCGATCACCGTGGCCCTGGAGCAGGGCTGGGAGATCCGCGCCCTCCTGCACCCGGACCGGCAGCCCCTGTCCCGCTGGTGCCGCGACCTGCTCGACCGCGCCGACGCCCGGCGGGTCGCGCTCGCGCCGGAGCTGATGCGGGAACTGAGCGGCAAGGAGGAGGAGTCCCCCGAGCTGCTGGCCGTCGTGGCGCAGCCCGCCGACGACCTGGCCCGCATCCCGGCCGGGCCGGCCATGCTCGTGGTGGTCTTCGACCGCCCCAAGACCCCCGGCAACATCGGCACCCTGATCCGCTCCGCCGACGCCTTCGGCGCCTCCGGCGTGATCGTCACCGGCCACGCCGCCGACCCGTACGACCCGAAGGCGGTCCGGGCCAGCACCGGGTCGCTGTTCGCCGTACCCGTGGTGCGCGTCGCCAGCCACCGCGAGGTTCTGGACTGGGTCGCCGCGGTCCGCGCGGACGGGCTGCCGCAGGTCCAGATCATCGGTACGGACGAGCACGGGGACGTGGACGTCGCCGAGCACGACCTGACCGGCCCCACTCTCCTGCTGGTCGGCAACGAGACGCACGGGCTGAGCAAGGGCTGGCAGGAGGCCAGCGACCGGATGGTGCGCATCCCCATCGTGGGGGCGGCGAGTTCGCTGAACGCGGCGGCGGCCGGAACGGTGGCGCTGTACGAGGCCGCGCGGCAGCGCGCGAAGCAGCGGTAACCCGAGAGGGCCGGGCCGATTCCGACATGGGTCGGGATGGGGACCGGCCGTCCAGGCGACTGTCGATGCCGACCGTCCCGTCGGCATCAACACTGATCGGTGAATGGTCACCGGCTCGGTGGATGTCGGCGACGCTGCGTACAACTAGCTTCGGAGACGGCCCACACGACGACTCGGCGATCCGGCAAGGGGTGCCATGACCGATCACGAACCGGCTGCGGGAGCGTGGGACCTGACCTCGCTGCTGTCCACGCAGCCGGCTCCCTCGGCGGATCCCCCGGCAGCCGAGCCGCCTCCCCGGCCGGCCACGCCTCCCCGCCCCGAGCAGGCCCCGGCCGCCGACACCCCGATCGTCGACACCCCGCCCGACGACACCCCGCCCGACGACACCACGGCACCGATCACGCCCGCCGAACCCGCCTCCCCGCCGTCGCCGGCGGCGGATGCGGATGCGGATGCGGAAAGCACTCCGGTGTGGATCCGGGATGCCGCGACGACGCCCGCGCCGGACGCCCCGCCGAGCCGGTCCGTCGACCAGCCGGACCAGCCGGTGTACCCCACCGTCCCGAACCGGCGTGTGGTGCTGGTCGGTGGCGCCGTCGCCGCGGTGCTCCTGGCGGCGGTCGGCGGGGTCACCGCCGTGACGATGGCGAACCAGGGCGACCGGCAGACGCAGCCTCCGGCCGCTGCCCCGTCGCCGCCCGACGCCGGGTTCACCGAGTTCCCGGCCACGACCACCACCGGCGATGCGCCCCTGCCCGAGTCCACGCCGGCCGAGCCGGGCCCCGAGCCCTCGACCGACCCGGAGGCCGAAGCGCTCGCGCAACTGGAGCAGCTACGCCAGCAGGACGCCCTCACGACGGTGTTCGACGGCCGGTTCGTCGCACAGCTCGCGTCGAAGAGTGTGGGCATCGTGGATCCGCTTCAGACCACCGCCGCCGGTTCGCACACCTTCACCGCGGCTGACATCCTGGCCGAGCACCTGGCTCTGCGGTCCGCCCCGAGCCGGGGCACGAGCGTGGTGCTCGTACTCAGCACCGACTTCGGCAAGCGGCAGCTCTACCAGGGCAACCCCCTGTGGGTCACGTTCGCGCTCGGTGACTTCCCCACCCGGGAGTCGGTCCAGCGCTGGTGTGCGAAACGGTTTCCCGGACTGACCGGGGACCGGCTGACCAACCAGTGCACGGCACGGAAACTCGAGGCGCACCAGTGAGTGACGTTCCACCGTGGGCGCGCGCTCGGCGGCGTACGGGGACGAAGCCGTCATCCCCGCCGCCACCGACGAACAGGCGGCGTGTCCTCGGACCGGCCGGCGACGCGGACCCGGCACACACCGGACCACCACCGTTCGACGGAGCCGGCTCCGGCAGACGGGCACCCGGCCCGGCCGGAGCCGGCCCGCCGAGCGGTGAGCGCACCTCCACCAGCGCACCACCAGCGTCCGCACCGCGACCACAGACGCCCACCACAACGGCCGGTCCGCTCGTGGGAGTCCTTCTGGGGCCGGTCCAGCCGGACGTCGAGACCCGCCGGTTCCGCGGCGCCATCGTGCTCTCCTGCGCTGCCGTGCTGACGATCGTGCTGACCGCGGTGCGTGCCGCCCTGGGCAGCCTGGACGGCGTCATCGTCGCCGCCGGACTGCTCGTGCCGCTCGCGCTGGCCGCCGCCGGCCTGGCCGCGGCGCGGCTCAGCCGCCGGTACGCACGCGGCAGGCAGGACGGCGACGTCACGGTCCGCCGGTTCCGGATCCGGTCTCCCGACGGCGGAACCCATTGGTACGCGCTCCAAGGCAGCGTGCCCGACGAGGCCCTGCGCGCCGGTGACATCGTCCGGGCCAGGCGGGGCCGGCGGGGCCGGCGGGCGGACGTGGCGGTGGTACGCGAACTCGACGTCCTCGCCACGCTGGAGGGCCCGGTGATCCGGCACGTCCGGGGCCGGCCCGGAAGCGCGTATCTCGTGCGGGCGTGGGTCGACCGCCTCTGCCTGATCGTCGCTTCGCTGGTCGGCGGTGGCGCCCTCGTGCTGGCAGCCGGCCTGCTGGCATGAGTGCACGCGCCCGCCGCACCGGGCGCGGGCTCAGTCGCCGAACACCACCACCCGCCGGCCCTGCGCCGGGCCGCCGGACGGGCCCGCGGCGGCACCGGGCGCCCGGCCCGCCGGCACCGCCCGTTCCCGGCCCCAGCCACGGATCTCCTCGATCTGCTCCGGGTTGGTCCGGCTGAGCGGGAACGTGTTGGCGAACGTGTCGGTGACGAACTCGCTGCGCAGGGCGGCCGCCCCACCGTTCAGCATGACCTCGGCGCCCACCTCGTGCAGGGCCGACTCGATGTCGCTGCCGGCGAACCCGTCGGACATGCCGACCAGCTTGTCGAGCAGTTCCGGTTGCGGCTCCTGCCCGACGTAACGCCGGTAGTACATGGCGATGATCTCGCGACGGTCCTCGTCGTCCGGCAGGTCGACGAAGAACAGCTCGTCGAACCGTCCCTTACGCAGCAGCTCCGGTGGCAGCGAGCGGACGTCGTTCGAGGTGGCGACCACGAACACCCGGTGCGCCGACTCCTGGAGCCAGAACAGGAACTGGCCGACCAGGCGGCGGCCCACACCGGTGCTGTCGTGCTGACCGGCGAGGCCCTTCTCGATCTCGTCGATCCAGAGCACGCAGGGCGCGACCCGGTCGGCCGTCTCCAGCGCCTCCCGCAACCGGCCCTCGGACTGGCCGACGTACTGGCCGAGGATCGCGGCGAAGTCGAGACGGTACAGCGGCAGGCGCCACTCACCCGCGATCGCCTTGGCCGACAGCGACTTGCCGCAGCCGGGAACGCCGACCAGCAGTACGCCCCGCGGCGGGCGCAACTCGCTGCCGCGCAGGTCGGCGACCATCAGCTTGTGTTTGCGGCGTAGCCAGTCCCGCAGGCTGGTGAGCCCGCCGACCTGGCGGTCGGCTTCTCTGAGGCGTACCCGTTCCAGGCCGGCCAGCGACCCGAAGTGCTTGTCCTTGAACTCGGCGAGGTGCTCGACGTCGCTGGTCTCGACGCTGCCGCGGGTCACCAGCGTGGCCATCACGTTGATCGCGGTGCCCTCCGGCACCCCGACCAGGAACTCGGCCGCGCGGCGGGCGTCCTGCTCGGTCCACGCGATCGGCACGATCCCGTGGTGGTCCCGCAGGAACTCGACGATCACCTCGTACATCTCGTCGGCGTCGGGCAGGTCCAGCGTGACGGACATGCCGAGCCGGCTCAGCCCGCTCCACATCGGGGTGTCCGAGATGACCACGAGGCTGCCGGAGTTGGCGTCGGCGAGCCGGGCGAGCTCGGCGACGTGCCGGGTCACCGAGTTGTCGCCGCTGAGGTCCTCCGGGTCGACGAAGATCACGGTGGCCTGCGCCCGGCTGGTGAACTGCTGCGCGGCGAACTCGAGCGCGCCGGTCAGCGACCGGTCCTCCAGGGCCGGGGCGTTGTGCCGCAGGTCGCGTACCCCGGTGGCACGGGTGTAGATCCAGAACGGGAGCGCGGACCGTTTCGGGTTGGTCGCCATCTGCCGGACCAGGCGCAGCGCGCGGGTCTGTTCGATGGTGCGCACCCCGATGATCGGCACCCGGGCGGCGATGTAGCTGTCCAGGTCACGCAGGGATTCGGCGTAGTTCGACACGATGCCTCGGCTTCGTCAAATGATCACCCGGCGCGTCGGCCGGTGCGTGGGGGCGATGTCCCAGCCACCCCCGGGGGCGGCCGGCGTGGTGGTGAGGGCGTTCTCGCGTACGGTGCGCAGCCGGGCCTCGACGGCGGCCCGCGGCGTGCCGGTACGTTCCAGCCGCACGATCTGGTCTTCGAGCGACGTCTGCAGGGACCGCACCTGGGCCTCGATCGTCTCGACGAGTCGTTGGCGCAGCTCGCCGGGGAGTCCGGGGTGTCCGGCGACCGCCCGGATGGGCGCCAGCCGGGCCCGCGCGTCGTGCATGGCACGGGCCGCGGAGAACTCGTCCCGGGCCCCGCTCAGCTCCCGCGACAGCAGGTCGGCACCCGCTTGCAGGCGCTGCGAGAGGGCGTCGGTGAGCCGGAGGACGAACCGTTCCCAGTTGTCGCCGTGCAGGTCGTCGTCGGCGATCGCGGGCAGGGCCGCCGGATCCGGGGTGGCGCCGGCGGCCCAGTTCTCCAGGAAGGCGGCCCACGCGGCGTAGTGGCCGCCGGTGGCGTACACGATCAGCTCCGCCGTGAACGCTGGACCAGGATCTCGCCGGGCGGCAGCGGATCCCACGACGGCAGGCTCGTGACCATCCGGCGAACCCGGCTGGTGGAGCGGGGCTGCTGCGGCGCGGACTGGCGTGCCCACGGCACCGTGGCATCGCCGGTGCGCTGCCCCGGTACTGACGATGCGGTCGGATCGGGTTTTCCGGTCACCTCAGGCTCCTCCGGTGGCATCTGCTTCGCCGGCCACCCGGCGTTCGAAGGGGGACGCGGCGGCGCCCGACCGGGACAGGTCCTCGATGAGCGCGCGTACCGCTGGTTCCTTGCTGTCGGCGGCACGGAACGCGGTCGACCAGTCGGTCACCTCCGCGCTCGCGGCACGCAGTTGCAGGATCGAGTCGTGCTTGGCCTTGGCGATGAACCGGGCCGCCTCCTGCTGCCGGGTCGCGGCCGTCTGCGATCGCACGTAGAGCACCAGGAACCAGATGCCCGCGGTGGCCAGACCGAACAGGATGCCGGCGGCCTGCAGGCAGAGCGTGAACACGACGAGCACGGCGGCGCTGACGATCCCGGGAATGATCGACTGCTTCATCCAGTCGAACCCGAGACTGGCCAGGTACGGCTGGGAGGTGCGGTCCCAGTGCTGGGCGAGCGACTGCTCCAGCTCGGGAAGCGGCCTGGTGAACGAGCCGACCCAGCGGGGCAGCTGGAAGACGCGTGCGCCTGGGTTGTGGGTGCTCTGGAAGACCGCTTCGACGTTGGCCGGCAGGCCCTGCCGGTAGCTCATGCTGAACTCGGCGTGCGCCGTGGCGAACCAGTCGTGGCAGAACGCCACCGCCATCCGCTGCGTCGATCGGGAGACGCCGATGCCGGCCGGGTTGAGCGCCGACTCGGACTGGATGGTCAGGTAGTCCAGCGTGGTCTCCAGGGCCGCGAGGTCGGCCGGCACATCCTGCTGCGCGGCGGCCAGGTCACCCTGGTGCCGGATGATCGCCTCGTTCAGCGCGTAATCCCGGCGCAGCGGCAGTTCCTCGTCGTCGTACTCGTTCACCAGCTGGTCGAGGATGTCGTCGACGGCGTCCTCCAGCTGACCGGCCACCACGGGCTCCTCCGCCGCCAGCGCCGCGTACTTCGTGATCAGGTTCTGGTGCGCGCCGGCCCGGGCCAGCGCCTCGGCCATCGCCGGGAACTGCGGCGAGAGCGCGGCGAGGCGGGGGAACCGCTCCGGCGTGGGTGCCGCCACGTGCCGCTCGACCTCGGCACGCCACCGGTCCACCTGGGCCCGCCGCATCGCGTCGTCGTCGAGAAGCTGCGCCTGCCAGGCCTCCAGCCGCTCCTGCACCATCTCAAGGCCGGCCGGCCCGAACGCCCCCTGCGCGACGCACTCCAGCACCACCGCGAAGTGCCGGCCCAGCCTGGTCGGGTCCTGCGCGGCGAGGTACTGCCGCAGCCAGCGCACCGAGCTCTCCCGCCGGCCCTGCCGGCGCAGGACGAGCGCCATGAACAGCGACGTACGCCCGGGCGAGCGCCGGAACGCCTCCTGGATCGCCCGGTCGCACAGATCCGGCTCGTCGCCGGCCCACGCACCCAGCGCGACCAGGGCCGGAGCCAGCCAGTACCGGGGATTCTGGATCATGAGCTGCTCGCTGACCGAGCGGACGGTCTCCTCGGAGAGCAGGCCGACGTCGAAGCCCTGGAGCACACCGACCGCCGAGCGGCGGACCACCTTGTGGTGGCCGAACTGATACTCGAGCCGGCTCTCGATGGTGCCCTTGTTGGTCAGCGCGTTCTGGAGGTTGTCGGCCTTCCGCGCCTCCAGCACGAATCGCTGGAAGTCCGCGATGAGCCGGGCCAGCTCGTTGTGTGTCTCGTCGGCACGCTGTCCCACGCTGGCCACCTGGCCGCTGACCAGGTCGATGCGGGTGTTGAGTTGCACCGTCAGGTTCTCGAGGCGGCTCAACTGGCGGGACAGGGCCAGGTCGTTCGTGCTCACGATCGTCCTTCCGATCCGCCGACGACGGAGCCGTCGGGCAGTACGGGATGCAGGGTGCCGCCGGCGTAGACCTCGATGTACGCGTACGCGCCGGTCCGGGCGAGCATCCGCGCCTGCGCGAACGGCTCCGGCATCACGTCGCCCGGGGCGTAGTGCTCGACGATGGAGTGGAACAGGTCCAGCCGGTGGTCGACGTACGGCGGACCCAGATAGCAGGTGGCGACGAAGCCGAGCGGCACGTCGCCGAACTCGCGCTCGTACTCGTCACGCACCCACTTGGCCAGTTCGGCCCGCGCGCCGGCGTCGAGGTGACCGTCGAGGCGCCGGACCGCTTCGAAGAGGCCGGCGTGCCGCCGCTTGCGCGTGTCCCGGCTGGTGGCCTGTCGTTGACGACCGAGTCCGGTGACGTCGAGTTTCGCGTTCAACGGCGCCTCGACCCGACGCCGGTGTGCGGATTCCATTATTCCTGGACCTCGGATTCTTCCAATTCGGAACGTGTACGCCAGACTTCGTCGTATCGATACGGATCGCAAGGCCCATCGCGCCACCTTCGCTGATCCAGATGAATGGACCGCCCTCGCATGATCGGTGGGGACGGTTGGACGACCGGTCCGATTGACAGGACTACCGGTGCCCGGCCCCACGTCGAACCTGCCACGTTCCTGCTGGCGGATCCCGGATTAAGCCGGGATCCAGGTGCGGCAACAGTCGATGATGGACACTCCTGCCCGGCCGGAGGGCGGCCGTCTGATCCTTGTCGGCATTTCCCGGGCGTGGCAGACTTGCGCAGCCTCATCGATTCCCGAGCCCATTTCCGGCGCGGTTTAGCGCGCCTTTTCACCCCTGACCTGGAGGGGCCGTGGCCATCACCGGCACGCGAACGCATGCGACCGCGCCGTTGCCTGCCGGCGAATCGTTCATCGCATTCCCGCTCGTCGCGGCAATGGCGGGGGACACCGCTCAGGTGACCGAGTCGGATGTCGGACACGACCTGCCGGACCGGGGCCTGCGCGGGTGCGACCGGTGGTGGGCGGCACGATGACCGTGTACGCGCTGCTGGTAGGTGTCGACGCCTACCGGGCGGTCAGTCCGCTCCGGGGCTGCCGGGCCGATGTGACGGCCGCCCGGGACCTGCTGACCGCCCAGGTCAAGGGCACGCCGCCGGCGATCCGCACGCTGCTCGACGGCGACGCCACCCGGGCGGCGGTCATCGACGGCATCCGGATGCACCTCGGCCTTGCCGGGCCGGGCGACACGGCGCTCTTCTGGTTCGCCGGGCACGGCTCACAGGCACCCGCCCCGCCCGGCCTGTGGTATCTCGAACCGACCGGCATGGTGCAGACCCTGATCTGCGCGGACAGCCGTGAGCACGGCACACCCGACCTGTACGACAAGGAACTCGCCGTGCTGCTCGGCGAGGTGGCGGCCACGGGCGCGCACACGGTGGCGGTGCTCGACTGCTGCTACGCCGGCGGCGCGGCCCGCAACGAGGTACCGGAGCAGGAGGCACGCGCCCGGTACGCTCCCGCGCGCCACGACGTACCCGACATGGCGGCCCTGGTGGCTGCCGCGCCGCTCGCGGCCGACGCGGAGTACGTCGCCCTGGCCGCCTGCCGCTCGTTCGAGCTCGCCCAGGAGTTGCCGCTGAACGGCCTCACCCACGGTGTCTTCACCTGGGCGCTGTTGCGCGCTCTGGCGCGGCTCGGACTGCACGCCACCAGCCGGGACCTGCTGACCCGGGCCCGTTGCCTGGTCGAGGACGTGGTCCCGAACCAGGTTCCGGAGCTCTTTCCCCAGGTGCCCGGGCCCGGCGACCGGCCGTTCCTGGGTGGTCCCCTCGCCGCGGGCGGCGCCGGTGTGGTGATGCGCCACCTGCGCGGCGCCTGGGAGATCGACGCCGGCACCTGTCACGGCCTGCCTCCGGGCACCGGTGACGGGGTGCGTGTCGCCGTCGCGGGCGAGCCGGTACGCCGGGAGGCCCGGGTCGTCTCGGTACGCACCGAGCGCAGCCTGGTCGAGCCGGCCGGCTGGGAACCCGACGAGGAGAAGCAGTACCCGGTGGTGCTGGCGAGCATGCCGTTGCCGGCCACCACCGTCGCGGTCGACGGCGACGAGCCGTTGGTCCGCGCGGTGACCGAGGCGATGGCGTCGTCCCCACACGTACGGCTTGCCGTCGCCGAGGTGCCCGAGCTTCGGGTACGAACCGACGCCGCAGGCCGGATCCGGATCCTCGGCACGGACACCACACCTGTCGCGCCGGAGATCGCCGGCGGCCCGGCCGCCGTCGGCCGCGTCGTCGAGACGCTGGAACACATCGCCCGCTGGCGGCAGGTCAAGGCACTCGACAACCCGCTCTCCGCGCTCGCGTCCCGGGTGGGGGTGGAGATCGTGGAGGCGCGGCCGGGCGAGCGCCGGGCGCCGCTCGACCGCCCGCCGATCCGGCCCGGCCCGGACGGATCGGTACGGCTGAACTACCGCTGGTCGGGCCACGGCTGGGTTCCGCCCACCGTCTTCATCCGGCTGCACAACCACGCCGGCCGCCCGCTGCACCTCGTCCTGCTGGACCTCACCGACCGCTATCGGGTGTGGGCGGGTCTCTTCCCCGGTGGCCGCGTCGAACACGGCCGTGCCGCGGCAGCGCTGGAGGGCCGCCCGGTCCAGATGGGTCTCCCGCCGGACGCGCCCCCGGCACCGGGCCGGGCGGTGCGGGACTGGTTGAAGCTGTTCGTCGCCGAGGAGCACTTCAGCTCCCGTCCGTTCGAGCTGCCCCGGCTCGGTGAACCGGGGCTCTCGACGCGACGCGACGCGATCGGGCTTCGCGGCGTGCTCGACCGGCTGGGGCGGGCTGCGGTGCACCGCGACGCGAGCGCGGTTGCCACCGACGACGTCTACGACTGGGCCACCCTCACGGTCCCGATCCGGACCGTCGTTCCGGACGGCCGGCCGTGACCGCCGGCTTCGACGAGCCATCGATCGACTATCAGATCGCCTGGCTCACCGAGGCGTTCGAGCGGGCCGAGGGCACCGACCGCGCCGACCTGGCGGTGGCCCTCGCCGAGACGTACACGCAGCGCGCCCAGGACAACGAGGACCCGGCCGACCTGACCGCCGTCGTCGACCTGTTCACCCGCCTGCTGGCAGACCACCCGGACGATCCGGACACCGACGAGTGGAGATTCGAGCTCGGGCTGGCGTACGGCAGGAGGAGCCTGCTCACCGACGACGCCGCCGACAGCGAGCAGGCCATCGCGGTGTGGGAGCCGCTGCGGGCGGAGACCGCGCCGGGCAGCCCGGAACGCGCGCTGGTCGCCGCGCATCTCGCGCAGGCCCACTGGGACAGCTGCCGCCTGCGCCCGGACAGCGGACCGGCGGAGATCCGCCACGCCGCCGAGGCGGTCGACGAGTTGCGTCCGGACGTGGCCGGCACGGATTCGGCCGCCTTCGTCACGCTCCAGTCGGGCATGCTCCACCTGCTCCTGGCGGAGCGACTCGGCGACACCGACCAGTTGCGCCTGGGCATCTCGATGCTCGACGCCGCGCTGCCCGACGCCACGACCGAGACACCGGGCTACCCGCTGGCCGCGTGGATGTTCTGCCGCGCAGGCATCGAGCAGTTCCTGCTGGCGGGCGACCGGGCGATCCTGGACCGGCTGATCACCGAGGGCCGCCGCGCGGCGGACACCCTCCCGGCGGACTACGACCTGCTGGTCGACCTGGCGGACGCCTACCGGCTCCGGTGGGAGGCCCGCGACGACGCGGCCGATCTCGACGAGGCGATCGCGTGCCTGCGCCGAGCCCCCGACGACCAGCCGGCCGAGCTGGCGGCGGCGACCCGCGCGGCGTGCGGCGAGTTGCTGCGCCTTCGCGCCGTACGAGACGACTCCGCGGCGGATGCGGACACGGCGGTACGGCTGGTCGAGGAAGCAGACGAGCTGGCTCCGGGCCAGTGGGGACAGGAACTGGCCGGCGCCCTCTTCGCCCGCTGGCAGATCAGCCACGCACCGCCCGACCTGGAACGGGCCGGCGCCCGCATCGACCAGGTCCTGGCGGCCGGCCCGGCGGACCCGGACGCGCTGATGCGGGCGCACATGTTGCGGCTGGCCATCAGCGACGGTCAACTGGCGGACGAGTGGCGCCGCGAACCGGGCCGGGTGCCGGCAAGCGGTCCGCGGGTGTCCCGCGAGGTGGAGGCGGCCCGGCGGGCATGGCCGATCGTCGACCGGCACGCCGGGCCGCAACCGCGTGCCGCGTTCGCCATTTGTCTGGCCCTCGCCGAGGTGTCTATCTGCGCCTGGAACCCCGGCGCGCTGCCCTCCGACCGGATCGTCGCCCTCCTGGACGCCACCGAGGGAACGGACGGCCTGCCGCCCGAGCTGGTGGACCTGCGCAACCTCGGCCGGAGCATCCTGTCCTACGCACGGGAAGCCGGGCATCCGGGCCGGTGGGACGAGGACGGGGAGGGGTTCCAGGCCGCCCTGCGCCTTGCGCGCCCGGACGCCCATCCCGAGGTCCGATCCCGGGCGCTGGGGGTGCTTCACCTGATGCTGAACGGTGTCTCCACCCGCTCCGGTGACCTCCGCGCGTTGCAGGCGGCCAGGGAGCAGCTCCGGTCCCTCCGGTCGCCCGACGGTGAGCCGGACCGGGAATCCGTCCTCCTCGCCCGGTTGTTCGAGCTGGGCATTCCCGGCCGGAACCCCGAGGAGGTGGCGGCGGAGGCGGCCGAGTTGCGCGGGCTGCTGCGGGATCCCGAACTCCCGTACTGGGCCCGTCTGGCGATGCCGATGGCCGAGGCCCTGGCCGACCTGTCAGCTGCCGCGGGCGAAGAACCGATCGAGCCGCCCGGAGTCGTCGCGGACGGGGACAGTCGTACGCAGTCGATTCAGATGCTGCGGCTCCTGCCGGCCGTCGTGTCGGCTCTCACCCGCCGCGACGTCGCCGCCCTGCGCGCGGCCGCCGAGCAGCTCGGGAAGCTGATCGAGCTGCTCCCGCCGGACCACATCGGTCAGCTGGGAGCGGCGGTGTTCGGCGGTCGGGCCGAGCTCGGCGTCGCCGAGATCGACCCGGGCGACACCGCCGCGGCCGAGCGCGGGGTGCGGCACCTGGCCCGGGCGGTCGACCTGCTCGGCGGCCCGGACCACTACAGCTGGTCGAACACCCTGATGACGTACGCCTCCGCGCTGCGGACCGCGAACCTGCCCGGCGGCCCCCGCCGCGCCGACTCCCGCGAAGCCGGACTGAGCGCACTCCGTGGCGACCTGGGGCAGGTGCTCGTGCAGTCCGGAACCGACGACGCCTTCACGGCCGCCCGCGACGCGGCGGGTCACGCGGTCACCGTCGCCACCTGGTGCCGTCAGGACACCGCCGACGACGACCTGATCGCCGCGCTGGACGCCGGCCGAGGGCTGGTCCTGCACGCCGCCATGTCGTCACGGCTCATCGCCGACCAGCTCGCCGCCGCCGGCCGCGAGGACCTGGCCGTGCGGTGGCAGCATTCGGCCGGATACGGACACGACCGGCTCACCGGTACGCCGTTGGGCGCCCTCCCCTCGCTTGCCGAGGTGCCGGACGACCTGCGGGCGCAGGTGCTCAGGACCCTCCTGGCGGAGGACCGGAGCGGGATCCTCCAGCCCGCCCGGCCCGCCGAGATCCGGGCGGCCCTGGCCGCGGTCGAGGCCGACGCGCTTGTCTACCTGGTACCGACCACGGCGGACGCTTCGGGTGCGGCGGTGCTCGTACCCCGCGAGGGCGAGGTCGACGTCCTCGCCCTGCCCGACCTGCGGCTCGACGCGGCCGCCGGCTTCGGCCGGCACACCGGCCGGTTCCGCGACGCCCAGCCGGCCGAGCCGTCGGCGGAATCGATGTCGATCGACGACATCTGCGCCTGGGCCTGGTCCTCGGCGATGGGCCGGCTGGTCGCCCACGCTCACCGGTGGCGTAGCGGGAACCGGCCGGCACGCCTCGTCCTGATCCCGCTCGGCCTGCTGGCCACAGTGCCCTGGCACGCCGCCTACAGTGGCGACGGGACCACCCGGCACTACGCGATCGAGGATGTGGTCGTCTCGTACGCGGTCTCGGCCCGCATGTTCTGCACCAGCGCCCACTTCCCGGTCCGGCCGGTACGCTCCGCGCTGGTCGTCGGCGACCCCACAGGTGAACTCGGTTTCGCCGCCGCCGAGGCACGAGCCGTGCACGCCGCCTTCTACCCGGACGGCACCCACCTCGGCGGCGACGTCCCCGGTGGCCCCGAGGGCACCGCCACACCGGCCCGGGTGCTCTCCTGGGTGTCGTCGGCCGCGCCCGGCCCGTCACTGCTGCATCTCGCCTGCCACGGCCGGGTGGATCCGCACCGGCCCGCGGACGGGCACCTCGTGCTCGCCGGTGGCGTCCTGCCGGCCCGCCGGCTGCTCGACGAGTCCCGTCTCGCCGAGCTGGCGATCGAGCGCGTGTTCCTGGCCGCCTGCACCACAGGCGTCACGCACACCGACCACGACGAGGCGTTCAGCCTCTCCACCGCATTCCTGGCGGCGGGCGCGCGGACCGTCTTCGGATCGCTGTGGGCGGTGCCGGACGCCGAGACCTCGCTGCTGATGTTCATGGTCCACCACTTCCTCAACACCGAGGGGTGCGAGCCGGTCGACGCGCTGCACCGGGCCCAGCGGTGGATGCTCGACCCGCAGCGCCGGCCGCCGCCGGGCATGCCGGCGGAACTGAGCCGGCAGGCCACCGGCGACTCCGTGGCGAGACCGGAGTCCTGGGCCGCCTTCACCCACTCGGGACGGTGAGCGTCACCAGCCCAGGTGCAGGAAACCCGCCCAGGTCGCCAGGTCGTCACCGTCGAGATCGGCCACGCGGCGGGCCAGCGCCGCCGGCATGTCCGCCGGAACCGCGCGCTCACGGTCGACCATCCACCGCTGAGCCCGGTTCAGAGCGTCCGCCGGCCGGCGACCCTCGGCCCGCAGGTAGTGGTGGGCCATGAACATCAGCAGCGAGGTGGCGTCGCTCGGCACCTGCCACAGCGACCCGAAGACGGTCCGCGCGCCGGCCGCCAGGAACGCGGTGGAGAGGCTGAACGCCTCGTCGAACGCTCCGCTGGGGACGCTCGTCGTGCAGGCGGCGAGCGCCACCACACCGATCGCCCCGTCCTTGCGCCCCTCCAGGATGTCCCGTGCGGTGAGCCGGGCCCGGCCGGCCAGCAGCAGGTACGAGCCGTCGGCGCCCCGTCCCACCGCGCCGTGGCAGGCCAGATGCAGCATGGGTCGTGCCCGGCCGGCGCGGCGCAGCCAGGCGAGCACCGCCTCGGGGGTGGCCGCCGACGAGGCCCCGGAGTCGTCCGCGTCGTCGACGAGCAGCTCGGCGTCCGGATAGAACGCGGCCCGCACGGCGAGCGCCTCGGTCCGGGCATCCGGCAGGTCGTGGGTGGGATCCCCGACCACCAGGCCACTTCCGTCCTGCGGGATCGGCGTGCGGTCGGCGTTCTCGCAGAGCAGCCGGGCCGAGGGCGCGTAGGAGAACTCGGCCTGCTGCACCGCGTACCAGCCGTCGTGGTCGCGCGCGGCGTGCCAGGGCACGGCGGCGAGCCGGCCCATCGGTACGAGCAGCAGCCGCGGCGCCCGGGACAGGCCCCACCGCCCGGTCTCCGCGAGCAGCGGGCCGATCGCCACCCGCCACGCCCACCCCGCGAGCCGGTCCAGGGAGTCCCGCCACCTGGTGACCGGATCGGCGGTCTCGGCGTCGCCGTCCCCGCCGCCCACCTCGCCCGCGTCGCGGGCCGCCAGCAGGCGGCTGTATCGCCGC
The DNA here is from genome assembly GCF_040649715.1 of Micromonospora sp. NPDC048887. NCBI lineage: Bacteria > Bacillati > Actinomycetota > Actinomycetes > Micromonosporales > Micromonosporaceae > Micromonospora > Micromonospora sp. NPDC048887. The sequence continues at coordinate 31,795 of NZ_JBEZGA010000027.1, read as the reverse complement.
ACCGGGTCGTCGTCGGACTGCACCAGTGACGGCAGGGACAGCGCGAACGGCTCGCTGCCGTTCGGCAGGACCACCGCCGCACCGGGCACCCCGAGGCGCCCGGGCACCAGGTAGACCAGCGCGTCGTGGCGCATCGCCCGCAGCGCCGTCCGGATCTGGTCGAGCGACGGCGGGTCCAGCACGTCCGGCACCGGCACGTCGCTGAGCCGTGCGCCGGTGAGCGCGGTCAGCACGTCACGCCGTACGTCGGGGTCGTCACTGCCGGTCTGCCAGCGGCGGGCCAGCTCGTCGTGGCCGAGCGCGTGCAGCCGGGCGGGGATCCCCATGGTGACCGTCGCGGCATACAGCATCAGGCAGCGCCCGGCGTCGAGCGCGCCCACCGCGCCGCCCGCGTCGCCGTCGGCGAGGCACCAGCGGGCGACCTCGGTCGCGTCGTCCACCACATCCCTGGCGGCGGCTGCGGCGTCGGCGGTACCGGCCTGCAGGAGCACGCTCCAGGCGTAGCCGCGCAGCGCGCGTTTACCGGCCTCCCGGCCCTCGGCGCGGCGGCCCGCCAGCCGGTACGCGTGCGCCGAGGCCATCTCGGCGAACGCCCACACCGGGTGCGCCACGTCACCGGTCGCCCGACGGGCCCTGCCGAGGCGGCGCAGTGCCTCGTCCAGCGCCTCCCGGCCGGCGCCGAGCTCGTAACGCACACAGAGGAACCGGCCCAGCATGGTGTCCATCAACGCTCGGTGTGGATAGTCGGCGGGCGCGAGGTCCGACGCCCGGCGCAGCTGGTCCACACCGCGCGCCAACTGGTCGGCGTCGCGCCGGTCGACTGCCTTGCGGCAGATGCCGGTGCCGGACACGAAGAGGCGGAACGCCCGCTCGCCGGCCAACAGATCGGGCTCGTCCGCGGCATGGCTCTGCGCCTGCTCGGCACCGGGCTTGTGCCCGGGCGCCTCCATGACCACCGCACCCGCGTTGAGGTACCGACGCAGCGCCAGGGTGCTGGGTGCGTCCGGCGGTAGCCGGTCCACCAGGTCGACCAGTCGCTGCAGCGAGTCGAACGCCTCCCCGGTCTCGCCGCGCTGAGTGGACGCGAGAATCTCGGCAGCCTCCTGCAGGATCTCGGCGAACTGCCGTTGTTCACCTGTCACCCCGGCGTCGAGCATCGCCTGCACCCGCGTGCGGACCTGCCGGAGGTCGTCGTAGAAACTCCGATCCCGCGCACGCTTGACCAGCAGGGCCATCCGCAGCGCCTCGGCGGCCGACGCGAACGGGCCCCCGGCGGTACGGGCCACCAGCTCGTCAGCCCGGCCGAACGCGCCATCGGCGTCGAACTCTGCGTCGTCAGTCAACACGGCGCCGATGTCGACCAGGGCGTGAAGCAGAGCCGCAGCCGTCTCCTCCAGGCCGATCGAGCTGATCGTGGCGTGTTCGCGGGCGGCCCGGAAATCCTGACCCCGCATGGCGGCATACAGGGCACACAGGACCAGGGCCTGACCGACCACGGCACGCTCCGGGCCGGTGTACGCGGCGGCGGCGAAGTCGGCCTGCGCGCGGGCCAGCGTCGCCGCGTCCCGTTCGCCCTCGTAGCGGCGCAGCCATGCGTACGCACGGGCCAGCAGTTCGGCGCTGCCCAGCGGAGGATCCGAGCGGGACAACGCTTCCAGCGCGGCGGTCACCTCCTCCGGTGCGGCGACCCGCAGATGCGCGACCGCGGCGACCGGATCGTGCCACCGTACGCTCGTGGTAGCCGTCACAGGGCCTCCTCGGCACGTCGGCGGAGCCGGTCCGGGTCGGTGACGGTGATCCGGCGGTAGCCGGTCCGGATGACGCCGTCGTCGCGCATCCCGCGCAGCGTCCGCTGCACGGTGTCGTCGACGGCGCCGACGAGCGTCGCGAGTTCGGCGTGGGTCAGGTCGACAGCGATGCGTACCCCACCGTCCACCGGATCGCCGATCACCTCGACCAGCTCCAGCAGCACCCGGGCGAGCCGGACCGGCACCGGGAAGGCGCTGAAGTCGGCGCGACGCAGGTTGGCCCAGTGCAGGCGCCGGCCGACGGTGGCTGTCACCTCGTTCGCCACCTCGAGATGCCGGCTCAGGAAGGCGCGGAAGGCAGCCTGCTGGATGACAGTGGCGCGGACCTCCCCGCAGGCGGTGACGGTCGCGGTTCGCTGGCCGTCGGTGAGCGCGGCGAACTCGCCCACGAGGTCACCCGGGAGGCGTACGGCCAACAGCTGCTCGGTGCCACCGACCGACATGGTCACCTTGGCGACACCCTGCTGGATGATCTCGACGTGGGTGTCCCGCCCGCCCTCGATGAAGATCCGCCGGCCCGATGAGATGTCGCGCGTGACGCCGAGGGCCAGCAGTTTCCCCTGCAGCTCCGGCTCGAGCCGATCCAGAAAGGAGCCGGGTGCCCACGAAGACATGAAGACATTCGAACCGGTCCATCACTACGGCGCAATGGCACGGTAGGGCCGGAAACAAGAGGGCAGTGGGCTGATCGGTCGGCCGAACGACATCCACCGGTGTCTCAGTCGTGGGTACGGCGGGCCGGACGGCCGATACTGTCGTCGTCGATGCACACGCCCGTAGGCTGCGATGCGGAGTAACCGCGAGCCACGGCTACCGACTCCAGGTCGACTGTCAAGCGTGGGCGGGACCGAATGGAGGATCCGGTGAGCTGGGTCGCCAACGTGATGCTGTCGGTGGGCCTGACCGACCGCCGGAACGCGGAGGCGTTCATCGGCTGGCTCGACACCCGGTGCCGCTGTCGTGAACCGGGCACGAGTTCGGGCTGCTGCGGTAGCCTGCGCCTCGTCACCGCCGTGGACAACCAGTGGGGCGGGCACAAGAACCCCGAATGTCAGGTGTTCGCCGGTGCACTCAACCACGCCGACCTCACCGCTGTCGTCACGCGTTTCGGTTCCGTGGCCTGGCACAACCCCAACGCCGTACAGCTCTTCGTAATGGACCAGGAGCAGTTCTTCTTCCGCGTCTGGATGATCCGCGACGGCGCTCTCCGCCAGTACGCCCCTTCGTCGCCGGACGAGGACGACGACGGGTTCTGGCCTCCCGCCGGTGGCGTGACCGACCTCGGGAAACGGCGAAGCCCAGGCCGATGACCTGGGCTTCTGTACCGAGCCGCCTGACGGAATCGAACCGTCGACCTACGCATTACGAGTGCGTCGCTCTAGCCGACTGAGCTAAGGCGGCAACGATCGTCAAGTGTACGGCACGCCCCGCCGGAAGCCGAACCGGATCCCCCCACCCCGGAACCCGGACAACGGACCACATCCGCCCCGCTGCGGGAGAGACTTCGCGCCGCGTCCGGACTACCCTGCGGCGGGTGACCGACGAACCGCCGCGACCGGCACCCGAGGCGCATCCCGGCGAGCGCGCCACCCGCCGCCCTCGCCGTATCGACCCCCGGGAACTGGGTTTCACCCCGCGCCGGCCGGTGCCCTGGCTCGCGCCGCTGCTGCTGATCAGCACCGGCCTGCGTACGTTGCTGGCCATGCTCTTCGGGGCGTACCTGGACAAGCGCGAGTTGCAGAACGCGTTCAGCGACGGAACGTTCCGGCAGGTCGGGCCGGACGGCGGTCTCTGGCTCGACTACGTGGCCGACCTGGGTGACGGCTTCGACGCCACGTACTCCGTGGCGTACCTGCTCGCCCAGCCGGAGCTGACCGTCGACGGGCATCGCCTCCCCCGCGCGCAGACGCTGGTGATGGGCGGCGACCAGGTCTATCCGGCGGCGGGCTACGAGGCGTACGAGGACCGGTGCAAGGGCCCGTACCAGGCGGCGCTGCCTGTTGCCCCGCCGGAGCAGCCGACGCTGTTCGCGGTGCCGGGCAACCACGACTGGTACGACGGGCTGACGGCGTTCCTGCGCCTGTTCGTGCGTACCCGGGACCGGCACTTCGCCGGTTGGGGCACCGGCCAGTCCCGCTCGTACTTCGCCGTCGAGCTGCCGGCCGGGTGGTGGCTGCTCGGCCTCGACGACCAGTCCGGGTCGTACCTGGACGACCCGCAGCTCACCTACTTCGACGAGGTGGCGCGCAAGCTCACCCCGGAGTCGAAGGTGATCCTGGCGGTGCCGGCGCCGACGTGGGTCAAGGCCGTCGACCACCCCAACGCGTACGACTCGATCGACTACTTCATCCGTACGCTCGTCGCGCCGACCGGGGCGCAGGTGCGGGTGCTGGTTTCCGGCGACCTGCACCACTACGCCCGTTACGCCGGGCCGGACCGGCAGCTCATCACCTGCGGCGGCGGCGGCGCCTACCTGTACCCCACGCATCGGCTGCCGGAGACGCTGGAGGTGCCGCCGCGCGACACGCTGACCCGGCGGGCCAGCAACACCCAGGAGTACGACCTGGCCGCGCGCTACCCGGACAAGGCCCGGTCCCGCCGGTACGGCTGGGGGATCTTCGCCCGCCTGCCGTTCCGCAATCCGGGCTTCGCCACGCTGCTCGGCACCCTGCACACGCTGCTGATGCTGGCCATGGCCGGGGTGGCGGCGCAGCGGGTGGGCACCACGGAACAGCGGCTGTTCAGCGTGCCGCTGGCGATCATGCTGGTGGTGGCGATGATGGGCGCGGTGTTCTTCGCCAAGCCACCCACGGCGGGCGGGAAACGGCACGCCCGGCACTGGATCCTCGGGGTGGCGCACGGGCTGGCCCAGGTGGCGCTCGCCGCCGGGGGCACATGGGTGTGGTTGCGGCTACCGTTCTACGACTGGCCGTGGCCGTTGCCGGCGGTCGCCGCGCTGGTCCTCTACGGTCCGGTGATCGGTCTGGTCGCCAGCCAGCTCGTGGCGCTCTACCTGCTGGTGGCGGGCGCGTTCGGGGTGAACCTGAACGAGCTGTTCGCGGCGCAGGGCATCGAGGACTCGAAGGCGTTCCTGCGGTTCCGGATCGGCCCGGACGGCACGCTGACGATCTACCCGATCGCGGTCGACCGGGTGTCCCACGACTGGCAGCTCAACCCCGACCAGTCCCCCACCGCCCCCTGGCTGACCCCGAAGACCCCGCTGACCCCTCGCCTGGCCGAACCCCCCATCGTCATCCGCTGACCGACCACCCCGGTGATCAAGGAGTTCGTGTCCTGTCCGGGCGCGATCGGAGACACAAACTCCTTGATCACCGGGGAAGGGTGGGGGGAAGGGTGGGTGGGTCAGCGGTTTTCGTGGGCCTGTCTGGGGCCGCAGACCGAGGCTCGGGAGCACATCGAGCGGGAGCCGTCGGCGTCCAGCCGGACGGTCACCGCGTCGCGCGGGACACTGTGGCCGACCACCTTGCCCTCGCCCTGCGGCGTGGACACCCGGCTGCCGACCGCGGGGGCCGTCTCCTGGAACTTCTGGTACAGCGGGTGCTCGTACTTCAGGCAGCACATCAGCCGCCCGCACGCACCGGAGATGCGCAGCGGGTTGAGCGGCAGATCCTGGTCCTTCGCCATCCGGATGGTCACCGGCTCGAAGTCGTTGAGGAACGTGGCGCAGCACAGGTCACGCCCGCAGGAGCCGATGCCGCCCTGTACGCGGGCGGAGTCGCGGGCGGAGAGCTGCCGCAGCTCGACCCGGCAGTGCAGCGTGGCGCCCAGGTCGCGGACCAGCGAGCGGAAGTCGACCCGGTGCGGCGCGGTGAAGTAGATGGTGGTGCGGTCGCTGCCGTTCTCCGGGGTGGCCAGGACGTGGTCGACGGCGACCACCTTCATCGGCAGGCCGTGTTCGCGGATCAGCCGCTTGGCGGCCACCTTCGCCTCGGCCTTGCGCCGGCGCAGCGTCTCGTCGCGGCGCAGGTCGTCGTCACCGGCGATCCCGGCCAGTTTCGGGAAGCCGTCGGTGTCCTCGCTGACCCACTGCGCGGCCCACACGCACTCGGCCACCTCGGGCCCGTCGTCGGTGGGCACCAGCACCCGGTCGCCCACCTGCGGGCGCAGCTCGCCCGGGTCGAGGTAGTAGAGGCGCCCGTACCGGTTGAAGCTGACCGCGCAGAGCATGCCCATGCGCCCCACCCTACGCGGATCGATGCCCGCCGCACGGCACACCTGTCGCCGCCCGGTCACCCGCCGCAGCGATCATCGTCGTCGACCCGGCCGAACCGGCCCCTTCGCCTCGCCCGGACGGCTGAATCTGCGTCGCCCCCCTGACAAACACCGCGTGAGCGCGTTGAGTGAAGGCATACCTGCGGGGGGTGCAGGGGAAGGCCACGGCGCCGCCGCCGTCACCGGCCACGGCCGGTGACGGCGCGCGGCGCCGTGGACCGTCAGTAGCCGATCCGGGTGGTGCCGCCGTAGCGCGGGGCGGTGGTGGCGCGGTCCCGCCAGGGCGTCTCGGTCAGGCTCGGCCCCCACTGCCGCAGCAGCGTCTCGGCGCCGTCGTAGGCCACCCCGAGCACGCCCAGGACCCTCGTGGCGATCTCGGCCGCGGCCGATGCCCCGAACCGGCCGGGCTCGACGCCGGGCCGGGTCGCCGCGTGCACCGCGACCGCCTCCGCCGAACCCAGCACCTCGGCCAGCGCGCGGGCCAGCGCGGCCCGGCTGCCCTCCACCCAGCCGGCCAGCGCGTCGGCGTAGCCCGCCGTCGACTCCAGCCGCCCGACCAGGCTCTCCGGCCCCTCGTCCAGGTGTCGCAGCAGCGCGGAACGCGCCTCGTCGTAGGCCGACGCGGCGGTGCCGGACCAGGCGACCTGGTCGGCCAGCAGGGCGCAGGTGTCGTCGTACCCCCGGACGAGCCGGCGCACGGCGTGCCCGGCGCCGGTCAGCGGCGCGGGATGCAGGTCGAGGAACTCGCGCACGGCGACGCCGGGAAGGACCTGCATCCGGCGCAGCAGCGGCCAGAGCCGGTGCCCCTCGGGCGCACCGGCGGCCAGCAGCGTGTCGACGCGGGCGAGCAGGTCGAGGCCCGGCTCGGCGAGGCGGTCGAGGGCGTCCATCAGGCCTCCCGGGCCAGCCGCCGGGCGACCGCGTCGTCGGCGGCGGCGTAGCGGTCGGCGGCGCTGCGCAGCGCCGCCGCGGCGGCGGCCAGCCGGACGGCGGCGGCCTGCGCCTCGCGTGCCCGGTCGGCGGTGGCGAGCATCCACTGGCGGTGCAGCGCGCGGCCCACCTCGCCGGGGCGGCCGGCGGCATCCGCGCCGAACGCGGGGTGCGGCGGGTCGGTGGCGGTCACCGTTCGGGCCAGCGTGGCGAGGGTCGCGCCGGCCTCGTCGAGACGGACGGCCAGGGCACGCAGCGTCTCCATGTCAGGCTCCCGCCAGCGGCCGGTAGGCCGCGAACGTCTCGTTGTGCAGCTTCTCGCGCGCCCACTGGGCCGCGTCGGCGGCAGCGGTCACCGCGGCCTGCACCGAGCCGGCCACGTCGCGTGGGCTGCGGTGGTGCAGCGGGCCGAGGAAACGCACGTCGGTGATGCGCCCACCGGCGGTCACCACCACCTCGACGAGCCCGTCGGGCGAGCGGACGGTGACCTCGACCGTCGCGACCGCCTGGTCGAACTCGGCCTGCAGGTTCTCGATCCGGCGGTAGCGCCGCACCGCCTCCTCGATCCAGGCCTCGTCGATCTCGCCCCGCGGCATCGGCGGACTCCTCCCGGCCGGTCGGCCAACCCTCACTGAGCGTGCCGCCACGATCACCACGGCATCACCGGACCGTACCGCACCTCAATCGCGCGTGTCGATGCCCTGTGGACAGCGCGGACGGGCCCGGCTCAGCCGCGCCAGAGGGCCAGCATCATCGCCTCCACAGCGATCCGCGGCTTGACGTTCGCCTCGATCGCCGCGCGGCACTCAAGCACCGCCTCCAGGCGGCGCAGCGAGCCCTCGGCGTCCCACTTCTGCGCGCCCGCCCCGGCGAGCGACGCGGTGTCGGCGTGCACCGGGGCGACGGGCGCCCGCAGCGCCATGGTGAGCGCGTCCCGGTAGAACCCGGCCAGGTCGACCAGGGCGCGGTCGAGCGCGTCCCGCTGGGCACGGGTGGCCCGCGACTTCTGCCGCTTCTCCAGGTCCTTGAGCTGACCGGCCGCGCCGCGCATGGCGCCGGCCGCGCCCCGGCCGGTGCCGCCCGCGCCGAGCGCGGTCTGCAACGCCGTACGCTCCGCCTCGTCGATCTCCGCGACGGAGGCGGCGGCCTCCGCCTCGGCGGCCTCGATCAGCGCCGAGGCCGCGTCGAACGCCGCGCCCACGCCGGTCAGCCGGCGCGGTACGGCCAGCACCGCGTCCCGCCGCTGCCGGGCCTCCGGGTCGCGGGCCAGCCGCCGGGCCCGGCCCACGTGCCCCTGCGCCGCCGCGGCGGCCCACTCGGCCACGTCCGGCGCGATCCCGTCGCGGCGCACCAGCACCTCGGCCACCGCTGTCGCCGGCGGCTGCCGCAGCGGTACGACCCGGCACCGCGACCGGATGGTCACGGAGATGTCGTCCGGGTGGGTGGACGGGGTGCAGAGCAGGAAGACGGTACGCGGTGGCGGCTCCTCGATCGCCTTGAGCAGCGCGTTGCCGGCGGCCTCGGTGAGCCGGTCGGCGTCCTCGATGATCACGATCTGCCACCGGCCGCCGGACGGCGCGCTGGCCGCCCGCAGCACCAGCGCGCGCATCTCGTTGACGCCGATGGACAGGCCCTCGGGCACCACGACCCGCACGTCCGCGTGGGTGCCGGTGAGCGTGGTGTGGCAGCCGGGGCAGCTGCCGCACCCGGTGCCGTGCACGCACTCCAGCGCGGCGGCGAACGCGCGGGCGGCCACCGAGCGGCCCGATCCGGGCGGGCCGGTGAAGATCCAGGCATGGGTCATCCCGGCGCCGGGATCGGCCTGCGTGGCCGGTACCGGAGCCGGATCGCCGTCGTAGTCCTCGGCGAGCGCGTCGAGGTCGTCGTACCCGCCGGCCGGCTCGCCCGCGCGGACGGTCACCGACGCGGCGGCGCGCAGCAGCGCGGCGGCCGAGGCGGCGGCCCGCCGCAGCGTGGCCACCGCCTCGTCCTGCCCGACCAGATCGCCGAAGACGTCTGTCATCTTCGGGGTTGCTCCATCGTCACCAGCTCCGCGTCGGATAACTCGGGCTGGACCGAGGTGTCCGGGCCCTGCGCCGGACGGGGGTGCACGATCCCGCCGGGATCGGCGAGGAACTCACCCACCCGGCCGGCCACCGCCTCGGCGATCTCGTCCACCGGGCGGGAGGCGTCGAGGACCAGGTAACGCTTCGGGTCACCGGCGGCCAGGTCGAGGAAGGCGTACCGGACCCGCTCGTGGAACGTCAGCGACTCGGCCTCCAGCCGGTCGGTGCCCTCGTTGCGGCCCTCGACCCGGTTCAGGCCGGTACGCGGCTCGACGTCGAGCAGCACCACCAGGTCGGGCTTGAGGCCGCCGGTGGCCCAGGAGGAGAGCCAGGAGACCTCGTCCACCGGAAGCGTCCGGCCGGCGCCCTGATAGGCCAGCGACGAGTCGACGTACCGGTCGCTGATCACCACAGCGCCGCGCACCAGCGCCGGGCGGACGACGGTGGCCACGTGGTGCGCCCGGTCGGCGGCGTAGAGCAGCGCCTCGGCGCGCGGCGACGGCGCCTCGTCGGGAGCGGTGCCCAGCACCAGGGAGCGGATCCGCTCGCCGACCGGCGTGGCGCCCGGCTCGCGGGTGACCACCACGTCGTGGCCCTGCGCCCGCAGGCGCTCGGCGAGCACGGCGAGCTGGGTGGACTTGCCCGCGCCCTCGCCGCCCTCGAAGACCACGAACAGGCCGCTGGAGACGAACGGCTCGGCCGGCATCAGCGGACGGCCCCGGATCGAGCCCCACAGGTCGGCGAGGACCGGTACGCCCTTCTTGTCGTCCATCTGGCCGAACGCGCTGATGCCGGCGATGATGCCGGCCGCGCCGGCGGCGAGCAGCAGCAGACGGGTCGAGGAGATGGAGATGCCCAGGTCGGCGATGGTGAGCTGGCGGGAGCCGCCGACGCCGACCAGGAGGCTGCTCAGCGCGATGGCCAGGATCAGCACCAGCCGGGTGCCGATCTGCACCACGGCGAAGACCCGGCCGCGTACCTCGTCGGCCACCTCGCCGCCGAGCAACGTGGTGCCGGCCAGGAACGCCATGCCGGCACCCGCGCCGACCAGGATCGCGCCGAGGATGGCCATGGACAGGTGGATGGCGAAGGCGAGCACCAGCACGGAGGCGCTGGCGAGCACGATGCTCATCCCGAACCAGCGGCGGCGGGACATGTCCCGCACGATCATCGGCCCGAGCCCGATGCCGAGCGCCAGGCCGACGAAGATCGCGCCGAAGAGCAGCGAGAACGCGGCGTCACCGGCGCCGAGCGAGTTGGCGAAGAACTTGGCGGTGCCGACCACGATGCCGCCGCCGGCGAACGCGCCGAAGATGCCCAGCACCAGGCCGCGGACGAGCGGGGTCTGGCCGATGTATTTCCAGCCCTCGGAGAACTGCCGGAACATGCTCTGCTCGGAGCGTTCGGTCTCGCCGCGCTGGGCGTGGCTGATCTCCTTGATCCCGAACGCCACCACGAGCGCGGTGGCCAGCCGGGAGAAGGCGTTGAACCAGAGCGCGAGCTGGGCCGGCTCGGCCCAGTCGGGCAGGTCGCCGCCGACCGCGCCACGGACGCCCCGGTCCAGCACAGCCAGGGCGACGGCCGCAGCCACCGGCGTGAGGCCGTACGTGGTGATCAGCGTGAGCTGGTTCGCCGCCTCCAGCCGGGTGCGCGGGATCAGGTTGGGGACCGCCGCCTCCTTGGCCGGGATCCACAGCAGGGTGATCGACTCGATCAGGAACGTGGCGATCAGCGCCCAGCCGACCACCAGCCCGCCCGCCGCGCCGGTGAGCGCGTACAGCGGGATCGAGGCGAACAGCACGAAGCGCAGCAGGTCGCAGATGACCATGGTCCACCGGCGGTCGAACCGGTCGGCGAACACGCCGGCCACCGGGCCGAGCACCAGCGCCGGGAGCAGCCGGATCGCCGTCACACCGCCGAACGCGGCACCCTGGGCGGTGCTGCCGGAGACCTGGGAGGCGGCAAACAGCGCGGTGGCGAGCAGACCGAGCCAGTCGCCGAAGGAGGCGGCGCTGAGCACGATCCACAGCCTGCGGAACGGCCGGATGCGCAGCACCGAGCGGATGGCGCTGAGACCGGAGTGGTCGGCGGCTGTCCCGGGCGACGACACGCCGGGCGACTCGCCGCTGTTCTGGCTTTCGATGGCCGTACCTCCACGTGCCGGCCCAGGTCTGGGCATCCCCGGTGGAACACTCTAGTCGCGCAGGAGAGGTCGTCCCCCGCGACATTCACCTGCTCGCCGAGCCTAGGCCGCTGAGACCACCGGCCGCAGCCCGGACAGACGCGAGGGTATTTCGCATTGCCGTCCAGACAGTTAGCGTGCAGACGTGGCCATCGACCGTGACAAAACTCGCGATCGTCTCGACCGGGCGACCGCTCACCTCGACCCGCCGTACGCCGTGGTCGACCTCACCGCGTTCGACGCGAACGCCGAGGCGCTCGCCGGCCGGTCCGGCGGCAAGCCGCTGCGCGTGGCGAGCAAGTCGGTACGGGTCCGGGAGCTGCTGACCCGGGCGCTCAAGCGTCCCGGCTGGCACGGCGTGATGGCCTTCACGCTGCCCGAGGCGCTGTGGCTGGTCCGCTCCGGCGTGAGCGACGACGTCCTGGTGGCGTACCCGACGGCGCACCGGGGCGGCCTCGCCGAACTGGCCGCCGACCCGGCGCTCGCCGACGCGGTGACGCTGATGGTCGACGACGCCGCACAGCTCGACCTGATCGACCGGGTGTGCCCGCCCGCGCGCCGGCCCGCGCTGCGGATCTGCCTCGACCTGGACGCCTCCTGGCGACCGCTGGGCGGCCGGGTGCACGTCGGCGTGCGCCGCTCCCCGGTGCACAGCGCCACGGCGGCCGGCACGCTCGCCGCCGTCGTCGCCGCCCGGCCCGGCTTCCGGCTGGTCGGCCTGATGTCGTACGAGGCGCAGATCGCCGGCCTGGGCGACGCGCCGCCCGGGCAGGCGGTGCTCGGCTCGGCGATCCGGGTCGCGCAGCGCGGGTCGTACCGGGAACTGCTCGCGCGCCGCTTCGCCGCGGTCAGCGCGGTACGCGAGCACGCCGACCTGGAGTTCGTCAACGGCGGCGGCACCGGCAGCGTGGCCGCCACCAGCGCCGACCCCGCGGTCACCGAGGTCACCGCGGGTTCCGGCCTGTACGGGCCGACGCTGTTCGACGCGTACCGTGCCTGGCAGCCGACCCCGGCGGCGTTCTTCGCCTGCGCGGTGGTCCGCCGCCCGGCGCCCGGGCTGGCGACGGTGCTCGGCGGCGGCTGGATCGCCTCCGGCCCGGCGGCGGACAGCCGGCTGCCACGGCCGTGGCTGCCGGCCGGGCTGAAGCTGCTCGGCGCTGAGGGCGCCGGTGAGGTGCAGACCCCGCTGGCCGGGAAGGCCGCCGACGACCTGCGCGTCGGCGACCGGGTGTGGTTCCGCCACGCCAAGGCGGGCGAGCTGTGCGAGCACGTCAACGAGGTGCACCTGGTCGAGGGGGACGCGGTGGTCGCCACCGTGCCGACCTACCGGGGCGAGGGGCACGCCTTCCTCTGATCTGCTCCACCACGTGACGACGGCGGGCCCCGGCGCCTCGGGAACCCGCCGTTCACCGTGTCGCTCAGCCCTGGTGGGCGGCCTCCGGGAGGGCGTTCACCTGCCGGTGCAGGTACTCCCGGATGAGCGCCTTCGCCTCGACCAGCACCCGCTCGTCGCCGTCGGTGCGGCGGCGGAAGGCCAGCTTGATCAGGGCGTCCGCGGCCTCCACCGCGACCTCCAGGTGGAACCGCAGGTCGGGCACCCCGGCCAGGCCGAAACGCTCGGTGAGTACGCGGGCGAGCTGCTCCGCGATGACCCCGTTGTTGTCCCGCTGGTCGTCCAGCAGGTGCAGGTCGACCACGTCGCCGAAGTGCAGGGTACGGAAGCCGGGGACGGTGCGGTGCATCGAGATGTACTCGTCGATCGCCGCGTCGACGCCGTCCCACCAGTAGGTCAGGTCGTCCGAGGAGAACCGCTCGTCGAGCCGCTGGAGGTAGGACTCCATGGTGCGCAGCGTCAGCGCCTGCACTATCGCCCGCTTGTCCGGGAAGAACTGGTAGACCGACCCGATCGCCACCTCGGCGCGCTCGGCGAGCAGGGTCGTGGTCAGCCCTTCGTACCCCACCTCGTCGACGAGCTCGGCGCAGGCGTCCAGCATCCGCTGGACCCGCGCGACACTTCGACCCTGCACCGGTACCCGACGCAGCGGCCCGGTCGTGGCGGCTGGTGTGGACACTCGGCGCCACCCCCCTTCGACGGATGAACATATCTGCACGTCACGAGTCTGTGACTACCGGTACAACGAGCCGGGCTCGATTGCGGTATTTACCAGGCACAACGTTCCTGATATGAATTCACTTCATATTCATGTCGAGGAGTGGCCGTCATGACCGGTACCCCCACCTGGTCCAACTGGGCCGGCAACCAGCACAGCACCGCGCTCCTCACCGTGCGTCCGCGTAGCGTCTCCGACGTCGTCGAGGCGGTCCGCCAGGCCGCCGCGGCAGGCCGGACCATCCGCGCCACCGGCAGCGGCCACTCGTTCACCGCCACCGCCGTCGCCGACGGGCACCGGATCGACCTCGCCGAGTTGGAGACGGACGTCACAGTAGATGTGACGCGCCGCCTGGTCACCGTACCGGCCGGGATGACGTTGCACACGCTCAACGATCTGCTCGCCGGGCACGGGCTGGCGATGCCGAACCTCGGCGACATCGACGCCCAGACCATCGCCGGCGCGCTCTCCACCGGCACCCACGGCACCGGGGCGAAACTGGGCTGCCTGTCCACATTCGTGGCCGGGCTGACGCTGGTCACCGGCACCGGCGAGGTGCTGCGCTGCTCGGCCGAGGAGAACCGCGACGTGTTCGACGCCGCCCGCGTCGGGCTCGGCGCGGTGGGCGTGCTGGTCGAGGTCACGCTGCGCTGCGTGGACGCGTTCGTGCTGCGCGCGCACGAACGCCCGGCCCCGCTCGCCGAGGTGCTCGACGACCTTCCCGGCCTGTACGAGGCGCACGACCACGCCGAGTTCTACTGGTTCCCGTACACCGACCGGGTACAGGTCAAGACCAACGACCGGGCACCTGCCGACGACCGGCCGCTGCCCCGCTGGCGCGGCTGGCTCGACGACGAGTTCCTCTCCAACACCGTCTTCGCCGGCGCCTGCCGCCTCGGCCGGGCCGTACCCGCCGTCGCGCCCACGATCAGCGCCGTCTCCGCCCGCGCGCTCACCGAACGCACCTACACCGGCCGCTCCGACCGGGTGTTCTGCACCCCGCGCCGGGTCCGCTTCGTGGAGATGGAGTACGGCCTGCCACGCGAGGCGCTGCCCACCGCGCTGACCGAGCTACGCCGGATCGTGGACCGGCTGCCGTTCAAGGTGCTGTTCCCGGTCGAGGTGCGCTTCACCGCCGCCGACGACATCTGGCTGTCCCACTCGTACGGGCGGGACTCCGCGTACATCGCCGTGCACCAGTACGTGGGCATGCCGTACGAGCCGTACTTCCGGGCGTTCGAGCAGGTGGCGACCGAGTTGGGCGGCCGCCCGCACTGGGGCAAGATGCACTGGCGCGACGCGGACTCCCTGGCGAGGGCCTACCCGAGATTCGCCGACTTCCAGTCCGTCCGCGCCCGCCTGGACCCCGCCCACATCTTCCAGAACCCGTACTTGGCCCAGGTCCTAGGCTCCTGAAGATCTTGGAAGGAAAGGGCCCTCATGAGGGCCCTTTCCTTCCAAGATCACTCGTTCGGGGTTGAGGTCGCCTTCTTGGGAGCGGCCTTCTTCGCGGGGGCCTTCTTCGCCGCGGTCGTCTTCTTCGCCGCAGCGGTCGTCTTCTTCGCGGCCGTTGTCTTCTTCGCCGGGGCGGCCTTCTTAGCGGCCTTCTTCTTCGGGGCCGGGCCCTTCGCGCGCTTCTCGGCCAGCATCTCCGACGCCTGCTCCAGCGTCAGCTCCTCCGGTGTCTGCCCGCGCCGCAGCGACGCGTTGAACTCGCCGTCTGTGACGTACGGCCCGAAGCGCCCGTCCTTGATCACCAGTGGCTTCTCGGTGAGCGGGTCGTTGCCCATCTCCCGCAGCGGCGGCGCGGCGGCCCGGCGCTGGCGCGTCTTCGGAGCGGCCAGCAACGCCAGCGCCTCGTCCAGCGTGACGGTGAACATCTTGTCTTCCGAGTCCAGCGAGCGGAACTCGTCACCGCGTTTGACGTACGGGCCGTAGCGGCCGTTGTTGGCGAACACCTCGGTGCCGTCCGGCGCCACGCCGATCAGCCGGGGCAGGCGCAGCAACTGCAACGCCTGCTCCAGGGTGAGGCTGTCCGGCGTCTGCGAGCGCAGCAGCGACGACTTGCGCTCGCCGCTGGCCACGTACGGGCCGAACCGGCCGGACTTGAGCAGGATCGGCTCGCCTGTGGACGGGTCGTCGCCGAGCTTGCGCTCGCCGCCACCGCCGAGGAACAGCTCGTGCACCTTCTCCGGGGTCAGCTCGTCCGGCGCCAGGCCCTCCGGGATCGGCGCCCGGTCACCCTGCGAGCCGCCCTCCTCGCCCTCACCCTCACCAGAGGCCGAACCCGAGGCCGGGGCCGGGGCCGAGCCCGAAACCGAGCCGGGCAGCGCCCGCTGCAGGTACGGCCCGTACCGGCCGACCCGGACGACGACCTCGCGGCCCTCGTCGTCGGTGAACAGCGGGATGGAGTTGACGCTGCGCGCGTCGATCTCGCTGAGGTTCTCGGTGACCAGCTTCTTCAGGCCACCGGCGTGCGCGATGGCCTGGTCGCCGGTGCCGTTGGTGCTGCCGAAGTAGAAGGAGGTGAGGAAGTCGACGGCGGCGTGGTCGCCACCGGCGATCTCGTCCAGCTCGTTCTCCATGCTGGCGGTGAAGTCGTAGTCGATCAGGCGGGGGTAGTGCCGCTCCATCAGCCCGATCACCGCGAACGCCAGGAACGACGGGATCATGGCCTGGCCGCGCTTCACCACGTACCCGCGGTCCTGGATCGTCTGCATGATCGACGCGTACGTGGAGGGCCGGCCGATGCCCAGCTCTTCGAGAGCCTTGACGAGCGACGCCTCGGTGTAGCGGGCGGGCGGCTGGGTGTGGTGGCCCTGCGCGTTCAGCTCGTCGGCGGTCAGCGGCTGGTCCTTCACCAGCGTGGGCAGCCGCCGCTCGGCGTCCTCCGCCTCGGCGTTCTCGTCGTCGCTGGACTCGACGTACGCGCGCAGGAAGCCGGGGTCGGTGATGGTCTTGCCGGTAGCGCCGAAGTCGGCCTCCTCCTGGGCGGAGGAGACGGCGCGGATGCGCACCGACACGCTGGAGCCGACCGCGTCGGTCATCTGCGAGGCGATGGTGCGCCGCCAGATCAGCTCGTAGAGCTTGAACTCCTCGGCGGACAGCTCCTTGGCCACCTCGCCGGGGGTGCGGAAGTTGTCGCCGGCCGGGCGGATCGCCTCGTGCGCCTCCTGCGCGTTCTTCACCTTGCCGGTGTAGCGGCGGGGCTCCGGCGGCACGCTGCGCTCGCCGTACAGCTCGACGATCTGCCGGCGGGCCGCCGTGATGGCCGTCTCGGACAGGTTCACCGAGTCGGTACGCATGTAGGTGATGTAGCCGTTCTCGTACAGGCGCTGCGCGGTGCGCATCGTCTGCTGCGACGAGAACCGCATCTTGCGGGCCGCCTCCTGCTGAAGCGTGGAGGTGATGAACGGCGCGTACGGGCGGCGGCGGTAGGGCTTCTCCTCGACCCGGGTGACGGTGAACGGCTGGTCGGCCAGGCGGGCCGCGAGCCCTCGGGCGCCGCCCTCGTCGAGGTGGACCACGCCCGCGCCGGGCCGCACCCGGCCGGTGGTCGGCTCGAAGTCCTTGCCGGTGGCGATCCGGTCGCCGCCCAGCGCGACGAGCGTGGCGTTGAACGTACGCGGGCCCTCGCCCGGCTTCGCCACCGCGAGCGTGGCCAGGATGTCCCAGTACTCGGCGGTGCGGAACGCCATCCGCTGGCGCTCCCGCTCGACCACGATCCGGGTCGCCACGGACTGCACCCGGCCCGCCGACAGCTTCGGCATGACCTTCTTCCACAGCACCGGCGAGACCTCGTAGCCGTAGAGGCGGTCGAGGATGCGCCGCGCCTCCTGGGCGTCGACCAGGTCACGGTCGATCTCCCGGGGGTTCGCCACGGCGGCCTGGATGGCCGGTTTGGTGATCTCGTGGAAGACCATCCGCTTGACCGGCACCTTGGGCTTGAGCGTCTCCACCAGGTGCCAGGCGATGGCCTCGCCCTCGCGGTCCTCATCCGTGGCCAGGAAGATCTCGTCGACCTCCTTGGCCAGCTTCACCAGCTTGCTGATCTGCTGCTTACGGTCGGGCGAGACCACGTAGAGCGCGTGGAAGCCGTTGTCGACGTCGACGCCGAGCCGTGCCCACGGCTCACCCTTGTACTTCGCCGGGACGTCGGCGGCGTTGCGGGGCAGGTCCCGGACGTGGCCGAAGCTGGCCTCCACGACGTACCCCGGGCCGAGGTAGCCCGAGATCGTCTTGGCCTTCGCCGGTGACTCGACGATGACCAGACGGGTGGTTCCAGCGTTGCTCGGCACGTCTCTCCCCGACCTCACTCCTACGCCATGCCCGCTTCGGGCCGTGTTGCGCCACCCGGACCACACGCGGTCCGGATGTCCAACGTAACGCGCCGTCCGCGTTCCGGGTTTCGTGGGCGGCAAACGGGCCGCCCTCCCGGTGCCCGCCGGCCGCACCCTGCCGGACGGCGTCACGGTACACCGTGGGTAGGGCGGCAGGCGTGTCACTGTGACGATCGCGCACTCCGGCGGATCCGTAGCCGGGTGTCAGGCTTCGGACACCGGCTGTCATCCTCGGGAGCCCGGCCACTCCGCCACCGGCGCCGTCGCCGGCCGTTCCCCCACCAGCTCCGCGAGCCGGGACATCCGCCGTGCGCCGATCCGGAACGCGGGCCCGCCCTCGTCCGGCTCCACGAACGCGGCCGGCAGTCCCACCGCCGCCAGCGCGGCGCGGACCACCGGCCAGGACGGCTCGTCGGCCGGTCCGAGCCGCAGCCGGAAACCGGCCGGCTCGGCCGTGCCGGCGGCGGCCGCCCAGAGCCGCAGCCGCCGCCCGTCCAGGTGGAAGCGGGCCGGTGGCCGCTTCACCGCGCCGCGCAGCCAGGCCCGCGCGAGCGGTGCCAGCATGCTCGTGTACGCGGTGCGCACCCGGTGCCGGCCGTCCTCGGCCGGCTCCCAGCTCGCCGGCACGCCCCGGGCGCCCAGCTCGGCCACCAGCACGTGCACCCGCCAGGCGGCGTCCACCACCACCGAGATCCGGGCGGTGCCGCCCATCCGCCCCACCTCACCCGGCCCGGCGAGCAGGCCGGCGAGATCCGCCAGCGCCGGATCGGCCGCCTCGGTGGAGAACAGCGAGGGCTGGCGGGCGGGGTTCGGGGTGGGAGGGGTCAGCGACACTCCGGAACCTCGTCGAAGGCCTCTTTCAGCTCTGTCGAGTTGAGCTTGCTGGTGTCCAGCGCGCTCGCGTCGTACTCCTTGTTCAGCGTGTCCACTGCGGCGCGCACGCCGTCGTAGAACGGGCCGGCCTGGGCGGTGTCGAGCCGGTCGATGGAGTCCCGGGCCCGGCCGTACGCGTCGCGCATCTTGCCCAGCGACCCCAGGAACCCGGCGGACACCTCGGCGCCGCGCTCGGCCTCGGGCACGCCCGCCTCCTCGACCTTGCGCCGGGCGTCCTCGCTGGCCTGCTCGGCCCCGGCGAACAGCCGGACCAGGTTCTCCTTGGCCTGCGCCGGGGTGGTCTGCGCGGTCATCTGCTGCTGCGTGCTGCTGGTCAGCTTGGAGATCTCCGCGCGCCACGGGGCGAGCGCCTGGCACACCGACGCGGCCCACACCCGGGGGCTGGGACCGCCACCGCACCCGGTGACGACGAGGACCAGCGTGGCCAGGACCACCGTGAGCTTTCCGGCGGTTGCCGCCCGGCGCGTACGCATGCGATGCAGCGTACGACCTCCGGGCGGAACCGCCACCGGTCAGGTTTGCCGGGTGCGGGGTTCCCGGCCGGCCGGGGCCGGCCGGGAACCGTCGCGTGCGATCAGGCGTTCACCGTCTCCGGACGCTGGTCCGGGGTGCCGGCGTCGCTGTCCGAGTCGGTCATCGCCACGCCCTTGCGCTTGCTGAACACCACGGCCCCCGCGATGATCAGCGCGGCGACCACGGCGATCGTGATGCGCAGCGGGTTGTTCTTGTCGTCGCCCACGCTCCAGGCGACGACGGCCGGTGCGATCAGCAGCGAGACCAGGTTCATCACCTTGAGCAGCGGGTTGATCGCCGGGCCGGCGGTGTCCTTGAACGGGTCGCCGACGGTGTCGCCGATGACAGTGGCGGAGTGCGCGTCGGAACCCTTGCCGCCGTGCGCGCCGTCCTCGACCAGCTTCTTGGCGTTGTCCCAGGCGCCGCCGGAGTTGGCCAGGAACACCGCCATCAGCGTGCCCGCGCCGATCGCACCGGCCAGGTACGCGGCGAGCGCACCCGCGCCGAGGCCGAAGCCGACGGCGATCGGGGCCAGGATGGCCAGCAGGCCGGGGGTCATCAGCTCGCGCTGCGCGTCCCGGGTGCAGATGTCCACGACCTTGCCGTACTCGGGCCGCTGGGTGCGGTCCATGATGCCGGGCAGCTCGCGGAACTGGCGGCGTACCTCCATCACCACTGCCCCGGCGGAGCGGGAGACCGCGTTGATGGCCAGGCCGGAGAAGAGGAAGACCACGGCCGCGCCGATGATCAGGCCGACCAGGTTGCGCGGGTTGGCGACGTTCAGCAGCTCGTCGATCAGCGCGGTGGTGTCCTGATTCCCGGTCGCGTCCGCGTACGCCGTCTTGAGCGTGTCGGTGTACGAGCCGAACAGCGCGGTCGCGGCCAGCACCGCCGTGGCGATCGCGATGCCCTTGGTGATCGCCTTCGTGGTGTTGCCGACGGCGTCCAGCTCGGTGAGCGTCCGCGCGCCGTGCTCGTCGATGTCGCCGGACATCTCCGCCACGCCCTGCGCGTTGTCGGAGATCGGGCCGAACGTGTCCATCGCGACGATGACGCCGACCGTGGTGAGCAGGCCGGTGCCGGCCAGCGCGACGGCGAACAGCGACAGCGTGAGCGAACTGCCGCCGAGCAGGAACGCGCCGAACACGCCGGCGCCGATCAGCAGCGCCGAGTAGACGGCCGACTCCAGGCCGACGCTGATGCCGGCGAGGATGACGGTGGCCGCGCCGGTCTGCGAGCTCTTGCCGATGTCCTGCACCGGGCGCCTGTTGGTCTCGGTGAAGTAGCCGGTCAGCGCCTGGATCGCGGCGGCCAGCACGATACCGATCACTACTGCGCCGATGGCGACCAGCCGCGGGTTGCGGTCGACGTCGGTCAGCCCGCCCTCCAGCTCGGCGAACGTGGCCGGCAGGTACGCGAACGCGGCGATCGCGACGAGCACGGCGGCGATCAGCGCGGACAGGTAGAAGGCCCGGTTGATCGCGGTGAGGCCGTTGCGGTCGCTGGCGCGCAGCCGGGTGATGAAGACGCCGACGATCGCGACCAGCACGCCGATGGTGGAGATGATCAGCGGGAAGACCAGACCGGTCTCACCGAACGCCGCCCGGCCGAGGATCAGCGCCGCGACGAGCGTGACCGCGTACGACTCGAACAGGTCGGCGGCCATGCCGGCGCAGTCGCCGACGTTGTCGCCCACGTTGTCGGCGATGGTGGCGGCGTTGCGCGGGTCGTCCTCGGGGATGCCCTGCTCGACCTTGCCGACCAGGTCGGCGCCGACGTCGGCGGCCTTGGTGAAGATGCCGCCGCCGACCCGCATGAACATGGCGAGCAGCGCGGCGCCGAAGCCGAAGCCCTCAAGCACGGTCGGCGCGTCGCCCCGGAAGATCAGCACGACCAGCGCCGCACCGAACAGGCCGAGGCCGACGGTGAGGAAGCCGACCACGCCGCCGGTGCGGAAGGCGATCTTCATGGCGCCCTCGCGCCCGCCTTCCCGCTCCCGGGCGGCCGCCGCGACCCGCAGGTTGGCGCGGGTGGCCAGCCACATGCCGGCGCCGCCGATGAACGCGCTGAACAGCGCACCCACCACGAAGAACGCCGAGCGGCCGACCTTCACCAGCGTTTCGTTGCCGTCGGTGTCGTGCACCGGCAGCAGGAAGAGCAGCACGACGGCGATCACCACGAAGATCGCCAGCGTGCGGAACTGCCGCAGGAGGTACGCCGACGCGCCCTCCTGCACCGCGCCGGAGATCTCCTGCATGTTGGTGGTTCCCTTACCGGCCGCCAGGACCGCCCTGGTGAGGGCGGCCGCGAAGACGAGCGCCACCAGCGCGATGACCGCGGCGATGACGACGTACGTCACGTTGGCTCCGGTAAGGGACAGTGCGCCGCCGTCGGCGGCCAAGGTCCCGGACATCTATGTCCTCCTGTACCGAACAACTCGCGCCGACCCGTGGAGACGCACGGGCCGACGCCTGGATGCGGACTCGCAAGCGCGCGCCGACCCACCCCGGCGGATCAGCGATGCTCCCGTTCCCGCCGGCTACGGGATGGGATCACTTGCTGACAACCCGCGTACTGTAGCCCTCTGGCGTGGCGGAGGTCACACCGAGGGGGCACCGTGTCTCGATGATCTTCGCAACTGTGTTATGCGAAGAAATCTGATATATGGCGCGACCAATACGACGAGGCCGCGCCCCCTGCGGGAGCGCGGCCTGCGTGTGCGAAACGGGTCAGGCGCGGCCGGCCGGCCAGGACATCCGCACCTCGGTGCCGACGCCCTCGTCGACCGGGCGGACCTGGAGATCCTCCACGAAACCGGCGAGCAGCGCGAAGCCCACGCCGGTGGTCAGCGCGTCCTCGCTGAGCGACTCCTTGGCCAGTTCGTCCGGCCCGAGCGCGGCCAGGCCGAGACCCGCCTCGATCGGGGCCCGATCCACCACCCGGACCGTGTAGCCGCCGCCGTCGGACATCTCCACGTACACCGGTTCGGCCAGGCCGTACTGCCTGTGCAACGCGACCGCCCGGGTGCACGCCTCACCGATGGCCAGGCGCACCTCGTCCAGCAGGTCCTCGCGTACGCCGGCCCGCCGGGCCACCGCGACGCCGACCAGTCGGGCGGTGCGCACGTGCACCGGAGCCGGAGAGAAGGACAGCTTGACGGTGGCCATCACGCGCCGGTGGAGTCGGCGGCGATGGCCGCTTCGACTGTCGGATGCAGCGGGAAGACCTGGTCGAGGGCGGTGATCCGGAAAATCTTGAGCAGCGGCTCCTTGTCGCAGACCAGCGCGAAGGAACCCCCGGCCGAGCGCAGCCGCTTGAGCGCGCCGACGAGCACACCCAGCCCGGTCGAGTCGAGGAAGTCCACCCGGCCGAGGTCGACCACCACGTGGCGGGCCCCACCGTCGATCAGCTCCAGAAGCCGTTCCCGCAGGCGGGGGGCGGTGTAGACATCCACCTCACCGCCGACCTCGAGCACCGTGTGCTCCCCCACGGCGCGGGTCGCCAGCGACAGCTCCATCGGCCCCTCCTCGGTAAACTCTCCTGGGCATCTAACCATCTCCCCGTGCGGCCCCTCGGGTCACCGCCAGGGCTCTCCCCTTACCCCCACCCTGCGGTTCCCAATTCCGAACACCAGTGCGAGAGTGCAGGACGTGACCGACCACAGCTCCGGCCCGCGGCGTGCTCCGGGTGAGCTGCTGCACCGGCTGCGGCTGCGCCACAGCTCCGACCCGGTCACCCACGTCGAACGCGTACCGGCCCGCGCCGGCGAACCCGTCGGGTGGCCCGGGTGGGCACCGGAGGAACTGCGGGCGGCGTTCGCGCGGCGCGGCGTCGTCGCCCCCTGGCGGCACCAGGCCGAGGCCGCCGAGCTGGCGTACGCGGGGCAGCACGTGGTCGTCGCCACCGGCACGGCGTCCGGCAAGTCCCTGGCGTACCAGCTTCCCGCACTGAGCACGCTGCTCGCCGACCCGCGCGCCACGGTGCTCTACCTGGCACCGACCAAGGCGCTCGCCGCCGACCAGCTCCGCGCCGTCGCCGGTCTCGAACTCGACGGGGTACGCCCCGCCACCTACGACGGGGACACCCCGCGCGCCGAGCGGGAGTGGATCCGCCGGCACTCCCGGTTCGTGCTGACCAACCCGGACATGCTGCACCACGGCATCCTGCCCGGCCACGCCCACTGGTCCGGGTTCCTGCGCCGCCTCGCGTACGTGGTCGTCGACGAGTGCCACACCTACCGGGGCGTCTTCGGCTCACACGTCGCGCACGTGCTGCGGCGGTTGCGGCGGCAGTGCGCCCGCTTCGGGCGTACTCCCGTGTTTCTGCTGGCCTCGGCCACGTCGGGCGACCCGGCGGCGGCCGGGCGGCTCACCGGCCTGCCCGTCACCGCCGTCACCGAGGACACGTCGCCGCGCGGCGGGGTGACGTTCGCGCTCTGGGAGCCGCCGCTGCTCCCGCCGACCGACTCGTCCGCCGACGCCGACCTCGTCCAGGTCCGGCGCTCCGCGCTGCGCGAGACCGCCGACCTGCTCGCCGACAGCGTGATCGAGGGGGTACGCACGCTGGCGTTCGTGCGGTCCCGCCGGGGCGCCGAGGTGGTGGCCGCGAACGCCCGGCGGTCACTCGACGAGGCGGTGCCCGGCCTGGGCGACCGGGTGGCCGCCTACCGGGCCGGCTACCTGCGCGAGGAGCGCCGCGAGCTGGAACGGGCGCTGCTGCACGGCGACCTGCTCGGGCTCGCCTCCACGAACGCGCTCGAACTCGGCGTCGACCTGGTCGGGCTGGACGCGGTGCTGATCTGCGGCTGGCCCGGCACCCGAGCGTCGCTGTGGCAGCAGGCCGGGCGGGCCGGGCGCTCCGGCGACGAGGCGCTCGCCGTGCTGGTGGCCCGGGACGACCCGCTCGACACCTACCTGGTGCACCACCCCGAGGCGCTGTTCGGGCGCCCGGTCGAGGCGACGGTGCTCGACCCGGCCAACCCGTACGTGCTCGCGCCGCAGCTCGCCTGCGCCGCCCACGAGTCCCCGCTCACCCCGGCCGACCTGGACCTGTTCGGCGAGGGCGCGAAGGAGGCGGTGGACTCGCTGGTCGAGGCGGGGGCGCTGCGGCAGCGGCCCACCGGCTGGTACTGGCGGCACCGGGAACGCCCCGAGGTCGACCTGCGCGGCGAGGGTGGCGCACCGGTGTGCGTGGTGGAGGAGTCCACCGGCCGGCTGCTCGGCACCGTCGACGGCGGGTCGGCGCACTTCCTGCTGCACACCGGCGCGGTCTACCTGCACCAGGGCGTCTCGTACGTGGTCGACTCGCTCGACCTGGCCGACGGGTGCGCGCTGGTGCACGCCGAGGAGCCGGACTGGTCCACCCACGCCCGCGACGTCACCTCGCTGTCGGTGGTGTCGGTCCGCTCGTACGTGGACGCCGGACCGGTCGGCCTCTTCCTCGGCGAGGTGGACGTGACCAGCCAGGTGGTGTCGTACCAGCGGCGGCGCATCGCGACCGGCGAGGTGATCGACACCCGGCCACTCGACCTGCCCGCGCGGGAGCTGCGCACCGTCGCGGTGTGGTTCACGCTCTCCCCCGGGTCGCTGAGCGCCGCCGGTGTCGAGGCGGCCGACGTGCCGGGCGCCCTGCACGCCGCCGAGCACGCCGCCATCGGGCTGCTGCCGCTGATGGCGACGTGCGACAGGTGGGACATCGGCGGGCTGTCCACCGCCCTGCACCCGGACACCGAGGCGCCGACCGTCTTCGTCTACGACGGGCATCCCGGCGGGGCCGGTTTCGCCGAGCGGGCGTACGGCACCGCCGCCGCCTGGCTGCGCGCCACCCGGGACGCGATCGCCGAATGCGGGTGTGAGACCGGGTGCCCGTCCTGCGTCCAGTCCCCGAAGTGCGGCAACGGCAACAACCCGCTGGCCAAGCCGGAGGCGGTGAAGGTCCTCGACGTGGTGCTGACCAACCTCGCCGCGGCCGGTCGCGCGGGCGGCCCGGGCGCGGGCGGCGGCCTGGGTCCGGAGGTGGGGCGCGGTGAGGCGCTGCCCCGCCAGGGCGACCGGGTGGCCCGCCCGGCTCCGGCGACCGGGGGCACACCCGCCTGACCCGCACGGGTCGCGGCCGGCAGGCCGGCCCGCCGGACGGGCGACCCACCAGCCGGAGGTTCGACCGCCGCTTGGAGGGGGTCGCGGTATCGGAAGGCGCTGGATCTCATCACTTCGGCCGACCGGTGCGGATCACGCGATTTCGGAGGGCATGCAGCGGGCCGGTGTGTCTGGTCGGTGGGACGAAGGCATGAGCGTGGTGCGGTCGGGGCATTGATGTATGGGAGCGCTTCCATGCATCATTTCGGTAGCGCACAGGTGACCCGAGACCCGTCCCGCCGGAGGTGCAGCCGTGGCCGACACGATCGCCGAGACCGTCGAACTGCTCTACACCATCGACCAGGAACACCTCACCCCCGACCAGCAGATAGCGCTGGGCACCGCGATGGCCACCCTCGCCCAGGCGGAACGGCTGGAGCAGATCAACGAGCGTCTGCGCGGCATCCATCAGGTCCTGAACACCTGGGCGATGAAGGCCACCGTCGACGGCGGCCGCTGACCTTGGGCATTGCCCGGACGCGCCCGTCGGGTCCGCAGCCCGGCGGGCCGGGCCGGGGCGGGTCGGGCCGGGCGGGTCCGCCGGGCCGGGCGGGTCAGGCGGGTCAGGCGGGTTGCGGCGCGGCGGCGCACACCCTGCGCGACGTGTCGGCGCGCAGGTCCCGCATGGGGTTCTGCCCACCCGGGCAGTGGTGGTGTGATCGGGCCAGCGGCGGTCGGCCTGCTGTGCGAGACTCCGGCGACCCCTCGAAGGAGATCTGATGTCGCCCGATAACCTGCAGGCCCAGCACCGATTCATCATCCGTCAGCGGATCCGGATGATGGTCAACCAGTACGAGGTGCACTCGGTGGCGCCCGACGGCTCCGAAGGAGGGCTGCTCGCGTTCGCGCAGCAGAAGCGGCTCGCCTTCAAGGAGCAGGTGACCATCTACACCGATGACACCAAGCAGTACCCCCTTCTCGGTTTCAAGGCCCGTCAGCGACTCGACCTCGGGGCCACCTACGACGTGACCGACCACGCGGGCAACCCCATCGGGCTGTTCCGCAAGGACTTCGCCCAGTCGCTGCTGCGCTCGACGTGGCACGTCGAGCAGCCCGGCCTGCCGCCCGCCACCGGGCAGGAGCGCAGCATGCCGGTGGCGCTGCTGCGCCGGTTCGTCGACTCGCTCTCCTGGCTGCCGTACCACTTCGATTTCGTGGCCGGCGGCCAGCCGGTGTTCTCGGTCGACCGGAAGTGGGGGCTGCGGGACCGGTACTCCGTGGAGATCCAGCACCCGCAGATCGACCGTCGACTGGTCATCGCCATGGCGGTCGGACTGGACGCCCTCCAGTCCCGCTGACCCGCCGCCCCCGGCCCGGCTCTCGGCCCGGCACTGGCGGCCGCCCGTCAGGACCGGGCCGGGCCGGCCCGGGACGTCGCGGCGGCGTCCCGGGTCAGTCCCGGCAGCGGTGCGACACGTACCCGCGCCGTGACGATGAGGTCCAGCCCGTCGACCCGGCACCCGGTCATCCGGCCGCCGTTTGCGGAGACCAGGTCGGCGGCGCGACCGCAGGCGGCGTCGGTTCCGTCGAGCACCTGCCCGGCACCGGCCAGCGCCCCGAAGTCCGCCGCGTTGCGGGCCTGATGCCGCGCGCACCGGGCCGCCCCGAGCGCGGCACCGAACACCCCGACCAGCACGAACACGAGCCCGATCGCGAGCAGGCACACGGTGGCACCGCCCCGGTCCGCCGAGGACCTGCCGCCGGGCTCCCCGCGCTTCACCGTCCCGCCCGTGATCGGCGGTCCTCCTGCGGCGGGCCAGCGGGAGGACGAGCAGGCCGGGAAATCGTCAGCGCTCACGGCACCGGCCCCGGCGCACCGGGTTCCACTGCGGCCACTGCCTCCCCCGAGACGACCAGGCGAGGCAGCCGCGTACCGAACGTCCGGACCGGGGCCCGGACCGTCGCCGTCACGCGGTCACCGGCGACAGTCACGGCCACCTCCGCGCCGTCCGGGGCGTACCGGGTGCCGGCTGGCGTACCGGGCTCGCCCCGGGCCGCGGCGAGAGCCGCCTCCCGGGCCGCGTCGACACACGCGACCCGGGTGCCCACCGCGTTGACCGCGGTCAGACCGGCGACGAGGAGCATCATGAGCGCCGGCAGGCCGGCCGCCAACTCGGCGGTGAAGGAGCCCCGCTCGCACGCGGCCCACGAGCGCCACCGCCGCCACACCGCCCCGGCCCGGGCGCTGGCGGCGTCCCGGAACGGGCCGGGCTCGGCCGATACGCCCATCGGGACCGCTGAGGTCAGCCACCGACCGTGACGGCCGGCCCGCCGGCGCCCGGTCACTTCAGGGCCCGGTCGATGACGGCGGTCAGCGCGGACTGCACGTTGCCGGAGGTGAGCACCTTCAGCAGGATCCCGGCGAAGGCCACCGCGGCGAGGGTGCCCACCGCGTACTCGGCGGTGTTCATGCCGGCGTCACCCCGCAGGCGGGTGAGGAGCTTGCGCATGTCGTACGTCCCTTCTCGATGGATCACAGCACGTCGCCGAGGACGGCGACGATCACCGGCACCAGACCGGCGAGAATGAAGGCGGGCAGGAAACACAGCCCGAGCGGCAGCACGATGAGCACCCCCGCCCGGCGGGCCGCCGCCTCCGCCGCTGTCGACCGTTCGGCACGCAGGTCGTCGGCCAGCCGGGTCAGCGCGCGAGCCAGTGCGGCACCGCTGTTCGACGAGCGGACCGCCGCCGCGACCACGGGTTCGGCCCCGGCGACGCCGCTCAGGTGCGCCCATGCCTCTCCGGGGCCGCCACCGAGCTGCAGCGTGCGGCCGACCCGGCCGAGCCGGTCCGCGAGCGGCCCGCCGAGCGCCTCGGCCACGGCGAGCGCCGAGCGGTCGACCGGTGCGCCCGCCCTCAGCGCGGCGGCCAGCAGATCCGCGGCCAGCGGCAGGTCGGCGGTCTCCCACAGGCGCCGTTCCCGGACGGCGCGCGGCTCGATCCGGCGCAACAGACGGTCGGCGGCGACACCGGCAAGCAGCCCGAGGAACGCTCCTGTCGCACCGCCGACCACCACCGTCACGGCGATACCGGCCAGCGCCGCGCCGAGGCGTACCCGATCCGGCCACCACGCCGGGCGGGCCGGCGTCGGCACCGGGGCGAGCCGGCGCAGCCGCCGCGCCGGGCGGGCGACCGGACCGGCGACGACCAGCAACGACGCGGCACCGCCGAGACAAACGGCGGCCAGCACCTGCCGTGCCATCAGGCGGCCCGTCCCGGCGTGACGCCGAGCCGCTCGGCCCAGAGCAACCCGCCGGCCTGCAACACGACCGCCGCGATCGCGCTACCGGCGCCCACCGGCGTGTGCAGCAGCACCGCCACCGGGTCGACCCCGATGCCGTAGCCGAGACCGATCCCGCCGAGCGGCAGCGCCGCGAGCAGCCAGGCGGTCGCCCGCGCCCCGGCGGCCTGGGCGGCGGCAGCCGCAAGGCCCCGATCGGCGGCGCGGGCGTCGGCCTCGATCCGTTCCAGCAGGTCGGCGAGCGGCGCGCCGGTCCGGTCGGCCAGCCTTCCGGCGGCGCGGGCCAGCCGGGCGACGCGTCCCGGACCGGCGTCGGCACCGCCGTCGACAGGTAGCCCGGCCCGCAGGTCTGCGGCGACGGCGGCCAGCCGGTCCAGGTCGCGGCGGTGCGCGAGTGCGGCCGCCCGGTGGGTACGCCGGCGCAGCACCGCCCGAGCCGCGAGCACGCCGTAGGTGGCGAGCACCACGGCGGCCACCGGGCCACCGAGCAGCGCTCCGGCCACGGCCCCGCCCAGCGCCGCCGCGGGCAGCGCACGTCGGGCGGAGAGGCATGGCGCGGCGGCCCACCGCCGGATCCGACGTCGTGGCGGGTCCGGCGGTGCCGGACGGGCACCCTCCACCCGCTCGCCTGGGATGCGTGCCGTACCCAGAACCGCCAGCCGCCGGGCGCGACCGGCCCGTACCGGCCAGGCGACGGCGACCGCCGCGGCGGCCAGCAGCAGGACCGCCTGCCACAGGTGACCGGTCACGACGGTTCCCCCGGGTCAGGCCAGGCAGCCTGGAGGATCGGCGGCACCGGCGCTCCCCGCTCCCGCACCAGTCCGGCGAGCGTCCGGGCCGCCGGACCGAGCCCTCGGCCGCGTACCCATGCCGGGACCACAGTCACCACCCGGTCGGGCCCGTCGGGCAGCAGCAGGCCGATGGAGTCCAGTACGCGTCCCTCGCCGGTACGGCGAAGCTGGAGGACGACCTGCAACGCGGCGGCGACCTGGGCGTGCAACGCGAGCCGGGGCAGACCGCCGAGCATCCCCAGCGCCTCCAGCCGGGCCGGGACGTCGGCAGGGGCGTTCGCGTGCAGCGTCCCCGCCCCGCCGTCGTGGCCCGTGTTCAGCGCGGCGAGCAGGTCGACCACCTCGGCGCCCCGGCACTCGCCCACGACCAGCCGGTCCGGCCGCATCCGCAGCGCCTGCCGTACCAGGTCGCCGAGCCCGACGGCACCGGCACCCTCGACGTTCGCGGTGCGCGCCTGCAACCCGATCACGTGCGGGTGCACCGGGCGCAGTTCGGCGGCGTCCTCCACCAGCACGATCCGCTCGGTGCCGGGCACCAGCCCGAGCAACGTGTTGAGCAGCGTGGTCTTGCCGGAGCCGGTGCCGCCGCTGACCAGGTACGCGAGGCGGGCCGTGACGATGGCGGCCAGCAGCGGGGCGACCGGCCGGGACACGGTGCCCCGCTCGACCAGTTCGTCGAGGGTGAACGGCCGCTGCCGGAAGGTACGCAGCGACAGGTAGGGCCCGTCGGTCGCCACCGGAGGCAGCACCGCGTGCAGCCGGGTGCCGTCGGGCAGCCGCGCGTCCGCGTACGGGGAGGCGTCGTCCAGTCGCCGCCCGGCCGCCGAGGTGAGGCGCTGCGCCAGGCGGCGTACGTCGTCGAGCGTGCCCAGTGGCACGGCGACCTGACGCAGTCCCCGCCCTCTGTCGACCCAGACTCGGACCCCGTTCACCAGCACGTCGGTGACCTGCGGGTCGGCGAGCAGCGGCGCCAGTGGACCCGCGCCGACCAGGTCGTCGTGCACCCGGTCGGCGATCCGCAGCAGCGTGGTGTCACCGAGCACCGCCGCCGCCGGTTCGGCGCGTACCGCGGAGACGATGGCCGCCGGCGTGACCGGGGTGGCCTCGGCGGCGAACCGGTGCCGGACCCGGGCGGCCAGCTCCCCCGGTTCGGGCGTGGTCACGCCGCACCAGCCGCCGACGAGCCGATCATCTCGTCCACGAGCCGCTGGCAGAGCGCGGCGAGCGGCCCCTTCCCGCTCGCGCCCGGCGCCTCGCCCCGCTCCAGCCCACGGCACAGTCCCGGCTCGGGTCGCAGCGTGCCGGCGAGCGGCAGGCCCAGCGCCCGGGACACCTCGGCCGCGCGGAGCCGACCGGGCGCCGGGCCGCGCACGATGACCGAGAGGTCGACGCAGTGTGGCGCGGCGACAGCGGCGACCCGGGCCGCCGCGGCCGCCGCCCTCAGCTCGGCCGGTACGACGAGCAGAGCGCGGTCGGCGGCCTGGAGCGCGATCACCGCCGCGTCGTCGAGGTGCCGGGGCAGGTCGAGCACCAGCAGATCCCGCCCTCGCCGTCCGGCGTCTACTGTGGCGGCCATCGCCTCAGCCGGCAGGTGCCGCAGGTCGCCCCGGTCCCAGGAGAGCACCACCAGATCGCCTCGGCTGGGCAGCGCGCGGATCAGCGACGGCGGGTCGACCCGCCCGTCCGTGCCGGCCAGTTCGGGCCACCGCAACCCGTCGAGCTGCTCCCACCCGAGCACCAGGTCGAGACCGCCGCCGAGCGGGTCGGCGTCGACCAGCAGCGTGCGCAGCCGGGACCGGGCCGCCGTGACGGCGAGCCCACCGGCCAGCACGCTGGCCCCGGCGCCTCCCCGCCCGCCGAGCACCGCCACCACCCGGCCCGGCCCCGGGCCCGCCGGCCCGGCCACGCATTCGGCGAATCGGTCGACCAGCCAGGGCTCGGCCGCCGGCAGCGTCGCGACGTGCTCCGCGCCGATCAGTTCGGCCAACTCCGTACCCGGATCGAGCTCTCCGGAGCGACCGACCAGGACCGTGCGGGCGCGGCGGGGAAGGCGTGCCCGCAGGCAGGCCGCCGCCTGGTCGGCGCCGACGAGCACCAGCGGCGCCGGGGCCCAGCGGGCCCGGGCGGCGGCCGGATCGGCCGCCAGCTCGACCTCGGTGCCGCCGGCCGCCGCGAGTCGCAGCAGCTCGTCGAGGAGGTCGCCGTCGGAGGTGACGAGCAGGGGCAGACGACGGTACGGCGGAAGCGGGGTACGGGGCGGCATGGCGGCCTCCATCAGTCGGACTCGGACGTGCCGGGTGCAGCCTGCCCGGCCGGACGGTGCGAGACCGGTGCCCTGTGGACAACCGAGAGGGTTGTGGACAGACCTCGGTACGCCGGTTGATCTGCTATGCGCCCGAGACGAAGGTGTCGAGTGGACCGTCTGCCGTTGACGCCAGAGACCGTCGTTGACCTCCTCTAGGGCCTGTGTCGAAGTCGGTCACAGCCATTCGTTGATGGCGGCGACGTGCACGGTGGCCGCGTAGCGCACGGCGAGTTTGTCGAAGCGGGTG
>NZ_JBEZGA010000026.1:0-71954 GCF_040649715.1 Micromonospora sp. NPDC048887 | reverse complement strand
ACCCGCTACGACAAGTTAGCCGTCCGCTTCCAGGCCGTCCTGACCATCACCATCATCTGCGAGTGGCTCTGACCGGCTTATGAAACACGCCCTAGCGTTGGTGGCAGACGAGATCGCCCGAGGAGGCAGCCGTGAACGAGCTGGACCGTACCGCCGAGAACACCGCCGCGACGACGCCCGTCACCCGGATGCGCCCGCTGCTGTGGCTGGTGCTCATCGTCAGCGTGGCGGCGAACGTGACGCTGTCGAGCCTGCTGGACAACCCGTGGGCCGGCTCGGCCTTCGGCGCGCTGGCGCTGGCGTCCGGCGTGGCCCTGGCCATGAACCACTACCGCAACCGCTGATCCTCACCCGGCCGCGACGCCGGGAGGAGGGTGACAGCGCAGGGCGGGCCGCGTCGCGGCCCGCCCTGCGGCGTTACCGGCGCCGAACGGCGAGCGCTAACGAATTCATTGACATCAAGCTATGTGAACGCCAGGCTAAGGGACGTTGTTAGCGTTAACGCGGCCGTCATCTCCACCACAGAGAAAGGCCACCGTCGTGCCCCTGACCCGACGTGCGTTCACGGTCGGCGCCCTGTCCGCCGCCGCCACCGCCACCGGCGCGCTCAGCCTGCCGCGCGGCGCGCTCGCGGCCGCGAACACCGCCTACGCGATGGCCTACTTCACCGAGACGCCGAACGGCCTCGGCGCCGACTACGGCCTGCACCTGGCCGTCAGCCGGGACGGGCTGAACTGGACGCCGCTGAACCAGAACAACCCGGTGGTCACCCCGACCGCCGGTCAGCTCGGTCTGCGCGACCCGTTCGTGCTGCGCCGCACCGACGGCACGTTCGTGGTGCTGGCCACCGACCTCAAGGGCACCAACTGGGGGCTGACCAGCCAGTACCTGCACGTGTGGGACTCGGCCGACCTGACCGCGTTCACCGGCTACCGGCGCATCCGGATGCACACGCTCGACACCCACACGTGGGCGCCGACCGCGTTCTGGGACGCCGCCCGGGGCCAGTACGCCATCGTCTACTCCGCGAACAACGGCCGGGACGTGTTCCTGGTCAACTACACAAACGACTTCCGCACCGTCAGCGCCCCGCAGGTCTACTTCAGCCCGAATTTCGGGGTGCTCGACGGCGACGTGGTGGTCGACGGCGCCACCACGTACCTCTACTACAAGAACCTCAACGACGGATACCTCTACGGCGCCCGCTCCACCACCGCCGCGCCGAACAGCTTCACCACGTACACCAGCGGGCTGCGGCAGGGCAACGCGATCGAGGCGCCGCTGCTGCTGCGTACGAACGAGGGTGGCTGGCGGCTGTGGGGCGACTCGTTCAGCCCGGTCAACAACGACTACTACGCCTGGTCCACGACGACCATCTCCGGCAACTCGTGGACGCCGCTGAACCAGCGCGACTACACCCCGCCGCTGAACTCCAAGCACGGCTCGATGATCGGCATCACCGATGCCGAGTACGCCGGGCTGGTCAACCGCTGGGGCATGCCCAACTGGGTGCGGCTCAAGTCGTCGAACCTGCCCGACCGCTACGTCCGGCACGCCGACCGGGTCGCCCGCGTCGACGCGTACCCGTTCGACCCGTACCAGGACCAGATGTGGCGCATGGTCCCCGGCCTGGCCGACTCCGCCGGCGTCTCGTTCGAGTCGGTCAACTATCCCGGCAACTACCTGCGGCACTACGACTACGCGGTCCGGCTGGACCCGAACGACGGCACCGCCACGTTCCGCGCCGACGCCACCTTCCACCGCACCGCCGGGCTGGCCGACGCCGCCTGGTCGTCGTTCCGCTCGCACAACTTCCCCACCCGCTACCTGCGGCACTACGACTACCGGCTGCGCATCGACCCGCTCGGCGCCGGCTCCCCCGCGATCGACCGGCAGGACGCCACCTTCCGGGTCACCGCGTAACCGTCCCACCACCACCGTCCCCGCCACGGAGGCAGTCCATGCCCGCTCCCCTGGTGAACCGCCGCTTCCTGCTCCGCGCCACCGGCGCCACCGCCGTCGCGGCCACCGCCGGCGCCGCCGCCGGGTCCGTCCTCTCCGGGGGTACGGCGCGCGCCGCGCTGCCGCCGGCCCGCCCCGACATCGGCGTGTCCGCGTACGCGTTCGACCCCGGCCAGGTAAGGCTGACCGCCGGCCGCTGGCAGGACAACCAGAACCGTACTGTCGCCTACCTGCGCTTCGTCGACGTGAACCGGCTGCTCTACAACTTCCGGGCCAACCACCGTCTCTCCACCGGCGGCGCCGCCGCCAACGGCGGGTGGGACGCGCCGAACTTCCCGTTCCGCACCCACATGCAGGGGCACTTCCTGACCGCCTGGGCGCAGGCGTGGGCGGTGCTCGGCGACACCACCTGCCGGGACAAGGCGCTCACCATGGTCGCCGAGCTGGCCCGCTGCCAGGCAAACAACGGCGCGGCCGGCTTCGGCGCCGGCTACCTGTCCGGCTTCCCGGAGTCCGACTTCACCGCGCTGGAGGCCCGGACGCTCAGCAACGGCAACGTCCCCTACTACTGCATCCACAAGACGCTGGCCGGGCTGCTCGACGTGTGGCGGCTGATCGGCAGCACCCAGGCCCGGGACGTGCTGCTGGCGCTGGCCGGGTGGGTCGACCAGCGCACCGGCCGGCTCACCTCGGCGCAGACGCAGGCCATGCTCGGCACCGAGTTCGGCGGCATGAACGCGGTGCTCACCGACCTCTACCAGCAGACCGGCGACGGGCGGTGGCTCACCGTCGCGCAGCGGTTCGACCACGCCGCCGTGTTCAATCCACTCGCCGCCAACTCCGACCAGCTCAACGGCTTGCACGCGAACACGCAGGTGCCCAAGTGGATCGGCGCGGCCCGGGAGTACAAGGCCACCGGCGTCACCCGCTACCGGGACATCGCCGCGAACGCGTGGGCCATCACGGTCGGCGCCCACACGTACGCCATCGGCGGCAACAGCCAGGCCGAGCACTTCCGCGCACCGAACGCGATCGCCGGCTACCTGCGCAACGACACCTGCGAGGCGTGCAACACGTACAACATGCTCAAGCTGACCCGGGAGCTGTGGCAGCTCGACCCGGAGCGGGTCGCGTACGCCGACTTCTACGAGCGCGCGCTGCTCAACCACATGATCGGCCAGCAGAACCCGGCCGACGCGCACGGCCACGTCACCTACTTCACCCCGCTCAACCCGGGCGGGCGGCGCGGCGTCGGCCCGGCGTGGGGCGGTGGAACGTGGAGCACCGACTACAACTCCTTCTGGTGCTGCCAGGGCACCGGGCTGGAGACCAACACGACGCTGGCGGACGCGATCTACTTCCACAACGGCACCACGCTGACCGTCAACCTGTTCGTCCCGTCGGTGCTCACCTGGAGCCAGCGCGGCATCACCGTCACGCAGGCCACCTCGTACCCGGTCGGCGACACCACGACGCTCACCGTCACCGGCTCGGTGGCCGGTTCGTGGACGATGCGGATCCGGATCCCGGCGTGGACCAGCGGCGCGAGCGTCAGCGTCAACGGCGTCGCGGCGGGCATCGCCACCACGCCCGGCACCTACGCCGTCCTGACCCGCGCCTGGACCTCCGGCGACACGGTCACGGTCCGGCTGCCCATGCGGGTGGCCACCGTCGCCGCCAACGACGACGCGGCGGTCCAGGCCGTCACGTACGGGCCGGTGGTGCTCTCCGGCAACTACGGCAACACCGCGTTGAGTGCCCTGCCGACGCTGGACCCCGCCTCGGTCACCCGCACCGGCACGGGCAGTCTCGCGTTCACCGCCCGGGCCGACGGCGCCACCGTCAACCTCGGCCCGTTCTACGACGCCCACGGGCACAACTACACGGTCTACTGGCGGGTCGGCGCGGGCGGTGGCGGCGGTGAGGCGAGCTTCCGGCTGGCGAACGCGGCGAGCGGGCTGGTGCTCGGCATCCAGAACATGTCCACCGCCGACGGCGGGCTCGCCCTGCAGTGGGGTGACACCGGCACCGCCGACCACGACTGGCAGCTCGTGGTCGACGGGTCGGCGCTGCGGCTGCGCAACGTCAACAGCGGCAAGGTGCTGGGCGTGGAGAACATGTCCACGGCCGACGGCGCCCGGATCCTCCAGTGGGCGGACAACGGCACCGCCGACCATCTGTGGACGGTGGTCGACGTCGGCGACGGCAGCCACAAGCTGCGCAACGTACACACCGGCAAGCTGCTCGGCATCTCCGGCGGCTCGACCGCGCAGGGCGCCTTCGCCGTGCAGGACCCGGACAACGGCAGCCCGGACAACCAGTGGCGGTTCCTGCCCAACGGGGCGCGGCGCATCCAGAACCTCGGCAGCGGGCTGGTGCTCGGCGTGCAGGACATGTCGACCGCCGACGGCGGGCCGGTCATCCAGTGGGGCGACACCGGCACCGCCGACCACCTCTGGACCGCCCTGGTGGACACCGGCGGCTACCTGCGACTGCGCAACGGCAACAGCGGCAAGGTGCTGGGCGTCGAGGGCGGTTCGAGCGCGGCCGGCGCCCGGATCGTCCAGTGGGCCGACAACGGCACCGCCGACCACAGGTGGCGGCTGCGGTACGTCGGAGGAGGCTGGTTCCGGATCCAGTGCGCGAACGGGGGCCGGGTGCTCGGCCTGAGCGGCGGCTCCGGCGCCCAGGGCGCGCAGGCGGTCCTCGCCGACGACACCGGGGCCGCGCACCAGCGCTGGCGGTTCCTGTAGATCCCGTGGTGACGGTGGGAGCGGGCTGGCCGCTTCCACCGTCACCGGGTCGTTCGGGGCTCAGGGGGTCAGGGGATCAGGGCGTCCACGGCGGGCGTCCAGGTCGCCTCGTCCCGCACGTCGTCGGCGACGGTGATCCCCTGGGCGATCTTCAGCAGCTCGGCCTGGGGCAGCCGGCTGCCGAGGGTCTGGGAGCTGACCTGGACGACGACTGTGCCGTCAGCGCTCCAGATGTTGCAGAACCCGCCTCTGCGGGCCGGCCCCGGATAGCACCTCGCCGCACCGGGCTCCGGTGACTGGTTGGAGTTGCGGCTCGGCGTGACGAAGATGTGGAACCCGTCCCTGATCGTGCCTTCGCCCGAGTCGAACGGTGCGGTCAGGCCGGTGGTGGGCAGGGCCGGCCTGGTGTACGTCGCGCCGCCGTAGTCACCGCCACGGGCGGTGGCGATGCCACTCAGGCCGGGCATGGCGTGCGTGCCGACCTGCAACGGCACGTAGCCCTTCGGCACGTAGCCCACTGTGAACGGCAGCGGAGCCGGCGTCGGCCCGGCCGGCTTCAGGCCCGCGACCAGGCCGGTCAGGTCCCCGAAGCTCGGCGTCGCCGGGTCGTCGGAGATCGACGTCACGGCCGCCCAGGCGTTGTGGGCGTACTGCCAGGCGAACAGCTTGTTGCCCGGCTCCAGCGGCTGACTCGGGTCGAGGGCGTACGGCAGCGTCGCCCGCACCGCCTTGCGCCCGGCCACCGTGATGTTCCGCCCGTGCTTGATCGCCGCCGGATCGAAGGCGCCGGGCCGATAGACGGTCAGGTAGGCCCAGAGCGACGGCTTCGCCCCGGCGGCCGCCCTCTCGTGCTGCTCCCACGACTCCGCCTCTTCCGCGCTGACGGGCTTGTCGTTCGAGGTGTGCCGGTCGGAGTAGACGGGGGCGATCTGGTACGCGGTCGACACGACTATCGGATCCTGCACGTGCAGCGTGCCCGCGTCGTACCCGGTGAAGGTGAAGGTGAACGGCGAGGCGTCAGGCCAGGGGCTGGCGCCCGGACGCGGCGCCCCGGACACCGCCGAGGTCTCCCCGGCGTCGCGCCTCGCCCCCAGGATCGGCACGGTGATCGCGCCGGCGACCGCCACCGCGACGAGGGCCGCCGCGCCGGCTGTCGCGAACCGGGTCCGGCGGCGCCGTTCGGCGTGCCGTCCGGCCGCGACGATGTCGTCGACGGTACGGCCCATCGGCGGCTCGTCGGCGGTCACGGTGTCCACCAGCTCACGCAACTGCATTCGTCCACTCCCCTATCGGCTTGCCGGTGAGATCGAGGTGTTCGCCGCCCAGTGACTCGCGCAGCTTCGCCAGCCCTCGGGAGACCTGGCTCTTGGCCGTGCCGACAGTGCAGTCGAGCACGGCGGCGGTGTCCTCCAGGCTCAGATCCAGGTAGTGCCGCAGCACCACGGCGGCCCGCTGCCGCGCCGGCACGGCTTCGAGCGCGACCTGCAGGCGCATCCGCTCGTCGGTCGTCGCCGCCGTGTCCCGCACCGTGACGTCCGGCACGGCGTCGCCGGCCGACCGCTCGCGCCGCCAGGGCCGGCGCGTCTCGTCGACCGCGGCCCGGTAGACCATGGTCTTGACGTAGAGATCGGGCCGCTCCAGCTTCGGCCAGCGCGGATAGAGCTTGACCAGCGCGTTGGCCACGGCGTCCTCCGCGGCGTGCCAGTCGCCGCAGGTCATGTACGCCAGCTTGCGCAGCGACGCCATCTGCGACGTCACGAACTCGCGGAACGCCTGCTCGTCTTCGGCTCTCAACTGACTGCCTCCTCATGACGGAGGTAGAACGCACAGACCCACCCGAGACGTTGCACGCGCGGCCCACCCGATTGCGCCGCGCCCGCGCCGGTCCCGGTCAGTACCGTCCCGGCGGCGGCGCTGACCACGAGCGGATCATGGTCGCCAGCAGCGCCGGATGGTCTGTCGTCCCGCGCATGTCCACCGCGCGCCGGCAGCAGATCGTCACGCCGGTGGACGCCAGGATCTGCTGCCGGGCACCGTCGTCGATGCGTCGGTATCCGACCGGCACGCACGAGCGCACGTCCGGCACGCCACCGGCGCGCAGGTTGAGGTCGCCGCCGAGGACGGTCGGCGCGTTCCCGTCGCCCCGGGTCTGCGGCACCACCGCGCCGAGCAACTGACCGCACTGGGCCAGCGCCACCTGGCCGCTGGTGTTCGCCAGGTGCGTGGTGCAGGCGTGCAGCCCGTCGGCCCGGACACAGAGCCAGACCCGCTCCTCCGGGTCGGCGAGGTCCTGCGCCGGATAGGTTCCCCGGTGCACCGACGACCGCGCGTCCCGGCCGTCGAGGCGGGTCAGCAGACCGATCCCGTACGGCTCGCCGTTGTCGCACCGGGTGGGCCCCCGGGAGGGGCGGTCACCGGCGGCCTGGAACGCGGACACCACGGTGCCGCCGGTACGGGCGGCCCGCAGCGTACGCCCCAGCGTCACCACGTCGTCGCGGCAGATCTCGTTGAGCGTGACCACGTCGGGCGCCTCGGCGGCGATCACGTCGGCGGCCTGACGGACGGCCCGGCCGGTGTAGCAGCCGGCCCGCCCGCTGTTGCACAGGTTCATCTGGAGCACCCGCAGCGTTCCCGGACCGGTGGTGCCGGCGCTCGACGACCCGGCGGGCAGCCCGGCCACGACGAGCAGGCACACCACGGCCAGCACCCGGCGGACACGCCGGGTCGGACGGGTGGCCGGCTGCGCTGACAGCGGGGCTCCAACGGGTACGGGCGGCGGCGGGCGCCGGTGATCCTATCGCCGTGACGTGCCAGTCGCCGCCCGGCCGGCCTACCTCGGCACGGCCCGGAACCACGCCTCCCGGTCGTCCGGGTCGGGCCCGCGCCGGTGCAGCGTCGGCGGCTCTTCACCGGTGACCGGCGCGTAGTGGTCGAAGGTGGTGGTCAGGACCGCCTCGCCGCCGGTGAGATCGGGCAGGGCGGCGACCACCCGCGGCACCCGGGCGGACGGCAGGGTGCCGCTCACCTCCAGGTAGCCGCCCGCGACGGCGGTGTCGTGGACGACCGCGCCGAGCCGGCCGAGCAGCGCCAGCACCGTCTCCACCGCGTGCCGGGGCAGGTTGACGTCGAACCGTTCGATCGGCTGGCACACCCGCGTCCCGGCCTGCCGCAGCGCGGCGGCGACCACGACCGGGGCGAGGTTGCGGAAGTCCGCCGCCACCGTCGAGATGGACTTGTCGAACTTCTGGTGCGGGCGGCTCTGCCGGGGCCAGTACCGCGACGCCGTCATGGTGACGGTGCAGTCGGTGACCGGCCAGCCGTGCCGGCCCTGCCGTAGCGCCGCCCGTACGCCCTCCTCGGTGGCGGCGACGAACGCCGGGGGCAGCCGGCCCGGTTCGATCCCGGGCCGGAACCCGATGCCGTGCCCGGCCGGTGCGGCCTCGATGCGCAACCCCAGCCCGGCCAGGTACGGGTTGCCGCGTTCCCGTACCCGCTCCTCGGCGGTGCCGGTGCCGGCGACCCGTTCGACGCAGGCGGTGAGCGTGCCGGAGAACCGCACCCGGACGCCGTACCGCTCCTCCATCAGGGCCGCGAGAACCTCCTTCTGGACCTCGCCGTGCAGACGGATCACCGCCTCCGCCTGCTGCTCGTCGAGGCGCAGGTCCACCAGCGGGTCCTCGTCGGCCAACTCGGCCAGGCCGGCGAACATCGCGAGGCGCTGCCCCGGGTCGACCGGTTCGACGACCGCCTGGCGGGTCGGCGGCGGGAACCGGTAGCCGTGCCGCCGGGGCGGGTCGCCGATGTGCTGGCCGATCCGGGCCGACACCCCGCGTACCGCCGCGATCTGCCCGGCGGAGACCGTCCGGCGCACCAGCACGCCCGCGGGTTCGATGACGGCGATCTCGGTCACCGGCTGCGGACGACCGCCGTCGAGCCGCACCCGGTCCCGCACACGCAGATGCCCGGACCACAGTCGCAACCAGACGCGCCGGCCGTGCCCGTCCCGGTCGACGGCGAAGACGGTGCCCGCAGGCGGACCGTCCCGTGCCTCGCCGTACGGCAGCAGGCCGGCCAGGACGTCGCACAACGCGCGTACCCCGGCGCCGGTGATCGCCGAGCCGCACACCGCCGGGACCAGGTCGGCGCGGCGCACCGCGCGCCGGATCGCCCGCCTGACGTCGCGGACGCGGACCGGCCGGTCGGTCAGCCAGCGCGCCGCCACCGCGTCGTCGACCTCCGCCACCTCCGCCACCACCGGTTCGGCGTCGAGGCCGACCGCCCGTACCCGGGCCTCGCGTGTGCCCTGGCCGGTGACGGTGGTGAGCGGGACCGGCCGCGCGCCGAGCCGCTGCCGCACCTGGGCCGTCGCCCGGTCCACGTCGGCGCCGCCGCGGTCGACCTTGTTGAAGAAGAACACGGTCGGTACGCCGATACGGCGCAGCGCCCGCCAGATCGCGACGGTCTGCGGCTGGACGCCCTCCACGCTCGACACCACGAGCACGGCGGCGTCGAGTACGGTCAGCGACCGCTCGACCTCCGCGATGAAGTCGGGGTGGCCGGGCGTGTCCAGCAGGTTGACGCGCAGATCACCGACGGCGATCGACGTGACAGCCGCCCGGATGGTGATGCCACGGCGGCGTTCCAGCTCCATCGAGTCGGTCCGCGTCGTGCCGGCGTCGACGCTGCCCGGCTCGGCCACGGCGCCCGCCTCGTAGAGCAGGCGTTCGGTCAGGCTGGTCTTTCCGGCGTCAACATGGGCGACGATCCCGAGGTTCAACAGGGCCAAGGCGGAGCTCCACGGTAGGACGGTCAGGGGTCCGAAGCGTGGAAGCTGCTCGCATTGTCTCTCCTGGTCCTTGTCGTGGTGGCGGCGCTCGCCGCCGGTGTGCAGTCCTACCTTGCCCGCCCGTCGCGATCGTCACCACCGAATTCGGTCCGGCTCAGCGCACGGACGCGGCCGTACTCGGCCAGGGCGTGGAAGGCGGCCTTGGGCGTCCACGAGCCGTCCGGCAGCACGCGCACGATCCCCCGTGACGCCAGGTCGTAGTCGTGCTCGGGGTCGCGGGTGGTCGGCAGGTGCCGGTTCGCGAACGTGTACACGAACGCCGCCTCCACCCCGCCGGCCTCGTAGTCGCGCAGCAGGTCGACGATGTAGCGCGCCTGGCCCTCCTCGTCGCGCTCCAGCTTCGCGGTGAGCTTCGCCGCACGGCCGCGCTCGTCGTAGACCACCGGCTCGGTCGCGCCCGCGACGTCGGCCGCGCCGCGGAACGTGCAGCAGCCGAACTCGGTCGCCGCGTACGGCTTGCCCTGTCCCACGGCAGCCGCCAGGGACTGCGGGAACGCCGCGGAGTTGGTCGCGTCGCGGTAGCCGGCGTCGCTGGCGATGATGTCGAACGCCGCCCAGTCGACGTCCTCCAGCGGAATCGAGGCGTATCCGACGGGGCCGCCGAAGCGCTCCCGCACCGCGGGTACCGCTTCGGCGAGGAAGTCGCGCACCGCGGCCCGGGCGGCCGGGACCGCCTCCCGCATGCGCATCGGGTCGGTGAAAAGCGCCATGCGCTCGGTCAGGTCACGGCCGGGCAGGAAACCGTCGGTGAACATGGAGATCTCGGAACCGGTGAGATAGACGACCGGTGCGCCGTCACTTCGCAGCCGCTCGGCCCGCTCGGCGCCGTCGAGCAGGAACGCCATGAGGCCGTCGCGGTCCAGGCCGTTGGTGAACGGGCAGTACCACACCTCGAGCCCTGCCTCGGCCGCCAGCCGCGCGGTCAGCTCCAGCCGGTCCTGCACGCCGCCGGTGACGCGGATCGCGTCGCACCGCAGCTCGTCGCGGATGACACGCAGGTCGCTCCGCACGATGCCGGGGTCGAACGGCTCGTGGGTGGTGGACCCGGCGCTCACGAAGCCGGTGTCGTAGTTCATGCCGAAGACGCGCATCGCTCACTCCCCGCCTGCATAAGGTACGCGTCGTACCCTATAAGGTACGACGCGTACCCTGCAAGCATGAGCAGGAGGCGACGGGGCGAGGAGCTGGAACAGGCGATCCTGCGGGCCGCGGCGGAGGAACTACGCGAGTCCGGCTACGCGGGGATGACGATGGACGGGGTCGCCGCGCGAGCCGGGACCAACAAGAACGCCATCTACCGCCGATGGCCGCACCGGGCGGCGCTGGGCATCGCGGCGTACCGCCACCTGTCCGACGACGCCATGCCGAACCCGGACACGGGCACGCTGCGAGGCGACGCGCTGGAGATGCT
This sequence comes from Micromonospora sp. NPDC048887, assembly GCF_040649715.1. NCBI lineage: Bacteria > Bacillati > Actinomycetota > Actinomycetes > Micromonosporales > Micromonosporaceae > Micromonospora > Micromonospora sp. NPDC048887. The sequence continues at coordinate 60,982 of NZ_JBEZGA010000026.1, read as the reverse complement.
CCGGCTCGCAAACGAGACGTGGTCGTCGCCGCACGGGGCCGTCCTGCGCGGCCTGCTCGCCGCCGCGGCCGAGGATCCGGAGCTGCTCACGCTCATGCGAGAACGATCCGGCGCCGACACCATGGACCGCGCGTGGATCGGGATGCTGGAACGGGCCGCCGCCCGGGGCGAGGCGCCGGCGGCGGCAGTCCGTCACCGGGTGGCGACGGTACCGATGATGCTGCTGCGCGCCGAGTACGCGATGCGCGGCGTCCCGTCCGTCCCCGACGAGGTGCTGGTCGAGATCGTGGACGAGGTGTTCCTGCCCCTGGTACGTGGTCGCGGCTGACGCCACCGTTCAGCGGTGGGCCGCCCGGCGCCGGATCCGCCAGACCCGCAGCGCCACGACGACACCGATCACGGCCAGCAGGGCCCACTCCCCGATGCCCAGTTCCCGCTCCAGATAGCGGTAGGAGGCGGCGCCCAGGTAGCCCAGCAACGCCACGGCCGTCGCCCACACCAGCCCGCCGGCCAGGTTCGCCCGGAGGAACACCGGCCACCGCATCCCACCGGTGCCGGCCACCAGGGGGACCACGGCGCGCAGCACCGCCACCCAGCGTCCGACGAGCACCGCCCACGCCCCGCGCCGGGCGACCAGGCGGCGGGCCCGCGCGATGTCGAGGCGCCGTCGCAGCACCCGTGGAGCGCGGGCGAGCACACCCGGGCCGTAGCGGCGGCCGAGGGCGTACCCGGCCTGGTCACCGAGGCAGGCCCCGGCCGTCCCGGCGGCCACCACCGCCCACAGCGGCAGCGCGCCACCGTGGGCCACCAGCCCGCCGATCAGGATCGCCGTCTCACCCGGCACGACGAGCCCGAGCAGCGTCGAGGACTCCAGCGCCGGCAGGACGAACACCAGCGTCAGGACGAGGACCGGCGGCAGCCCGACGAGCGTCTGCAGAACCTTGTCCACCACCAGCTGATTGTCGCCCCCCACGGGTTCACCGGTGGCGAACAGCCGGCGGCGCCGGGCCGGATGTCGTCGACGAGCCGGACCGAGGGCCGGGGCTGGCCACCTCGTACCGACCGGGACGGGAGGCTGCACGGGCCGGACCGGGAACCGCACCCCGGTGAGGTCCTCGGACATGACCCAGAGCCGCGGGTGGCCCTTCACCTCGTAGCGTCCGCCGGGGCCGTAGTACTGGCCGCCGAGCACGGCGGGGTCGGTGGCGGCGCGCAGGGTCGGCAGCGCGCCCATCGCCGGGGTCTGGGTGATCAGCGGGGTGAGCCAGGTGAGCGGGAGCCCGTCAGCACCAGGTCAGCGTCGAGTTGACTCGCGTGACGTTGCTGATCGTGTTGTTCGCGCCGCCGCACGGGTTCTGGGTGATGTTCGTGTTGGTGACCGTCAGGTTCTGGAAGCGGATACCGGAGGAGATCGGGAACTCGGTCCGCGACGCGATCCGCACCTCGCCGCCGCCGGTCACCGTGCCGGACACCCCGGCGATCGTGACGTTGTAGCAGTTCTCCACGAGGATCGAGTTGTTGCCGGTGTTGGAGATGGTCACCCGGTCGATGACCGCGCCGCCGGACTCCGACACGCAGAAGATCCCCCGGCCACCGCCGGACGCGATCACCGTGCCGACCCGGATGTTCGTCGGGTACGAGCTGCCGATCCGGCCGTTGCGGTTGGCCATCCGGAACGCCGCGTAGCCGGTCCCGGTGCCCGCGCCCTGCGCGTCGACGGTGCCCACAGTGGCGTTGATCGTGTCGTTGAGCAGCAGACCGGAGTAGCCGGTGTTGCGCGCGGTGACGGTGCCGATGGTCAGGCCGTCCACACCGTACGTCTCCACGCCGTGCGCGCCCGTTCCGGACACGTACACGGTGTCGATGCGCACGTTGCGCACCTTGACCGCCCGGTCGCCGCCGTGGTTGTCGATCCGGATCCCCAGGCCGCCGGACAGCCGCATGTCGATCTGTCCGAGCGTCAGGTTGTTCACGTTGCGCATGAAGATCCCGTACAGCGGCGCCCCGGTGAGGGTCAGGTTCTGCACCTCGACGTCGGTGGTCCCGCGCGAGTAGACGGGCGCGTAGTCGCCCGACCCCGAGCCGGTCACGTTTATCGTGCCGCAGACCGCGAGCGTCGTGTACGACGGCAGCGACAGCCGCGACCCCGCGCTCATCGATCCGGATCCGCGCACCACCACCCGCTGCTTCGCGGTCCGCCCGGCGGAGAGGGAGTTCACCGCGGCCTGCGCCGCCGCCAGCATGTCCGAGCCCGAGTACACGGTCGACGATCCGTTGCGGGCCGTCCAGGTGCCGCCGCTCAGCACGGCCTCGGCCTGGTAGGCACCGCTGCCACACCCGGTGGACGGCGGCGGCGTGGTCGGCGTGCCGCCGGTGCCCACCCGGACCATCTGCCACTGCTGGTTGGTGCCGTTGAGATCGGTGTACTGACTGACCCGGGCACCGTCGGCTGTCGACCTCTCCCAGACCTCCAGGGCCTTGCCGGAGTGCCTGTTGATCAGACGGACGTAGCTGCCGTCCGAGTCGAGGACCTGGAACTGCTGGTTCGTGCCGTTGAGGTCGGGCCACTGCCGGTACTCCGCGCCGTCGGCGACGTTCCACTCCCACAGGTCCACCACCTTGCCGCTGTGGCGGGCCCGCAGGCGGTAGTAGCCGCTGCCGGAGGAGACGAACTGGAACTGCTGCCACTCGCCGTCGTTGCGGGACCACTGCTGGATGGCCGCGCCGTCGCTGGTCGAGGTGTCCCGGACGTCGAGCACCTTGCCGCTGTTGCGGTTCACCAGCACGTACCAGGCGCTGGTGTCGACGGTGGCCGCCTGCGCCGGCGGCGCGGCCACCACGGCGACGCCGATCACTGCGGCCAGTGCGGCCACCAGGGCCAGCACCAGGCCGGCGGGCCGGCCGCGGTGCGGTGCCGTCACTGCGGGGTTGAGCATCGTTCGACCTCCGGGAAAGGGGTACGCCGAGGGCGGCGTCAGCGGTTCCGGGGCGCCTACTCCAGGTGGAAGGTGGCCGCCGCCCGGTCGGCGCTCGTACCCACCGTCTCGAGCTGGAGCAGTCCGTCCCGGTGGCGGACGTACCGGCCGGGATAGTTCTGCGATTCCAGCGACAGCCCGTCGGCCGAGGCAAGGCCGGTGCGGCGCTGGAAGCTCGCGTCGCCGTCGAACAGGGCCGAGCCGTCGTCGCGTTCGACGTAGAGGGCGAAGGCCCGGTGCCGCAGGTAGTAGCCGGGGAAGTTCGTCGACTCCAGCGACACCGATCCGGCGCCGGCGAGGCCGGGGACGACACGGAACTGCGAGTCGGCGAGGTTGCTGACGTTCGGCTCGACCCGGGCCCGGTAGTCGTAGTGCCGGACGTAGCTCGTGGTCAGGTCGTGCGAGCGCAGCCGGACCGGGGTGGCCCCGTCCGGTACGGGGACGCCGAAGTTCGGGGTGCCGTCGGCGTTCCAGTACAGCTTCTGGATCCGGGTCCGCCGGTTCGGGTCGTTGAGCGGGTCACCGCTGATGTCCCGGTAGTCGCGGTCGTGGTAGACTAGGATGTCGCTCTGCCCGTCCTCGGAGACGGTGAAGGAGTTGTGGCCGGGGCCGTACTGGCCGGTGGCGGCGTTGCTGGCGAACACGGGGACCGGGCTCTTGCTCCAGGCGGCGGGGTCGAGCAGGTTCGCGCGGGCCGACGCGGTGAGCATGCCGAGGCAGTAGTTCGCGTCGGTGGCGCTGGCCGAGTACGTGAGGAAGACCCGGCCGTTGCGCTGGATCACCGTCGGTCCCTCGGCGACGCGGTAGCCGCGGGTCTCCCAGTCGTACGCCGGCACGACCAGCCGGGCGACCGGACCGGTGATCTGCCACGGTTCGGGGCCCATCCGGGCCAGGTAGACGTTGGAGTTGGTGGTGATGCCCGGTTCCTGCTGGGCCCAGGTCAGGTAGCGCACCCCGTTCACCACGAAGGTCGAGGCGTCGAGGCTGAACGTGTCCCACGGCGTGGTGATCCGGCCGCGTTCGGTCCACGAGCCGGTCAGCGGGTTCGCGCTCGCGTTCTCCAGCACGTACATCCGGATCCGCCACACGTCGTCGGTCCGCCCGGCGGCGAAGTAGACGTACCATCTGCCGTTGATGAAGTGGATCTCCGGGGCCCAGATGTGGGCGCCCATCTCGCCGCTGGTGTGCCGGCGCCAGATCGTCGTCTCGGTGGCGGTGGCGAGCCCTTGGAGGGTGGTGGCCCGCCGGAGCACGATCCGGTCGTACTGCGGCACCGTCGCGGTCATGTAGTAGTAGCCGTCGGTGTGCCGGACGATGTGCGGGTCGGCCCGCTGGTTCACCAGCGGGTTGGTGTAGCTCACCGCGGGCGCGGCCGACGCGGGGCCGGGCACGGCGAGGCCGGCTGAGGTGGTGAGCAGCGCGAGCGCCGCGGCCAGGATCGGGCGGAGTAGGTGCCGAGGCGACATGCGCGCCCTCCCAGGTAGCCGGAGATCAGTACACGTAGGGCCAGGCAGCGGCGTCGTAGCCGATGCGGTTGACGCCGAGCAGTGACGCGCCGTTGTCGGCGTAGTAGTGGTAGAAGAGGACGTCGCCGTCGGTGTCGGCGAGGACCGCCTGGTGGCCGGGGCCGTGCACGCTGCCGTGCGACGCCAGGATCTGCGTGCCGCCCCCGGCCAGCATGTCCCGGCCCGCGCGGTCCACGAACGGCCCGGTGGGGCTCGCCGAACGACCGACCATGATCCGGTACGTGCTGGCGGCGCCCTGGCAGCAGCGGTCGAACGAGACGTACAGGTAGTACCAGGCACCGCGCTTGACCAGGACGGGCGCTTCGATGCCGGGGCCGTAGTTCGCGAGCGCGTAGACGGCGGTGCCGAGCCGGCGTCCGCTGGCCGGGTCGATCGGGATCATCTTGATGCCGGACCAGAACGAGCCGAAGGTGAGCCACCAGCGGCCCTGGTCGTCGACGGTGAGGTTCGGGTCGATGGCGTTGACGTCGTCAGTGGTCCGCGACTCGACGACCAGCCCTTCGTGGGTCCAGCTCCCGGCGTTCCCGGTGGTGCTGGTGGCGAGGAAGATCGCCGAGCGGTTGGAGCCGAACGTCGACGCCGAGTAGTACAGGTAGTAGCGCCCGTTGCGGTACGACAGGTCCGGCGCCCACAGGTTGCGCGCTCCCCCGGTGTACGTGGTGGTCCACGGCGCGCCACCGGGGAAGGCGGCGCCGGCGTTGCGGAAGGCGATCCGGTCGGTGGACGTCTTCAGCGTGATGCCGTCACCGGTGTGCGCGACGACGTAGGTGCCGTCGGGCCGCTTGACCACAGTGGGGTCGTGGACGCCGATGTCCCCGGTCACCCGGCCGGGCTGCGGGTAGGCCGGTGCCGGGGTGGTCGGCGCGGGCGTGGTCGGCGTGCCACCGCCCAGCCGGATCAGTTGCCACTGCTGGTTTGCGCCGTCCAGATCGGCGTAACCGGCCAGCCGCCCACCGTCCGCGGTCGACCACTCCCAGACGTCGACGACCTTGCCCCACTGCCGGTTCACGAACCGCACGAACCCGCCCGCGGAGTCCCGCAACCGGAACTGCTGCGTGGCCGACGACCGGTCGGTGCTCTGCACGAGCTGGGTGCCGTCGCCACCGTCCGGCAACTCCAGCACCTTCCCGCTGTGCCGGGACCGCACCTTGTAGAACCCGCCGCCGACGTCCACGAACTGCCACTGCTGCACCGCGAGGTCGTTGCGCGTCCACTGGTTCACCGGCGCGTTCTCCGCCGTCGACCAGTCGTACAGGTCCATCGCCTTGCCGCTGTGCCGGTTCACGACCACGTACGACGCGGACGTGTCCACTGTCGCCGCCGACGCCGGTGGCATCCCGGCCACCACCCCCGCGGCGAGGAGCAGCGCCGCCGAGGCCAGGGCCGCCGCCGTACGCGTCCTCCGAGCGGTCCCTGTCACGGAAACCTCCTGCGCGTGGTCGCCTCCGGCTCCCGAGGTCACGATCAGGCACAAGGATCATGGCGGCGGTGTTACGTCCGGGTTACCAGCCATGTTTGCGATAACATCGACGTCTGTCAAGGTAAGCGCCGGCCGGGACGGCTCGGTCGCGCTGCCTCCGGCGCGGCTTCCGTGGTTATCGGGACCCGGTCGCGCCCGGGTCGTTGCCGTCCACGATCGATACGGGCGTGCCCAGCTCCACGGTCCGCGACACGGTGCAGAGACGGTCGTGGGACTGCCGCAGCGAGCGGGGCAGCGCCTCGCGGGCCCGGTCACCGTCCGCGCCGGCCGGGAACGTCACCGCGAAGGTGACGGTGAGGTTCTCCATCCGGTTCCCGGCCTCCGGGTCACGGATCTTGTCGCCGGTCACCGTGACCGCGAACCGGGTCGGTTCGGCACGACGGCTGGTCACGTGGTCGACGTCGACGGCGGTGCAGCCACCGAGCGCCGCGAGCAGCAGCTCCACGGGCGTGAAGGTCGCGTCCTCCCCCGTACCCATGGACAGCTCGCCGCCACGGGCGTTGCGCGCGACGTATCTGCCCACGCTGGTGCGCTCGATCTCCACCGACCGGAAGGTGTCCTCACTCATGCCACGAACCTACCGACCGGGCCGACGGCCGACCCACCGGACCGTCCTCGTGACGAGCGGCGGGGACCGCGGCGGACCGCCTCACCCACCGGTCGGCACGGCCGCCGGTCGACGTCAGGCGCTGCCCGCAGCGGGAGAAGACCCACCGCACTCGGGACCGGGTCGCGCAACACGTCTCGCACAGGGCATAGTGGCCGCGGCTCCATCGACCGGTGTTGCCAATATCGGCGAAGGTGGTGGGAAGTGACGACGCGCTCACGTGTCCGATGGACCCGGGCGGCGGCAGTTGTCACGCTGACCGCCGGGACGCTCGCGCTGCCGGCGGCACCCTCGACGGCCGCGCCGGCCGCACCGGAGACGGTGAGCATCCTGAGCGTGTCGGCGGAGAACGTGAAACCCCGCGAGGCGGTACGCGTGCGGTTCCGCGTGACGAACAACGGACGCCGGGCCGAGAAGGCCGTGGTGGTGGTCGGCGGCGGCCTGCGGTGCACCGCCGGATGCCGGGCGGAGCCGAACCTCGGGCCCGGCGAGAGCCGGACCTTCGACGCGACGCTCGTCGCCCCGGATGCCCGCGCGGGCGAGACCACCGGGCTCAACATCTCGGTCGGGGTGCGGCTGGCCGGGCAGAACAGCTACGCCTACAAGCTGGTCTACGTGCACGGCCCGGGTGCGTCGCCGTCCGGTGCGGCCGAGGCGACGGCCGGAGTCAGCGGCGTCTCCGGCCGGGTCCGCGACGCCGACGGAAAGGCGATCGACGGCGCGGACCTGACCATCCGGGACAGCGCGGGCCACGAGTACCGGACGACCAGCAACCGCAGCGGCCAGTTCTCGATCACGTCCGGCGCCGGCAAGACGATCGCCGAGGGACCCATCACGGTCCGAGCAAGCATGGACGGCTACCGCTCCGCCCGCACGACCGTACGCGGCAGCGCCGGTGACGTCGCCACCGTACGGCTGACCCTTTCCGCCGTGGCAACGCCGGCCACGACGCCGCCGTCGCCCACCGCGGAGGCGAGCCCTCTCGCGGCAGGGGACGACGACGGCACCCCCGCGGCCGCGCCGCCCACGCTCAAGGCCGTCAGCGACGAGGGCGGCAGTACGTCGATGTTCCTCCTGGGCGGCCTGCTGGTCGCCGCGGGCCTGGGCGCGCTCGCACTGGTGCTGGTGCGGCGGAGGAACGCACCGAGCGCGGTGGCGGAGGCCGCTCCCCCGGCGACCTGGCAGCCGGCCGGCGGCTTGGCCGACGCTCCGACCGCGATCCTGCACGTCGTGCCCGGCCGGTCGGGCAGGCCGGAGAACCCGCCGCACGATCCGGCGCTCACGTACCGGCTCCCACCTGCCACATCCGACGGTTCCTGATCCGCGACACCCTCCCGGTGGGGCTCGGCGGGCCCGTCACGGGAAGGCGTACGGTGAATCGGGCTCCCCGCCCTGGGCGTCCCTCGGCCTCGATGGTGCCGTGGTGGCTCGTGACGACCTCCTGGAGCAGGGCCAGCCCCAGGCCGAAGCGGCGGTCCCCGGCACCCGCGCCCCTGTGGAACCGGTCGAAGATCCGCCGGGCGTCCGCCTGGTCGAAGCCCTTCCCGGTGTCGGCGATCACGAACTCGGCGGCGTCGCCGACGGCCCGGAGCGTCACGTCGATCCGGCCTCCCGCGGGAGTGTGGGCCAGCGCGTTCGCGAGCAGTTCCCCGACGACCCGGCGCAGGGCCGACTCGACACCCGGCACCGGCAGTGGGTCGCCGGGAGTGTCCAGGGTGAGGGTGACCCGGCGTTCGGCGGCGCGGTCGCTCTCGGCGGCGACGGTCGTCCCGACCAGCGAGGTGAGATCGACCTGCGGATCCGGTTCCCGGTCCGCGGGCGCGGCGGCGAGCCGGGCCGAGAGCAGCAGGTCGTCGACGATCTCGCCGAGCCGGCGGGTGGTGCCGACCAGCCGTTCCAGGTCGTCCAGGTTCGTGGCGGTGCCGTCGTCGCGCGCCCGCCGCGCCATCAGCTGGGCCCGGGTGTGCACATGCGCGATCGGGGTTCGCAGTTCGTGGCTGGCGTCCGCGACGAAGCGGCGCTGCCGGGTCAGCGCCTCCGCGAGCGGTGCGACGGCCCGGCGACCGACGAGCACACCGGTGAGCATGGCGGCGAGCAGCCCGGCTGCCGCCGCGAGGCTGAACGCGAGCAGCAGATGCCGCCGGTCGGACAGCTGGAACCGGGCGTCGAACACGGCCTGGACCACGTCGTCGCCGCGAGCCTCGGTACGCACGTGATAGGTGGTGCCGTTACGCGAAACGGTGGTGGTCTCGGTGTGCCGGGTGGCCGCCACGGTGTCCAGCGCCCCGCGTAACGGGAAGCCCGGGGGCGGCGGGTTCGTGCCGGTGCGCACCGTGACGCCGTCGTACCGGAAGATCCAGCTGCACGCGGGCGGGCCGGCGATCGCGCCGTGTTCCGTGCCCCACTCCAGCTCGCGCTGGATCTGCGCCTCCTGGCTGCGGACCAGGACCGCGTACGAGATGCCGCCGCCCAGCAGCAGCAGGGCGCCGATGGTCAGGCCGACGAGCAGGCCGATGCGCAGCCGCGTCCGGCGGACGACCGCCTGCTCGGCCGCCTCCATCAGAGCGTCCCGAGGCGGTAGCCGAACCCGTGCACGGTGCGTACCACCGGCCGGCCGAGTTTGCGGCGGAGGTAGTAGACGTAGGTGTCCACCACCGAGGCCCCCGCCGCCTCCTCGAAGACCCTACGTCGCAGCGCGGCCCGGGGATGCACGGTGCTCGGCCGGGCCGCCAGCACCCGCAGCAGTTCGAACTCGCGGGTGGACAGCGCCACCCGGGTGCCGTCGGGCAGCACCGCGTCCCGCTGCCCCAGGTCGAGCTGCCCGGCGCCGATCGGCAGCACGTCCGTCGGTTCGGACGTGCGCCGGCACAGCGCCCGGACCCGGGCGCTCAGCTCGTCGAGGTCGAAGGGCTTGACCAGGTAGTCGTCGGCGCCCGCGTCCAGCCCGGCGATCCGGTCGTCGACGGTGCCGAGCGCGGTGAGCATCAGGGTCCGGGCCGGAACCGCCCGGGCGCGCAGCCGGGTGACCAAGTCGAGGCCGTCGAGCGCCGGCAGCATCCGGTCGATGACCATCACGTCGTACGACCGGGTGAGTCCGAGGTGCAGCCCGCGCTGGCCGTCGAAGGCCCGGTCGACGAGATAGCCCTCGTGGCCGAGCGTCTCGGTGAGCATCTCGGTCAGGTCCGTGTCGTCCTCGACCAGCAGCAGCCGGTTCGATCTTCCGCCCCGCATATGTTAACGATCTCATAGATAGCGACCGATGCACGCACTGGTATTTGCCTCTTCAACTATCTGAAACCGCGAGCGCTGGTGCGCGCACCGGATCGGGCCGGCGGGCCTCGCGGCGCTCGATCCAGCTCAGCGCCGGCGTGGTCATCAGCGTGGTGACCAACGCGACAAGCACCAGCACGGTGAACAGCGACGGGTTCACGATGCCCGCCTCCAGTCCCACGTTCAGCGCGATGAGCTGCATCAGACCGCGGGCGTTCATCAGCGCGCCGACCCGCAGCGCGACACCCTGCGGTTCGCCGCGGAGCCGGGCCGCCGCCCAGCAGGCGCCGAACTTGCCGACGATCGCCGCCGTCACGCAGGCCAGCGCGAACAACAGCACCGGCGGGGAGGCGAGCAGGCCGAACTCCGTCCGCAGGCCCGAGTACGTGAAGAACAACGGCAGGAAGAGCGTCGCCGCGACCGGGGTGAGCGTGTCCACCACCCGGTCGGTGTTGGCGGTGCGGGGCATCACCACGCCGACCGCGAACGCGCCGAAGACCGCGTACAGGCCGATCTCGTCGGTGTACCAGGCGACCAGGAAGAGCAGGGCGACGGTGCCGAGCAGGCGGGCCCGGTCGTTGAGGGCACGGTGGCCCATCAGCGTGGAGGCGACCGGCCGCCCGCCGAACCAGAGCACCAGCGCGAACAGGATCGCCCCGCCCGCGGTGACGATCGCGGGACCGGCCCGGCCGGAGGCGAAGGCCAGTACGGCGGCCAGCATGATCCAGGCGACCACGTCGTCGATCGCGCCACTGGCCAGGGAGAGGGTGCCGTGCCGGGTGCCGGCGTGCCCGTGCTCGGTGATGATCCGGGCCAGCATCGGGAACGCGGTGATGGCCAGGGCGACGCCGACGAACGCGGCCGAGACGCCGAGGGACGTCCCCTCGGCCTGGATCGGCACGGCACCGGCGGCCACCGGGACCAGCAGCACCCCCAGAAGGAGCGGCGCGGTGACCCCGGCCAGGGAGATCACGCCGGCGGTGCCGGCGAGCCCGGTGACCCGGTGGGCGCTGAACGCGTACCCGGCCTGGAACATGAACAGCACCAGGCCGACCTGACCCACGACGTAGAGGACCGGGAGCAGGGGGGCCGGGAACAGGGCGTCCTGCACGTCCGGCAGGAGGAGCCCCAGCAGCGACGGCCCGAGGAGTACGCCGGCGAGCATCTCGCTGACCACTGCCGGCTGACCCGCCTTGCCGAGCAGCCAGGCGACTCCTTTGCAGAAGATCAGGATCACCGTGACCGCGATGAAGAACCGTGGCGCGAGCTCAGTTGGTGTCATCGGACAGCCCTCTCGAAATAGTCGGTGCACAACCGCTGCCGGCGGGCGTCGACCACCATCCAGGTGCCGAACACCAGTTGCCGGACACTGCGGCCCACGTCGGCCCACCGGTCCCGCGACCGCATCGCGGCCAGCCGCAGCCGCCCCGGGCCGGTGCGCCCGGCCGGCGTCAGGTAGGCCGGACCCCGGCTGGGCATCGACCGGGTGTGCGAGGCCGAGGAGGTGAGCACGTACCGGCGCAGCACCTCGCGGATCGCGGCGCGCATCATCACCGGCGCGACCCCGCGCGCCGGGCAGGCCCGGTTCGCGGTGACCCCGTACGGGATGAAGTGCGCGTCGGCACGTTTGAGCGTGAGCCACCGGTCCGGGTCGAACCGGTCGTCGCCGGCCGACCCGCCCCGGTGGAACGCCAGGTAGTTGAAGAGCAGCACCGTTCCGGCGGGCAGGGACACCCCGTCGGGCAGCGTGATCGGCGCGGACGTGATCCGGTGCGCGACGCCGAAGAGCGGGTGCACCCGCAGCGTCTCGTCGATCACCCGGTCCAGCGCCTCGTCGTCGTCGAGTCCCCGCTGGACGCCGGGATGCGTGGCGAGAGCCAGCAGCACGTGCGCCGTCGCCTCGGACATCTGCACCACTGCGGTGTTGAAGAAGGCGCCCTGGAGGTACCAGGCCGTCTCCTGCGTGGTGAACGGCGGCGGCAGCGTCACCGGGCAGGTCCCCGCCTCGATCCGGTCGCGCAGATACCGGGTCAGCCGGTCGCGCCGCCGCATGTGCCGCAGGCCGGTGCACTTGAGCCCGTTGACCACGTCCTCGGCGTTGGTGACGATCAACGCCCGCGCGTCCGGCGGGCACGCCTCGCCGAAGACGAGTTCGTAGTAGACCTCGGCCCAGACCGGCATCATCAGGTCGCGCAGCCGGACGTGGCTGGTCCGGCCGGCCGGCAGCCGGTCGAGCGCACGCCGGGTGGCGGCGGTCGCGAGGTCGTCGCAGCGCTGACGGCGTACGGCGAGCACGCGCCGGGTGGTGGCGGCCACCGTCCGGTAGCGGTCGCCCGGCTCCAGATGCTCCTGGTGCATGTGCGGCCCGGGCGCCAGCCAGTACCAGAACAGGTCGGACAGTCCGGCACCCCGGCTGCGGCCGTCCGCCGCCGGATCGGCGTACACGCGCTCGAAGTGCTCCATGCCGACTGTCGGACCCGGCACCGGGACGCCCTCGGCGCCGTTGACGGTGACGAACACCCACTCGCGCAGACGGACCACCGTCCGGGGCAGCCAGTACGGCACGGTCCACGCGATCCCCGCCAGGACCATCAGGACGATCAGGGCGCTCATCCGGCTGCCACCGTGGCGACCAGGTCAACGCGCAGGTCCGCCGGCCCGGTCGCGCCGGCCAGCGCCAGCGCCCGGTCGAGGTCGGCGTGCAGCAGGTCGAGCACGTGACGTACCCCGGCGGCGCCGCCGGCCGCGAGCCCCCAGACCACCGGACGGCCGACGAGCACCGCGCTCGCGCCCAGCGCCAGCGCCACCAGCACGTCGGACCCCCGGCGGACCCCGCCGTCGAGCAGCACCGGCAGCCGCCCCGCGACGGCCTCGACGACGGCGGGCAACGCGTCGAGGGTGGCGAGTGCGCCGTCGAGCTGCCGGCCGCCGTGGTTGGAGACGAGCAGACCGTCGACGCCGTACGAGACGGCCAGCGCCGCGTCCGCCGGATGCAGCACCCCCTTGAGCAGGATCGGCATCGTGGTGACCTCGCGCAGCCAGGCGATCCGCGCCCAGTCCAGCCCGGCGTCCATGCCGATGTCGCGCACCCGGCCGGTCGCGTCGCGCATGTTCTCGCAGACCAGCCCGGCCGGCAGGTCGACGAAGCCGTGCCGCAGGTCGCGTTCCCGCCGGCCGAACACGGGCGAGTCGACCGTGACGACCAGAGCGGTGCAGCCGGCCTTCTCCGCCCGCCGTACCACTGACGCGGTGAAGTCGAGGTCCGTCTGCGGATAGAGCTGGAACCAGAGCGGCCCCCCGGCCGCGGCGATCTCCTCGACCGGCCGGGTGGCCGCCATGCTGACCACCATGACCGTGCCCGCCTCGGCGGCGGCGCGTGCCGTGGCCACCTCGCCCTCGGGGTGGGCCAGCCGGTGGAACGCGGTCGGCGCGATCAGCACCGGCATCGAGATCCGGCTGCCGAGCAGCGAGATCCGCAGGTCGCGCCGGCTCGCGCCGCGCAGGACGCGGGGCACCACGTAGCGCCGGGCGAACGCCGCCTCGTTGGCGCGGACCGTACGCTCCTCGCCGGCCCCACCGGAGAAGAAGTCCCAGTGCACCGGGTCCAGGCGGGCCCGGGCGTCGGCGGCCAGGTCGGCCAGGTTCAGCGCCGGACCGTCCAGCGCGGAACCGGGCGGCGCCGCGCCCTCGAACGGACGCATCTCAACGCTCGGCACTGCTCAGGCAGCGGCCGAGGAACGCGACGAGCGGCGCGACGTGCGTCTGCGGCCGGTCCCACCGGTTCTCCAGGTTCTCCGCCAGGTGATGGGTGGCGACGACCCGGCCCGCGTGGTGGTGACGGACCACCGGGTGCAGGTACGCGGCGTCGTGAGCCTGGCCGGGCACGTCCTGGGCGATCCGGTTGACCGTGACGTCGAACGGGTCCACCCGGTCGTGCTCGGGGCCGTACTCGAGGGTGACGACGAAGGCGTGCGCGTAGTCGTGGTCGGCGGTGCGCAGGCCGGTGCCGGTGAAGTACTCGACCGGCACCTCGTCGTGGTAGCGCGCCTCGGACCCGGCCACCGTGACCACGTCACCGAGGAAGCCGAACTGCTGCCACAGGGCGGAGGTGCGGTTGACCCGCGCGATGACGGCGTCGGCGATCGACTCCGGGGTGGCGTCGAGCTTCTCCGCCGGCCACGGCGTGTCCCCGTACCGTCGCTCCAGGATCCGGTGCAGCGCCCGCACGCCGTACCGGAAGCCGTGGATGAAGCCGCTCGTCGAGCGCTTGAAGTCCCGTTCCTGGGTGATGGTGCCGGCGAAGAACAGGCCGGGGACGTTCACCGACTCCCACTCCGGGGTCTGCGCCGGGAAGCGGTCCCTGATCGCGAGCGCCGGCCGGCACGTGTCGTCGAAGATGGACGCGTCGAAGGCGAACCCGGTGCAGACGAGAACGCGGTCGTACCACAGCTCCTTGACCACCTCGTTCGCCCGGGAGAACGAGAACGTCACGGTGAAGCCGGTGCCGTCGCGTTCGATGCGCTTGACCTCGCCGTCGAGGATCGCGTTCGCCGACTTCAGCTGGTACGTGTCCAGGAAGTTGTTGTTCACCGCGCGCAGGTGCCCGACGTAGTGGGTGCGCCAGGCCATCCGCACCGAACTCGGCCCGGCGACGTGGATCAGCGTGGTGGTCTCCATCAGGTTGTCCGCCGTCTCGAACGCGGAGTTCCCCTTGCCGATGATCAGCACCTTCTGGTCGAGGTAGTCGCGCGGGTCGACGGACATGTCCGCGTACTGCTCGGCCAGTTCCAGTCCCGGGATCGCCGGCAGGTACGGCCGGGAGACGCCGGTGGCGACGATCAGCCGTCGCGCCCGGAAGACCTCCTCCCCCGCCCGGACCTCGAACAGCCCGTCGACCCTGCCGACCGACGTCACCCGGGTGCCGTACCGCACGCGCGCCCCGGTCTTCGCGGCGAAGTCCGCCAGGTAGCGGACCATCACGTCGGCGTCCGGGAAGTACCGTTCGGTGTAGCCGGTGAACCGCAGCGCCGGGTCGTCGCTGAGCAGCGAGTTCCAGTCCAGCCGCAGGTTCAGCTCCGGGTCGTCCGAGCCGGTGTGCGGCTTGTTTATGGAGATCAGTTGCCGGTGGCGGGGATGGGTGGCGAAGAACGCACCCGGGATGTCCGCCTGTTCCAGGACCAGATAGTCACGCTTGCCGTCGGCCTCCAGCAGCGCGGCGAGTTGCAGGCCGGCCGGACCGGCTCCGACGATCAGGTAGTCGAGCGTCATGTGCGTCCACCCTCAGGAAAGAGAAACGGAGAGATCAGCGATCACGTCGGCCGCGCGCCGCACGTCACCGTCGAGCGGCCGGTCCGGGTCGACCGGGGGTACGGCCGCGGCCAGCGCGGCCAGCGCCTCGGCACAGCCGGGCGCGGTCGGCGTACGCGCACCGACGTAGGCGGCCTGGCGCAGCCCCAGCGCGAGCGACCCGACGACGAGGCGCAGCAGCCGGGCCTGGTCCAGCACCCGCAGCGCGGCCTGGGTGCCGAGCGGGATGACGTCCTGGTTGTGCAGGTTCGTCGGCACGCTCTGGATGCTCGCCGGCATGGTGTCCCGGCGGATCTCGGTGATCAGCGCGGTCGCCGCCAGTTGCACCCCCTGGAGCCCGTGCTGCTGTCCCGGCCCGGCGGCCAGCATCGGCGGCAGGCCGCCGTTGCGGTTCGGGTCGACGAGCAGGTCGAGTTGCCGTTCGGCGAGGTTGCCGACCTGCGCCACGACCATCGACAGCACGTCGGCGGCGAACGCGGCCGGCTGCCCGAAGAAGTTCCCGCCGTGCACGACGAGGTCGTCGCCGGGAAAGAACAACGGGTTGTCGGTGACGCTCGCGAGGTCGGCGGCGACGACGGCGTCGACGTAACGCAGGGCGTCCTCGGCGGCGCCGAGCAGTTGCGGCGTGCACCGGATGCTGTACGGCTCCTGGAGCGGGCGTGTGCCGGACGCGACGAGCCCGGCGCTGACCCGGCGCATCCGCGCGCCCACGTCGATGGCGCCCGGATGGCCGTACGCGCGTAGCAGCCGGGCGTCGATGAACTGCGTGCCGCTGCCGAGCAGGTCGGCGAGCAGGCAGGTGAGCACCTGGACCGCCAGGTGCGCGGCGCGGACCGCGTCCAGCGCCAGCGCCGTCGCCGCGGTGGTCAGCGAGGTGCCGTTCACCAGGGCGAGAGCGTCCCGGCCGTCCAGCGGCAGCGGTTCCAGGCCGGCCCGCTCCAGCGCCTCGGCGGCCGGTAGCCGTACCCCGTCCAGGTAGGCGTGGCCACGGCCGCGCAGCGCCTGTGCGGCCGCGCCCAGCGGGATCAGGTCGCCGCTGGCACCGACCGAACCCAGCCGGGGCATCGCGGGGACGAACGTGGTCGCGAGCATCGCCGCGAGGGCGTCGATCACGTGCGGGGAGACCCCCGACGCGCCCCGGGCCAGCGACGCGGCCCGCAGCAGCACCGTCGCGCGGACCACCTCCGGATCGAGGTCCGGGCCCTGGCCCGCGCCGAGGTGGGCGAGCGTGTTGTCGGCCTGGTCGCGCAGGTCGGCGCGGCCCGCGTACCCGACGAGCGCGCCGAAGCCGGTGGTGGCGCCGTACACCGCGCGGTCGTCGCCGAGCACCGTCGCCAGGAAGGTACGGGCGGCGGTGACCCGATCGCGGACCCGCGGACCGACCACGATCTTGATCGGGTCGCGGGCGGCGCGCAGGTCGGCGATCCGCAGTGGAACCCCGAGGTCGACCTCTGTCGTCATGCGACCGGACCCTAGAGACGGATTCTCAGAGCGCTCTGAGATCGGGTCGATACGTTGCGTCGCATGACGCTCGACTATCTGATCATCGGAGCCGGACCGGCCGGGTTGCAGCTCGCTCACCTGCTCGAGCGCGACGGCCGCGACTATCTGGTCGTGGAGGCCGGCCCGGCGCCGGGCACGTTCTTCACCACCTATCCCCGGCACCGGCAACTCATCTCGATCAACAAGGTCTGGACCGGCTCCGACGATCCGGAGTTCAACCTGCGCGCGGACTGGAACTCACTGCTCACCGACGATCCGGCGCTGCTGTTCAAGAACTACAGCCGGCGCTACTTCCCCGACGCCGAGGACCTGGTGCGCTACCTGGCCGACGTCGCCCGCGGGCTGCGGGTCAGATACGACACCCGGGTCACCGGCGTCGCGCGCGACGGCGACCTGTTCACCGTGCGCGCCGGCGACGAGACGGTCACCGCCCGCCGGGTGGTGGTCGCCACCGGCGTGTCCCAGCTGTACGTCCCGCCGATAGAGGGCGCCGAGCTGGCCGAACGGTACGACACGGTCAGCGTCGACCCGGACGACTTCACCGACCAGCGCGTGCTCATCATCGGCAAGGGCAACTCGGCCTTCGAGACCGCCGACGCGCTCGTCGAGACGGCGGCGGTCATCCATGTCGCCGGCCCGCACTCGATCAAGCTGGCATGGCAGTCGCACTACGTCGGGCACCTGCGCGCGGTGAACAACAACTTCCTCGACACGTACCAGCTCAAGTCGCAGAACGCGGTACTCGACGGCACCGTCGAGCGGATCGTCCGGCGCGAGGACGGCGGCTACCGGATCGACTTCCGGTACGCCCGCACCGTCGAGGCGATCCGGCCGATCGACTACGACCGGATCATCCTCTGCACCGGATTCCGGTTCGACGCGAGCATCTTCGACCCGTCCGCCCGGCCACGGCTCGTCATCAACGACCGCTTTCCCGAGCAGACCTCCGCGTACGAGTCGGTGAACGTACCAGGCCTGTACTTCGCCGGCACGCTCACCCAGCAGCGCGACTTCAAACGCTCGACGAACGGGTTCATCCACGGCTTCCGGTACGGCGTACGGGCCCTGCACCGGATCCTCGGCGCCCGCCACCACGGCACGCCGTGGCCCGGCACGCCGCTGGAGGTCACCCCGGAGGCGATCGCCGACGCGATCATCGCCCGGATCAACCGCACCTCGGCGCTGTGGCAGCAGTTCGCCGTCCTCGGCGACGTCGTCGTGGTCTCCGGCGACACCGCGCGCTACCACGAGGAGGTGCCTGTCGCGTACCTGAACGACGGCGGCCTGGGACCGGAACCGTTCGCGTTCGTGGTCACGCTCGAGTACGGGCCGGACCACGACCAGGTCGACCCGTTCGACATCACGGTGCCCCGGATCGCCGAGAACGACGCCGCGCACGCCCACGACGCCAGCTACCTGCACCCCGTCGTCCGGGTCCACAGCGGCGGCCGGGTCGTCGCGGCGCACCACCTCGCGGAGAACCTGGAGAACCACTGGAATCTGCCGGACGTGCACCACCAGCCACTCGTGCTCTTCCTCAAGGGCGTGCTCTCCGATGCCGGCTGAGGTCTGGCCACAGCCCGTACTGGATCTGCTCGCCACCGGCGACGACCGTCCGGTCTTCGAGGAGGGCGCGAGGACCGTCACCACCGCCCAGATGTACCGGCTGGTCCGCCGCGTCGCCGCCGGGCTCCGCGCCGCCGGGGCCGGCCCCGGCGTCGGGGTGGCCCTGCGGCTCGGCGTCACAGCGGAGGCGTTCGCGACGATCATCGCGGCGTTCGCGGTCGGCGCCCGGGTCTCCGGGATCCGCCCCGACCTGAGCCCGGCCCACCGCGCCTGGCAGCTCGGTGAGAACACGCTGCTGCTCGACGACGCCCGGGTCGCCGAACTGGCGCGCAGCCCCGACGACGGGAAGCGGCTGATCGCCGCCGGGCGCCCGGACGACGTCGCCCGGATCATCTGGACCAGCGGCAGCACCGGCAGCCCGAAGGGCTGCGCGCAGACGTACGCGGCGATGAGCGCGGCCTGGGCCCCGTACCCCGATCGCTGGCCCCCGGCGATCGCCGACCTCGCCACCCGGCTCCAGCGGTACCTCGTCTTCGGTTCGCTGAGCAGCCAGGTGATGCTGGAGTACGGCATCCTCACCCTGGCGGCGGGCGGCACAGTGGTCGCGGCCCGCCCTCCTGGTTTCCCCGGCATGATCGCCCGGCACCGGGCGACGGCGAGCGTGATCACCGTGGGCAAGCTGAACCAGCTCGTGCGCGACCAGCGCGCCGACCCGGCCGACCTGAGCAGCCTGCGGGCCCTGCTGGTCTCCGGCTCCCCGCTCGCGCCGGGCCGGCTCGCCGAGGCCCTCGACGTGCTCGGGCCCGTCGTCTTCCACGGCTACGGCCAGACCGAGACCGGCATGATCACCATGGTGACGCCGGCCGAGATGCTGGCACACCCGGCCGCCCTCGCCTCGGTGGGCCGGCCTCCCCCGGTGACCGGGCTGTCCATCCGGGACGCCGACGGCCGCCCCGCCACCGAGGGGGAACTGTTCGTCCGGACCCCGGCGCAGGCCGCCGCCTACTGGAACGATCCGGCCGAGACCGCCGAGGTCTTCGTCGACGGCTGGGTCCGCACCCGCGACCTGGCCCGGCTGGACGCCGACGGCTACCTGCACCTGCTCGGCCGGATCCGGGACGTCATCATCGTGCAGGCCAACCTGGTGTACGCCGGTCCGGTCGAACGGGTGCTCGCCGCCGACCCCGCTGTCGCCGAGGCGTACGTGGTCGGCCGTCCCGACGACGTCACCGGGGAGGCGGTGCACGCGTACGTGGTGCCCGCCGCCGATCACGTGCCCGATGCCGGACGGCTGCGTGCGCTGGTGGCGGAGGCGCTGGGGCAAGCGTCGGTCCCCCGGACCATCCAGTCGATCGACCGGGTGCCGGTGGGGCCGAGTGGCAAGCCGGACAAGCGCGCCCTGGAACGTGCGGCGATCAGGTGAACCAGCCATGGCCTAGCATCCGTGCGTGGCCGTACTCGACGAGGCAGCGCAGCGTACCCGCACCCGCCTGCGGGGCACCGCCGTCGGATTCGCCGCCCTGTGGTGCGTCGCCCTAACCGCGTTCGTGGGCGTCAACCTCTGGGTCGGGCTGCGGAACCGGCCGTACCTGCTGGAGTACGGCAGCGACGCGGGTGACCGGTTCGGGACCAACGTCATGGTGCTGCTGTCGTGGCTCGGCATCGTCGCCACTGTCGGCCTCGCCACGTGGATCACAGCGCTGGTGGTGCTGGCGCGGACCCCCGACATGCACACAGGGCTGCGCACCCGGGTCCGCGTGGCGTCGGCGGCGGTGCTCGTCGGCACACCGTTGGTCACCGTCGCCGCGCTCGTCCTCGCGTACGCGCTGATCGTGCCGCGGATCTACGCGGGAGTGCGGTTCTGAAGACCGGGTTCCGTCCGTCTCCGGGAACAAGGACGTGACGGGTTCGGTCCGCATCCGGCCCGGCGAAACCGGAACCGCCGCTCGGCCACGAGCTTGATCAGGCCGACGCTCTACTACCGACTGCTAGTAGTTCCCCTAGGATGGCGACCGCATCTGGTCGGAGCGATGGGCGCCGGGTCCATGTCTCCCTGACGAAGGGATCAGCGGTGCCTTTCCCAGGGCGTCACCGGCTGCCGGCGCGCGGCGCGGCGCGGTGGCTGCTGCTCGTGTGGCTGGCGTGCTGTCCCGCGGTGTTCCTGGTGCTCGGGTTCGCCTCGCCCGCCGCCGCGCACTTCAAGCTGCTCAAGGTCGTACCGGCGGACGGCGCGCGCGTGGACGGCGCGGTCACGCAGATCCGGTTGACGTTCAGCGCCCCGGGCACCCCCACCGGGGCCGGCTTCCGGCTCTCCCGCGAGGGTGCTGCCGTTCCGGTGACCAGTCACACCCCCGACGACGGCCGTACGTGGCTGGTGCACCCGGCCACCGCGCTGACCGGCGGGCAGTTCACGTTGCGCTGGAGCGTGGCCGCCCCGGACGCCCACCCCCTGACCGGCGACGTCACCTTCACCGTGGCCCCGGCAAGCGCGACAGCCACCCCCCGGCACAGCAACGGTCCACCCGGGCATGCCGGTCACGGTGCGCCGGCGCCTCCCTCGGCGTCGCCGCCGGTCCACTCCGGCGGGCACACGGTGGGGTACACCGCCGACGCCGACCGGGGTTCGGTGCGCTTCGTCGGCGCGACGGGACGGTGGCTGTCCTACGGGGCGATCCTGCTCGGGGTGGGCGGACTGGTCTTCGCGTTGACCACGTTGGTGGGAACGCGCGGCGACATCCGGCTGGTCCAGGTCTGGGTCCGGGCCGCCGGCCTGACGGTGGTGGCCGGCACGCTGCTCGAACTCGTCGCGCTGGCGGCGGCGTTCAGCGTCGAGGGCACTCTCGTCTCGGCGTTCGGTGTGGACGCGGTGACCGCGCTCAGCCGTACGCCGGTGGCGGCCGGGCTGGGCCTGCGGTTCGTCGGTGCGGCCGGGCTGCTCGCGGCCGGTTCGCTGGAGGCGGCGCTGATCCGGGGCCGGCACGCGGTCGGGCGGCACGCCGTGGCGACTGTCGCCGCGATCCCGACCGCCCCTCGCCCGCTGGTGGTGCCGCCCGCCGGTGGCGCGAACGGCGACGAGGCGCAACGGGTTCGCGCGCGAGCGGCGCGGCCGGTGCTCCTCGGTGTCACGGTGGCGCTGCTCGTGGGGTCGTTCCTGTTCGACGGGCACACCGTCACCGCGCGACCGCGGGCGATCGTCGTGGCGGCGGATGTGGCGCACACCGTCGCCGCGGCGGTGTGGGTCGGCGGGGTTCTGCTCCTGGCGGCCCTGCTGCTGGGTCGTGCGCGTCTCGGTGTGCCGACCGGCGCCGCGGAGATGGCGGTGCGGTTCTCCGTTCCGGCCACGGCGGCGGTGGCGCTCACGGGTGTCGCCGGTGTCGCGTTGACAGTGGCGATCCTGGACCGGCCGGGTCACCTGGTGAGCACCGGCTGGGGCCGGATGCTCCTGGTCAAGGTCGCGCTGGTGGCGGTCGTCGCCGTCGTCGGGCTCTACAACAGCAGGCGGGTGGTGCCCCGGCTGGACGATCCCACGCCGGACGGGATGCGTCGCCTGCGCCACACGGTGCTGGCGGAGGCGACGCTGATGGTGGCCGTCCTGATGACCACCGCGCTCCTGGTCAACGCCGGCACGTAGGCGGCGCTCACCGGGGGTCGGGGCCTACAGGCAGAACAGGAGGCCGGTCACCACGCCGACGCCCAGGGGCGCGGCCAGGGCGGTCGAGGCGAGCACGGCGCGGGCGAGAACCTCGCGGCGGTGCGGGCGGCCCTGGAGGCGCTGGAGCCGGACGGCCACGTCGGCACCGGCCATCGAGAGCGCGGACGACGGGTGCGGCGCACCGGCGAAAGCCAGCAACGCGTCGCGTACGGCGGCCGGGCCGCATTCGCGGACCGCCGCGGCGTCGGCGCGCAGCTCGACGAGCAGGCGCACGGCCGCGGGGGCCTGCCGGGTCAGGGGCAGCCACGGTACGGCCGCCGCGAGCCCTTCCACCGCCGCCACCAGGAGATGGTGACGCTCCCGCAGGTGTGCCCGCTCATGGCTGAGCACCGCGGCGAGCTGGTCCGGCGGCAGGTCACCGGCGGCGCTGGCCAGGACCGTCAGCCCGCCGGATCCGGGGAGGCTGTAGGCCATCGGCGTCGGGTGGGGGATCCAGAGCACCGCCGCCCCGCCCTCCTCCGACCGGCCACCGGCGAGGGTGAGCAGGTCGGCGTGGGCGCGGCGAGCGCGGTGGGCGCGCACCGCCCGGCGGGTGCACGTCACCGTGAACCGGGCGAGCACGGCCAGCACGAGCAGTGCTCCCGTCGCCCCTGCGATCTCGTCGACGGCGGGTGGCCGGCTGGGTTGCGCCCAGTGCCAGCAGATGCGGGCGAGGTCGTGCAGCGCCCACTGCCGGGTGCTGGCCGGGGCGAGGAGCATCACGGTGGCGAGGACGAAGGTGGCGATCACCGCGACGATCAGGCCGAGCCAGCCGAGCAGCATCGCGACGGGGTCCGCGACGTGCCGGAAGCACAGCCGCAGCGCGGCGGGGCCACACCAGGCGACGACCGTCGCGCCGGTGACGAGGGCGAGCGCGAGGCTCACGCCTCGGACTCCCGCTCGTCGAGGACCTGCCGCAGGATGTGCAGTTCGTGGTCGGAGGCGGACCGGGCGAAGTGCAGCAGCACCAGGTCGGGATGGCTGCTCGTCTCGACGACCCGGCGCAGCGTGCGCGCGATGATCTCCTCACGGGTGCCGGCGGCACGGTAGCGGTAGGCCTTGCCGTCCTTCTGCCGTACGGCCCAGCCCTTGCGGTGCAGGTTGTCCAGCACGGTGAGGACAGTCGTGTACGCCAGTGCCCGGCCGGTGGTCACCGCGTCGAGGACGTCGCGCACGAGCACGGGCTCGGGGGCACGCCACAGGACGTCCATCACCGCCGACTCGAGTCTGCCCAGTTCCGCCACGCGCTCTCCCTTCGTGCCGGACAGGGTACGTCAGGTGTCGTGGCGGTGCGGCCGGTCCCGGCGCCGTGGCCGGGGCCGGCCGCACCCGGCACGCTACAGGCGGTCGAGGATCTTCTGCAGGGTCTGCACCTCGGCGGCCTGATCCGAGGCGATCCTGGCGGCGAGCGCCTTGGCCTCGGGGTTGCGGCCGTCGGCCTGTTCGGTCCTGGCCATGTCGATGGCACCCTTGTGGTGGGCGATCATCATCTCGGCGAACATCTTGTCGAACGCGGTGCCGTTCGCGGCAGTGAGGCCCGCCATCTGCTGCTCGGACATCATGCCGGGCATCCCCGGCATGCCGTGCCCGGGCGTGGCGCTCATGCCGGGCATGCTGTGGTCGCCGGGCAGGTCCGTGGGCTTCCCCCAGGCCGTGAGCCACCCCTTCATGGTGGCGATCTCCGGATCCTGCGCCGCCTTGATCCTTGCGGCCAGGTCCTTCAGTTCGGGGTCGCTCGCGCGCGTCGGGGCCAGGTCGGCCATCGTCACCGCCTGCTGGTGGTGCGGGATCATCATCTGGGCGAACATCACGTCCGCGTCGTTGAATGTGGCGTCGGCCGAGGCGGAGGCGCCCGCCGTGGAACCGCTGCCGGTGCCGTGCGTCATGCCGCCGGTGTCGTCCCCGCCGCCGCAGGCGGCGGTCGCGAGCAGGGCGGACAGGGCGACGCCCGCGAGGGCGGCGCGGCGCAGGATGGTCGGTCTCATCAGGTACGTGGTCCTTGTCGTGAGGTGTGCCGGAACGGAGTCGTCGGATCCGGGCGAGGCGCCGGACCGTGCTCTCCTCACGTACGCAGGACCGTCACGGCTCGCAGTCGCAACCCGATGGGCCGGCGGGGTGGACCCCGGTCCCGGCCGGGCAGGTGTGATCGGGGGCCGGTCGGCGCGCCGGCCCCGCGGCGGGGCCGCCACAGCAGGGACATGGCGCCGAGGACGAGGGCGCCGCCCAGCACCGCCAGGCACACGGTGAACACGTGCGTCCCCTCGCGGTGCCCGGGCGAGCCGTCGTCTCCGTGCGCGGCATCGGGAGCGGTGGCGGCGTGGCCGGTGCTCCCGTGTACGGCGCTCGCGTGGGCGGCGTCGAGCCCGGCCGGGTGGCCGAAGGTGTGCATGCCGAACACCCCGAACGTCACGGCGACGAACAGCGCCAGCCGCAGCAGCGGGTGAGCGCGTCCCATCCCATTCCCTCCGCACGTCCGGCCCGGCACCAGCATCTACTACAGGCGCATAGTAGATGGGATATCACAGCGGACGGGCACGGGGCGGGCGAACGCGTCCAAACGCGCTGCCAGGGAACGCCTACGTGACGCGGTAGGCGGTGTAGCGCACCCGGTCGGCCTCCCGGATCGCCGACGCGACGAAGACGCACTGCTCCAGCACGGCCAGCGCGGGCACCGACGTCTCCAGTCGTACGCCCAGGCGGAAGTAGTACTCGGCGGGGTCCACCGCGTCGCCGCGCAACAACGCCTCGAGGACCTCCGGGCGGCCGCTGCGGACGCCGAAGGTACGGAGGTAGACGTGGCCGCCGTCGGCGGTGCGCGCCGAGTAGCGCGTGTCGATCTCGATCGCGCCGTCGGGGCGGACCACCTGCCAGTCCGCGCCGCCGGGCAGGATGTCGGCCTCGAAGAGGCCGGTGACCCGGCCGCCGACGACGGGCACCACGCGCCGGTGGCCCGCGCGGGTCACCCCGTGATCCTCCAGGGCGCCGAGCCGCGCCTCCACCTCGAACGCGGCCTCCAGGCCGGGAACCGGCGGGTCGCTCGCCGGGCCCGGGCCGGCGGGTCGGCGCGTACTCATGGGGTGTCCTTGGTCTGCGCGAGGGCGTCGCGCAGGCGTTCCAACGCGGGCACCGCGGCGGCGAGGGCCGCCCGGTCCGCCGCCGGCAGGGTGGCCGCGGCGCGGGCGACCAGGTCTCCGCTCGCGAGGTCGAAGCGTGCGAACAGGTCGAGGGCCTTCGGGGTGGCCAGGACGTCGACGTGGCGGTGGTTGCCGGGACGGGGGCGGCGCTCGACGAGACCGTTGCCCTCCATCGTGGTGAGCAGGTTGCTCACAGTGGATCGGCTCAGGCGGAGCCGTTCGGCCAGCTCACCGGGGCCGGCCACGGTGCCCCGTGGCAGCGCCCGCACGATCTCGATCTGCGCGTCCGGGATCTCCGGCAGGTGCTCGGCGGCGCGGGCGGCGGCGAGCAGCGTGCGGCGTAGCGGTGAGATCACCGACGCCAGTCGCGCCGCGTCCAGCCCGGTCGGCTCCGGGCCGGTCACGGCAGGACGCCCGAGAAGACCGTCGGCGTCAGGGAGGCCCGTTCGTTGAGGTCGGCGGGCAGGAAGCCGGCCGCCTTCTTGTACCCGGTGGCGATCTCGATCAGCTCCTGCGGCGGGATGACGTCGTGGATGTGCGCGAACCCGTCCGGCGCGCGCTCGCGGGCGAGCACCATCACCTGTTCCGGGCCCTGCCGCCGGTTGCTCAGCACGAGCGCGGTGGTCGCCGGCCGCCGGTCCGCCTCGTAGGCGTCGAGCGCCGCCCGCACCGTCCGCGCGGTGGCGAGGTGAAAGGCGAGGGTACGCGCGTCAAGGATCGCCTGCGACGCCCCGTTGGAACCGTTCGGATACATCGGGTGCGCCGCGTCGCCGAGCAGCGTCGCGTTCCCGTGGGTCCACGCGTCGATCGGGTCACGGTCCACCATGGGGTATTCGAGGATCTCGTCGGCGGCGGCCAGCAGCTCCGGCACGTCGAGCCAGGGGAAGCGCCAGTCCGCGAAGAGCGAGACGACCGGCGCGGGGTCGACCGCCCGGTTCCAGTCCGCGTTCGGCCCGGCGAAACCGGGCCCGCGCCGCTCGGCGACGACGTTGATCAGGCCGGCGCCGATCGGGTACGCGACGAACTTCTGTTCGGCGTCCCCTGCCATGATCATGGTCCGCCCGTCCAGGAATCCGGGCGCCCGTGCCGTCCCCCGCCACAGCGTCAGCCCGTTCCAGAGCGGCGCTCCCTCGGCGGGCTGATGCTGGCGGCGCAGCGCGGAATGGATGCCGTCCGCTCCGACGATCAGGTCACCCGCGACGCTGACCTCCCCCGCCGCCGTCTCGAAGCGCGCGACGCCGTCGCGGACGCCGACGAGCCGGTGTCCGGTACGGACCGCGTCGGCCCCCAGCCGTTCCCGCACCACGGCGAGCAGTTCCATCTGGAACCGGCCACGGTGCACGGAAAGCTGCGGCCAGCGATATCCGGCGTCCAGCCCGCGCGGCTCGCTCCAGATCTGCTGACCGTACCGGTTGTAGTAGGCCAGTGTGCCGGGTGCGGCGCCCAGCCTTTCCACGCGTTCGCCGAGGCCCAATTCGGTCAATTCACGAACGGCGTGCGGGAGCAGATTGATGCCCACGCCGAGCGGATGCAGCGCGGCGGCGCGCTCGTAGACGGTGATCTCACGGAAGCCGGCCCGGTGCAGGCTGAGCGCGGTGGTGAGGCCACCGATACCAGCGCCCACGATCACGATCGCCAAGTCGTCGCCCCCTCCGCCACCGCACCACCAACCGCACAGTTTGGTCACAAAATCGTCGCTCGTCAAGACGCATTCACATCGATGCCGGACCACTCTGATCGCACCGCGATCCGCCTTATCGGAATTCTTGACAATCAATCGTTTCTGCATGACGCTGATCGACGCGGTCGGATGCTTCACCCCGCTGGGCCGGCCCCACTCCCGAGGTTGCACAAAGGCTGCGCACGGAAGGGCTCGTCCATGAAGAAGGCCACCGCCCTCGCTGTTCTCGCCGGCGTCGTGATCGCCCTGACCGGGTGCACGGACTCCGATGCCACCGATCCGTCCCCCGGGGCCAGCGGCGACCTGCGGAAGGTCCGCGTGGCGGCGCTGCCGATCAGCGAGACCGCCGCGCTGTGGGGCGGCATCAAGGCGGGCATCTTCCGGGAGCAGGGGCTCGATGTGGAGGTCGTGCCCGCACAGGGCGGCGCGCAGGCCATCCCGGCCCTGATCAACGGCGACATCGACTTCGCCATCGGTCAGCCGTTCGGCCCGTTCCGCGCCGATCTGCAGAACCTCGGTGTGGTGATCATCGGCAACTACGCGTCGTCATACGCCGACGGCGACGACATCAACGCCGTACTGGCGTCGGCGAAGTCCGGCATCACCCGGCCGGCCCAGCTCGCGGGGCGCAAGGTCTCGGTGAACAGCCTGGGCGCCGCCGGCGACGTCACGATCATGGCGGCGGTCGAGAAGGACGGCGGCGACCCCACCAAGGTCAAGTTCGTCGAGGTGGCCTTCCCGGACGCCCCGGCCCAGCTCGCCGCCGGCAACATCGACGCCGCCTGGGTGACCGAACCGTTCATCACCCAGATGCGCAAGCGCGGTGACGTCCTCGTGGTCGCCCCCTATCAGGCCACGGTGCCAGGTCTCACCACCCTGACCACGATCACGTCGAGCAAGCTGACGGACTCCGACGCCGCGCTGGTAGCCGACTTCTCGGCGGCGATGAAGAAGACGCTCACCTGGGCCAAGGATCCGGCGAACGAGACGGCCCTGCGGCAGGCCATCAAGGACAACCTCGAACTACCGGACGCGGTGGCGGACTCCGTGCGGCTCCCGGCGTTCGGCTGGGAGCTCGACCGGCCCGGCCTGGAGCAACTGGCGACCCTCGCCCAGAAGTACCGCGTCCTCGACCGGCGGCCCGACTTCGACCGCCTCGTCCAGCAGCAGTAGCCGGCCGATGCGCAAGGTCCTGCTGGGTGCCGCCGGCCTGCTGGGGTTCCTCGCCGTCTGGCAACTGCTCCCGACGCTGGGACTCGTCGACCCGCACTACCTGCCGTACGCCACCGACGTGTTCGGGCGGCTGGCCGAGGAGGTCCGCGACCTGGCGTTCTGGCGGCGGATCCGGCTCACCATGACGTCGTGGGCGATCGGACTGACAGTGGCGACGCTCGCCGCGGTGACGTTGGGGACTGTGGTCGGGCTGGTGCCGTTCCTGCGTCGCGCGACGCACACGACAGTCGAGTTCCTGCGGCCGGTGCCGTCGGTCGCGCTGATCCCCCTCGCCGTGCTGATGTTCGGCCTGCAGATGCGCGCCGCGCTCGTCATCATCGTCTACGCGGCGTTCTGGCAGGTGTTCGTGCAGGTCATCTACGGGGTCGCGGACGTCGACACCGTCGCCCGGGACACCGCTCGCAGTTTCGGCCTGACCCGCCTCGAGCGCCTGCGGTATCTCGTCCTTCCGACCGCGCTGCCGTACCTGATGACCGGTCTGCGTCTCGGCGCCGCCGTCGCGCTCATCCTGGCCGTCACCGCGGAGATGGTGATCGGCAACCCCGGTCTCGGGCGCATGATCGAGCTGTCCCGCTCCACCGGGGACGCCGTCGGCCTGTACGGACTCGTCGTGGTCACCGGGCTCCTCGGCCTGCTGGTGAACGTCGTCTTCCGCTTCGCCGAACGCCGCTCGCTGGCCTGGCACCAGTCGGTGCTCGCGGACGGGGCAACCCGGTGACCGCCCTCGGCGCGGGCCGGGCCGGCCGTCGCGGCCTCGGCATCCGGGTCGCCGAGAACGTCCTGTTCGCGGTCGGGCTTCCCGTCGTGGCCGTGGTGCTCTGGGCCGTCTGGTCCACCCGGTCGGCGAACCGGTTCCTCGTCGGCCCCCGTACGCTCCTCGACGCGTTCCGGCAGACCTGGATCGGTCCGGCGTTCGTCGACGACGTGCTGCCGAGCGTGTACCGGCTGCTGATCGGCCTGTTCGCGTCGGTCCTCCTCGGCGTCGCCGCCGGCGTCCTCATCGGCCGGTTCCGCCCGCTACGCGAGATCCTCGAACCGCTACTGGAGTTCTTCCGCGCGATTCCGCCACCCGTGCTGATCCCGGTCGCGATGCTCCTGCTCGGCATCACCGACACCATGAAGGTCGTCGTCATCGTGTCCGGCGCGATCTGGCCGATCCTGCTGAACACGATCGAGGGTGTCCGGGCGACCGACAGCGTGATGCTGGAGACCGCGTACTCGTTCCGGATCTCCCGGTGGGACCGGCTGTGGCTGCTGATCCTCCCGGCGGCGAGCCCGCGCGTCATGACCGGCGTACGCCAGGCGCTCTCGGTGGCCCTGATCCTCATGGTCATCTCGGAGATGTTCGCGTCGTCCGCCGGCCTCGGATACCGGATCGCCTACTTCCAGCGGAACTACCTGATCGCTGAGATGTGGAGCGGCATCCTCCTGCTCGGCCTCATCGGCGTCGTCCTCGCCGTGCTCTTCGGTGTCGCCGAACGCCGCGTCCTGCGTTGGTACCACGGAATGAAGGAGGTCACCCGTGCCTGACGGGAGCCCTCTGCTGCGGGTCGAGCACCTGCGGAAGGTCTACGCCTCCGGCCGGGGCGAGGTCGAGGCGATCGGGGACATCAGCTTCACCATGAGTCCCGGTGAGCTGCTGTGCGTCGTCGGTCCCTCGGGCTGCGGGAAGACCACTCTCCTGAAATGCCTGGCCGGGCTCCTCCGGCCCACCAGCGGCCTGGTCGAGATGGAGGGATCACCGGTGACGGGCCCGAGCCCGGCGATGGCTGTGGTCTTCCAGGAGTACGGCCGCAGCCTCTACCCGTGGCTGACGGTCCGGGGCAACGTGGAGCTTCCGCTTCGCCACAAGAAGCTCTCCCGCGCCGCACGCGGCCGGTTGGTCGCCGACGCCCTCGACGCGGTCGGACTGCCAAGCTCGGCGCGGAGCCACCCGTGGCAGCTCTCCGGCGGGATGCAGCAGCGGGTGGCCATCGCGCGCGCCGTCGCGTACCAGCCGGAAGTGCTGATCATGGACGAGCCGTTCGCCGCGGTCGACGCGCAGACCCGCGCGGACCTGGAGGATCTCGTCCGTGACCTGCACCTGACGCGCGGGATCTCCACCGTCTTCGTGACGCACGACATCGACGAGGCGGTCTATCTGGGCCAGCGCGTGCTCGTCCTGTCGAACTCACCGACCCGGGTGCGGGAGGACCTCGTGATCGACCTCCCACGGGAACGCGACCAGCTCACCACCCGGGCCCTGCCCCGATTCACCGAACTGCGGACCCACGTCTACGAGCAGATCCAGCGGGCCAAGCGCGGGCCGGCCGCGACGCCGCACCCGGCACCGTGACCGCACCTCGCCGGGTCACGTAGCAGGCGTACGGACGCGGGCCGGTGGTCCCGTCCGCACGGGTCCATCGGCCGTGCCCGCATCGATCGTCGCGGATCTATGGTCGAGGCGACGGACCGATGGAGGGCGGAAGCATGATCGAAACCCTGGTGGCGAACGGCCTCACGGCGTTGAGCGGCTACGACTCCTTCGGCCAGGAGCAGATCGACGGGATCGTGAAGAAGGCGTCGGTGGCCGCGCTCGGCCGGCACGCCGAACTCGCGATGCTGGCGGTCGAGGAGACCGGTCGCGGCGTGTTCGAGGACAAGGCGGTGAAGAACATCTTCGCCTGCGAGCACGTCACCAACCACATGGCCGACGTCCGCACCGTCGGGGTGATCGCCCAGGACGACATCACCGGCATCACGCAGATCGCCGAGCCGGTGGGGGTGGTGGCCGCGGTGACGCCGGTGACGAACCCGACCTCGACCACCATCTTCAAGGCGCTGCTGGCCCTCAAGACCCGCAACCCGGTGATCTTCGCCTTCCACCCGGCGGCGCAACGCTGTAGCGCGGAGGCGGCCCGCACGGTGCGCGACGCCGCCGTCGCCGCCGGCGCGCCGGAGCACTGCATCCAGTGGATCGACGAACCGTCGGTGGCCGCGACGAACGAGCTGATGCGCCATCCCGACGTCTCGGTGGTCCTGGCGACAGGTGGCAACGCCATGGTCCGGGCCGCCTACTCCACCGGCAAACCGGCGCTCGGTGTCGGCGCCGGCAACGTCCCCGCGTACGTCGAGGCGTCGGCCGACGTCGCCCGCGCGGTGAACGACGTGGTGCTTTCCAAGGCGTTCGACAACGGCATGATCTGCGCCTCCGAGCAGGCGGTCATCATCGACGACGCGATCCGGCCGGCCGCCCTCGCCGAGTTCCGGCGCCTACACGCCCACATCGCGACGCCGGAGGAGAAGTCGCTGCTGGAGAAGCTGCTCTTCGGCTCCGGGAAGCTCAACCCGGACGTGGTCGGGCAGCCGGTGACCTGGATCGCCGAACACGCCGGCTTCCCGGTCGCCCCGGACGCCTCGATCATCCTGGTCCCGGTCGACCGGGTCGGCCCGGCCGAGCCGCTGACCCGGGAGAAGCTCTGCCCGGTGCTCGCCCTGCTGCCCGCCACCGGTCACGACCAGGCCTTCGGGTACGCCGAGCAGATGGTCGAGTTCGACGGCCTGGGCCACAGCGCCGTCATCCACACGCGGGACGCCGACCTGGCCGAGGCGTACGGCCGCCGGGTCAAGGCCGTCCGGATCATCTGGAACGCGCCGGCCTCGCAGGGCGGCATCGGCGACATGTACAACGCCTTCCTGCCGTCGCTGACGCTGGGCTGCGGAAGCTACGGCCACAACTCGGTGTCGCACAACGTCACGGCGGTCGACCTCATCAACGTCAAGCGGGTCGCCCGGCGGACGAACAACCTGCAGTGGTTCAAGGTTCCGCCGAAGATCTACTTCGAGCCGAACGCGATCCGCTACCTCGCCGACATGCCCGACGTGCACCGGGTCACCGTGGTGACCGACCACACCATGACCAGACTGGGGTACGTGGACCGCGTGCTGTCCGTGCTGCACCGCCGCCGCGAGCAGGTGGCCCTGCAGATCATCGACGACGTCGAGCCGGAGCCGAGCGTGCGCACCGTCGACCGGGGCGCCGAGTCGATGCGCTCGTTCCGGCCGGACACCATCATCGCGCTCGGCGGCGGTTCGGCGATGGACGCCGCCAAGGTGATGTGGCTGCGCTACGAGCACCCCGAGGTGGTCTTCGCCGATCTGCGGGAGAAGTTCTTCGACATCCGCAAGCGCGCCTTCAAGTTCCCCACCCTCGGCGCGCTGGCCCAGCTCGTCTGCATCCCCACCACCTCCGGCACCGGAGCCGAGGTCACCCCGTTCGCGGTCATCACCGACACCGCGTCCGGCAAGAAGTACCCGCTCGCCGACTACGCCCTCACGCCGAGCGTGGCGATCGTCGACCCGATCCTGGCCGCCGACCTGCCGGCGGTGGTCACCGCGGACAGCGGCTTCGACGCGCTCACCCACGCGATCGAGTCGTACGTGTCCGTCTACGCCAACGACTTCACCGACGGTCTGGCCCTGCACGCCGTCCGGCTCATCTTCGGCAACCTCGCCCGGGCCGTCCACCACGGCGCCGCCGACCCGGTGGCCCGCGAGAAGATGCACAACGCCGGCACGATCGCCGGCATGGCGTTCGGCAGCGCCTTCCTCGGCATCGTGCACGCCATGTCGCACACCCTGGGCGCCACCTTCCACGTCGCGCACGGGCGCACCAACGCGATCCTGCTCCCGCACGTCATCCGCTACAACGGCACCGTGCCGAACAAGCTCACCGGCTGGCCCAAGTACGAGACGTACCGCGCGCCGCAACGCTTCGCCGACATCGCCCGTACCCTCGGGCTTCCCGTGACGACCGACGCCGAGGCGGTCGAAGCCCTGGCCACGGCGATCGAGCGACTGCGCGACGAGGTCGGCATCGAGCCGTCGTTCGCAGCGGTCGGCGTGGACGAGCGGGCCTTCCTCGCGGCGCTACCGCAACAGGCGCTGAACGCCTACGAGGACCAGTGCGCGCCGGCCAACCCGCGGATGCCGATGCTCGGCGACATGCAGGAACTGATGCGCGCCGCGTACTACGGACCGGCGGCCGCCGGCTGACCCGCCGGTGACCGCCGCCTCGCTCAGGAGGGAGAGGTCATGAAGGGAACAGTGCTCCAACGGCCCGGACGGTGGCTCACCTGGGGAGCCACCGCGATCGAGGTGGACGCGGCGCTGCCCGGTGACGAGTTCCTCGCCGATCCGGACGTCGTCTCCACCCGGGCGATCACCATCGACGCGCCACCCGAGGCGGTCTGGCCGTGGCTCGTGCAGATGGGCAGCGGTCGCGGCGGCGCCTACACCTACGACTGGATCGAGAACCTGTTCGGGCTCGACATGCACAGCGCCGACGCGATCCTGCCGCAGTTCCAGCAGCTCGCCGGCGGCGACGAACTACCGCTCGGCAAGAACGGGCCGGCCATGCGCGTGGAGATCCTCGACCCGCGCCGGACGCTGGTGTTCCGGTCCGCCGACGGGGCCTGGGTGTGGGGCTTCCACCTGCGACCGGACGGCGCGGGTACCCGGCTGATCAGCCGCAACCGGATCTCCCTGGCGGGGCGTCCGGGACCGGGCCGGGCCGCGTACCGGATGGTGATGGAACCGGGCAGCCTGGTCATGGAGCGCCGGATGCTGCTGGGCATCAAGCAACGCGCGGAAGGGACGTCATGAACGTGCCCGGTCGGCGCGTCGCGGTCGCCATCGAGGGCCGAAGGTCCTTCGGCTTGCGGCCTGCGGCCCCCGGTGGCCGGGCCCGGCTGGGCCTAACCTGGATCCGGACATGACGAGATCAGTGAAAGGAAGCACGGTGACCGCGGTCGAATCCGAAATCCGTACGCTCGCCGAACTCGACGACACCGAACTCGCCCGTCTGGACGCGTGGTGGCGGGCGAACAACTACCTGACCATCGGGCAGATCTACCTGCAGGGCAACCCGTTGCTGCGCGAGCCCCTGGCGGCCGAGCACATCAAGCCGCGCCTGCTCGGCCACTGGGGAACCAGCCCCGGCCTGTCGCTGATCTACGCGCACGTCTCCCGGCTGATCCGGCACACCGGCCAGCAGGCGATCTACCTGGCCGGTCCGGGTCACGGCGGGCCGGCGCTGGTGGCCGCCGGCTATCTGGAGGGCACCTACAGCGAGATCTACCCGGACGTCAGCCAGGACGAGGCCGGGATGCTGCGCCTGTTCCGGCAGTTCTCCAGCCCCGGTGGTATCCCGTCGCACGTGTCGGTGACCACCCCGGGCTCCATTCACGAGGGCGGTGAGCTGGGCTACGTCCTGGTCCACGCGTTCGGCGCGGTCATGGACAACCCGGACCTGCTGGCCATCGCGGTGGTGGGCGACGGTGAGGCCGAGACCGGGCCGCTGGAGGGCTCCTGGAAGGGGGTGTCCTTCCTCAACCCGGAGCGCGACGGCGCGGTCCTGCCGATCCTGCACCTCAACGACGCCAAGATCTCCGGTCCCACCGTCCTGGGACGCAAGGACCCCGAGGAGGTACGCCACCTGCTGCGGGGCCACGGCTACGACGTCATCGAGGTCGAGGGCTCCGACCTGCCCGGCATGCACCACCGCTTCGCCGCCGCCCTCGCCACCGCCTGGACGAGGATCCGCGACATCCAGACCGCCGCCCGGGACGGTTCCTGGGACGGCACCCGCCCGACCTGGCCGCTGATCATCCTGCGGTCGCCGAAGGGCTGGACCGGCCCGGACACCGTCGACGGGGTCACCGTCACCGGGACGTGGCGCTCGCACCAGGTGCCGCTGTCCGGCGTCAAGGACAACCCGGAGCACCTCGCGCTGCTGGAGCGATGGCTCAAGTCGTACCGTCCGGAGGAGTTGTTCGACTCCACCGGCACGCCCGTGTCGCTGATCCGGGACCAGGCCCCCGACGGTGACCTGCGGATGAGCGCCAGCCCGCACGCGAACGGCGGCCTGCTCACCCGGGACCTGGACCTGCCGGACTTCCGTTCCTACGCGATCGAGGTGCCCCAGCCGGCGCAGCAGCGGGCCGAGTCGACGCGCAAGCTGGGCGAGATGATGCGCGACATCTACACGCGCAACGCCGACCGGTTCCGGTTGTTCTGCCCGGACGAGACGAACAGCAACCGCCTCGGCGGCGTCTTCGACGTCTCCGACCGCGCCTTCATGGAGCGGGTGACCCCGGAGGACGTGGCGATCAGCCGCGACGGCCGGGTCATGGAGGTGCTCAGCGAGCACAACTGCCACGGTTGGCTGGAGGGCTACAACCTGACCGGCCGGCACGGCATGTTCGCCACCTACGAGGCGTTCGCCATGGTCAGCGCCTCGCAGACGGTGCAGCACGGCAAGTGGTTGCAGGAGGCCAAGCATCTGCCGTGGCGCGCGAAGGTGCCCAGCCTCAACGTGCTGCTGACCTCGACGGCGTGGCGCAACGACCACAACGGCTTCTCCCACCAGGGGCCGGGCCTGATCCAGGTGGTGCTCACCCAGCGCGGCGACGTGGCCCGGGTCTACCTGCCGCCGGACGCCAACACCCTGCTGTCGGTGGCCGACCACTGCTTCCGGTCGCGGTCGTACATCAACCTGATCGTCATCGACAAGCAGCCGCAGCTGCAGTACCTCAGCATGGACGAGGCGATCGAACACTGCGCCCGCGGCGCGGGGATCTGGGAGTGGGCCGGCACCGACGACGGCACCAGCGACCCCGACATCGTCCTCGCCTGCGCCGGTGACGTCGTCACCATGGAGACGGTCGCGGCGGCACAGATCCTGCGCGACCGGCTGCCCGGTCTGAAGGTGCGCGTCGTCAACGTGGTCAACCTGATGACCCTGGTCCGGCCCAAGGACCACCCGCACGGCATGAGCGAGACCCTGTTCACCGAGCTGTTCACCGATGACGTGGACGTAGTCTTCTCCTTCCACGGCTACCCGGGCGCGATCCACCAGCTCGTCCACGGCCGCCCGGACGCGGACCGGTTCCGCGTGCGCGGCTTCATCGAGCAGGGCACGACCACCACCCCGTTCGACATGACGGTGCGCAACAAGGCGTCGCGCTACCACCTCGTGATGGACGCCATCAACAACGCCAAGCGTCTCCCGCGCGGCGCGGCGGACCTCAAGGCGTGGTGCCGCAGTCAGCTCGACCGCCACGAGGCGTACGTGGTGGAGCACCTGGAGGACATGCCCGAGGTCCGCGACTGGTCCCTCGGCGACTGGGCCGCACGCGGCTGAGTCCGGCGCGGACGGTGGCGCCGGACGGCTGGCGCCACCGTCCTCACGGTGCCGGCGGCGGCACAGTGACCGCCGTCAGAAGACGCGCGTACGGCGCGCGCCGGACGCAAGAACCGCGATCGGGCCGACGGCGCCGTCCCGTCCCGGCTGCCGGGGCTCGCCCGTCAGGTCGACGTCCATGACGGCGGGGCTGCCGTCCGCCTCCTCGAACTCCGCGTCGGCGCAGCGGACCCGTTCCAGGTCCCGGCCGGTGACCACACCGACACGTGCCGCGTCGAACGCGTCGGGGAGATCGGTGACGAGCCAGACCCCGTCACCGTCGTCGACGACCGTCGCCGTCGCAACGCCCAGCACCCGTGGCTCGGGCTCACCCTCGAACGGGCGGGCTCCCGCGGCGTAGGCGTTCGCGCGGGCGTACACCGGTTGTCTCACCTCGACGTACTTCTGCTGGTCGCTCGGCGGCTGGTCGGCGAGGCGGGCCAGGTACTCCTCGAACGACGCGGGATGGCCGTCGTATCCGGCGGTGCCGGCCGTCGGTGGCCCCTCACCCTCCGCACCCGCGCCGTAGGCAGCGCCCGGGTCGCCGCCCAGGAAGAGGTTGCCCACGTACCTGTCGTCGCCGCCGTAGATCACCGCGTACCCGGCGACCTGCGTGCTGTGCGGCAGGTGGTACGGCGTGGCGCGGTCCAGCACCGGCTCCAGCCGCACGGTGCCGCAGATCAGGTTGCAGACGAAGGCGCCGCCCTGGCTGAACAGCTCCAGCGAGGCGGGCGAGCCGAAGATGTTGTGCTCGACCAGGTAGGGGCCGTGGCTGACCTCGACGAAGAGGTCCCGGCAGTTGTCGTGGTAGACGTTGCGCGACAGCCGGGTGCCCTGCGCCTGCCAGTCCAGCCAGGTGCCGAGCGAGCAGCCGTGGATGCGGTTGTGCCGGATCACCACGTCGATGGCGGCGTGCAGCTTGATGCCGGCGATCTCGTACCCGTAGAACTCGCGCTTCACTCCGATGCGGTGGATGTGGTTGTCCTCGATCGTGGAGAACGCACATCCGAGGTGGCCCACAATCGCGTTCTGGCCGCAGTCGTAGATCGTGTTGCGGCGGATCAGGTGCGAGCCGACGTGCTCCCGGTCCCACCCGATCCGGCGGGCTGCGAAGACCGACTCCACCTGGTACTGGTAGCCCGGCTTGTCACCGCGCAGGGCCGAGAAGTTCTGCCCGGTCGATCCCTCCTTCCCGATCGAGATCGCCGCGCACTTGGCGTCGTGGATCACGTTGTCCTCGATGACCCAGCCCTTCGCCCAGCCGGGTCCGATCAGGCCCGGCTGGTCGGCGGTCGGCGGCGCCCACGGGCTGGCCGCGTGCGCCAGCTCGAAGCCGCGGACCGTGATGTAGTCCAGGTGCGGCTGTTCCGGGTAGAAGACGCTGCGGCGTACGTTGATCTCGACCAGCTCCGTGTTCGGGTCGGCGCCCTGGAAGTTGGCCCAGATCGTCGTCCGCTCGCCGACTTCGGCGAACCAGACGAGCCGGGTCCGGTCGGGATCGCCTATCGCATGCGTCACCCGGGTCCAGTCGTCGACGATCTCGGTACGCCGGGGCGGATCGTCGACCTCCGCCCGGCTCCCCACCTCGAAGAAGCTCACGCCGTTCAGGTAGACGTCGCCGAGATGCCGGCGTGGCGCACCATCGCGGTAGACGATCCAGTCGCCGGTCACCTCCTCGGCGAACGGGTTGAACGAGCCGAACAACACGTTGTCGACGACCGCCTGCCACACCGTCCCGCCGAGCGGCTCCCAGCCGGTGACGCGTTCCGATCCCTTGATCACCACGTGCTCGCCGGGCGCCGCCTCGTAGGTGATACGGCGGGAGTCGCTGAGACCGCCGTGGCGTGGCTTCACCCACTCCCGGTACTCCCCCGCGTGCACCACCACCGTGTCACCGGGCTGCGCGACGCCCGCCGCCCGGTTTATCGTCCGGAACGGCCGCTCGGCGCAGCCGTCGGCGGAATCCGAGCCGCTGATCGCCACATGGAACACGGATGTCATCGGGGAGCCCTCCTCGTCGATTGATGGAGATGCCTTCGGCGCGGCGGCCGGCACATCCGCGCCCGTTCACGTCCACACCGGCAGGTCGATGGCGGACGGGCGAGCGCCGTCGTGGGAGATCTCCTGCTGCGCCCGTACCGTGGTGGTCGCGGTGGCGGCGGGTTCGCCGCTGCCGGGATTGCGGGCGTAGCGCGGATGCGCTCCGGAGCTGACCTGGACGGCGACGCGGTGGCCGGGGGCGAAGCTGTGGAACGCCGGCCACAGCGACACGTCCAGCTCGACGAAACCGTCTGCGTCGGGCCGCGGGTCGGTGGCCGCGGTGCCGACGCCGCCGACGCGGCGGATGCCGTCGCACACGCTCATCGAGCGGCCGTCGGGGTGCACGTCGCAGATCCGGACGAAGACGTCCGCGCTGGCTGCCGTCGAGCGGAACCGGACGCGGGCGATCGGCTCCCCGGCGAGGACGACAGCCTGCTCCAGCGGTCGGCTGCGGAAGACCGCCACGTCCGTACGGCGTTCGTGGGCGCTGTTGTCGACCGGCCCGGGGGCCGACCCCAGCCCGGGGCCGCCGAGTGCGGGTGTGGGCCGGTCGGGGTCGTAGGTGTAGCGGGTGCTGCCCCCGGCCGGTATGGCCGGGTCGAGCAGCCCGGACCGGTGCAGGTGCCACCGCCGCACGGAGGTGCCCGGCGGTGGCCACGCGGACAGATCGCGCCACTGCTGCGCGCCGGTGAGGAAGGCACGCACCGGCGCCGGCCGGGCCGCGGGCGCACCGGCGAAGTGTTCCTTGAGGAACGCGATCGACTCGGCGAGAAACGGGCTCTGCTCGCTGGTGTGGCCCCACGGGCCGATGGTCAGCCGGGGCGGGCGACCGGCTGCGGCGAGCCGGGCGTAGTTGCGCAGCTGCCAGGGAAGGAAGATGTCGTACCAGCCGGTGGCCATGTACACGGGCGCGGTGACGTCGGGCACCGACGCGGTGTGCGACTGCCGGGTCCAGTAGTCGTCGGTGAGCTTCTCGTGGGCCAGCCAGTCCTGGTACCAGCCGATCGGGTGGCCCGCCACCGCGGTGTCGCCGCCGGACAGGGGCAGGACGTCGAAGGCTTCGGCCAGCCTCCGGTCCGGCCGCCGCGCGAGCCACGCCCGGACCAGGGTGCCGTGCACGCCCCGCAGGGCCATCCGGCGCGACCAGCCGAGCGAGCCGCCCAGCGAGAACGCGCCGTTGTTCCAGGTGACGGCGCCGAAGTCGGCCATCGTGACGTTCAGGCACAGGGCATCAGGGGCGTTGACGGGATCCTCCCGGCACATCCGGCCCGCCACGGCCCACTGGGTGTAACCGAGGTAGCTCTCGCCGAACGTCGCGACCGTGCCGGTGAACCACCGCTGGCGGCGTACCCACCGGTGGGTGGTCATGCCGTCGCGCTGTTCGTCGAGCTGGGGCCGGAAGGTGCCACCGGAGCCGCCGGTACCGCGGCAGCTCTGCACCAGCACCGTGAACCCCTCGCCGGCGAGCGCCGGCGCGTGTGTGAGCGAGGCGTGCCGGCCGTACGGCGAGCGGACGACGATCGTGGGCAACGGCCGTTCCACCGGGCCGGCCGGCAGGTAGAGGTCGGCGATCAGCTCGACGCCGTCGTCCATCGGCACGCGCAGCCCGCGCCGCACCGTGAAGGCGTACGAGGGCTGCGTGGCCGTGTCGCGACGGGCCTTCCGGCGCCACCCGGCCAGTCGGCGGCGCAGGCTCGTCATCACTCACCCCTTGAACGCGCCTTCCATGATTCCCTGCACCAGCCGGCGTCCGACGAAGACGAACAACACCAGCAGCGGAATGGTGGCCAGGAAGGAGCCGGACATGGCCAGGCCCAGATCGATGTCCCGGTTCTGCTGCAGCGCCTTGATGGCGATCTGGACGGTGTAGTTCTCCGGCGACTTCAGGACGATGAACGGCCACAGGAAGTCGTTCCAGGCGTAGACGAACGCGAACAGACCCAGCACGTACGCCGCTGGGCGGACCAGTGGGAAGGCTATCCGCCAGAAGATCTGCCAGGTGGTCGCGCCGTCCACCCGCGCCGCCTGCATCAGCTCGTCGTCGATGGTGCTGCCGATGTGCTGGCGCATCCAGAAGATGCCGAACGCGCTGACCAGCCCGGGAACGATCACCGCCTGGAGGCTGTCCACCCAGTTCAGCTCCGACATGATCAGGTACTGCGGCACCACCGCGAGCTGCGCCGGCACCGTCATGGTCAGCACGACGATGAGGAACAGCGTGTTGCGGCCCGGGAAGGACAGCTTGGCGAAGGCGAAGCCGGCCAGCGCGCAGAGCACCGCCTGGCCGACGGCGATCGTGGTGGCGACGATGACGCTGTTGAGCAGGGACTGCACGAACGGCACGATGGTGAAGACGAGCTCCGCCAGGCGCAGGAAGTTGCCGCCGGGAGTGAGCGTCGGTGGGAGGGTCGTCGCGGTGGCGGAGTCCGTCGTCGCCACCACGAACATCCAGTAGAGCGGGAAGACGCTGACGAGCGCCATGAGCGTGAGCAGCACGTACACCGGGATCGGGACGCGGTTGGCCTGGCGCCGCCGGGCCCGCGTGGGCGCGGCGGTCGGGGGTGCGGGCTTCATGGGCGCTCCGAACGGATGCGGGTGGTCAGCAGATAGTTGAGTCCGGAGAACACCACCACGATGACGAAGAGGGCGACGCCGACCGCCGCGCCGTAGCCGAAGTGGAACTGTCCGAAGGACTGCTCGTAGAGGTAGAGGGTGACGGTCTGGCACTGCCGTGCCGCCCCGCACGTGAGGCCGCCCACCGGGTTGACCAGCAACGGCTCGGTGAAGACCTGCAACCCGCCGATGGTCGACGTCACGACGGTGAACGCGATGATCGGCCGCAGCGAGGGAATGCTGATGTGCAGGAACTGCTTCCAGCCGTTCGCACCGTCGGCGGCGGCGGCCTCGTACAGTTCCCGGGGAACCGCCTGAAGCGCGGCGAGGTACAGCAGCGTGTTGTATCCGGTCCAGCGCCAGGCGATCATCGTGGCGATCATGACGTGGCTGCCCCACAGCGAGGCGGTGAAGTCGATGTGGTCGAAGCCCAGCAGCCCGAGGAACCAGTTGATCATGCCGTAGTCCCTGTCGAACATCTGGGCGAACACGATGGTCGTGGCCGCCACCGAGGTGACGTAGGGAACGAGCACCGACATCCGGAACAGGGCGGCCAGCCGCAGCCGCGCGTGGTTGAGCAGGTGCGCCAGGCCGAGCGCCAGGAGCAACTGCGGCACCGTCGACAGCACCCAGATGCTGAACGTGTTCCGCAGCGCACCCCAGAAACGCGGGTCGTGCACGAGTTCGGAGAAGTTGTCCAGCCCTACGAAACGGTGCTCGCCGATGGGATCCCAGTCGAACAGCGAGATGTAGAAGGTGAACAGCAACGGGAAGAGACCGAAGATTAGGAACAGCACGAAGAACGGCGAGATGTACGCATACGGCGCCAGGAACTCCCGTACGCCCTGCCGGATCCGCCGGTTGCGAACGGGGCCCCGGATGTCCGGTGGGGCGGTGGCCGGGCCGAGCATGGTGGTCAAAGCGTCACCCTTCCGATGGGCGGCGGCCGGACGGTGCCCGGCCGCCGCGCATCAGCCCTCCGTCATTCGCGTACGGCGTTCTTGACGTTCTTCAGCGCGGTGTCCCAGGCGTTCGCCGGATTCACCTTGCCCTGCTCGACGCTGGTGAGCGTGTTGAGGAACTCGGTGCCGACGGGGCCGTCCTGCGGGCCGAAGTAGAAGGGCTTGATCCCCACCACCGACTGGGTGTAGATCTTGCCGATCGGCGCGTTGCTGAAGAACGGGTCGGTCTTCCCGACCAGCTGCGGATCCGTGTAGACCGACGGCGTGGTGGGCAGCGACCCCTGCATCAGGAAGTGGTCCAGCTGGCCCTTCGGCGACTGCATCTCGGAGATGTAGTTCCACGCCGCCTTCGCGTTCTTGGCGCGCTTGGGGATGGCGAGGAAGCTGCCGCCCCAGTTCCCCGAGCCACCGGGAATGGTGGCGATGTCCCACTTCCCGTTCGTCTCGGGGGCGTTCGTCTTCATCTGGCTGAGCATCCAGGACGGTGAGCACACCACCGCGTAGTCGCCCTTCTTCATCGCCGCGGTCCAGCCGGAGGAGAACGACCCCTGCTTGGCGGAGATGCCCGCGCTGAAGGCCTTCAGCGTCACGTCGAACGCCGCCTTGACCTGCTCGTTGTCGTAGTCGAGCTTGCGGTCGGCGCTGTAGTAGCGCTGGCTGCCCTGGTTGACCGCCTGGAAGAAGACGCTGGTCGGCGTGTTGTCCACGAACGGCTTCCCGGTCTTCTGCACGTACTGCCTACCGACGTTGATGAACTCGTCCCACGTCGGCCAGAGCTTGGCGACCGCCTCCCGGTCGGTGGGCAGGCCGGCCGCCTTGAACAGATCCGTACGGTAGGCCACCGCCAGGCCGCCGACATCAGTCGGCACACCGATGATCTTGTTGTCCTCGGTCGTCGACTGCGCCATCACCCAGTCGAGGTAGTTGCCCTTGATGTCGTTCGCGCCCAGCGTGGTGAGGTCGACGAAGTTGTCCGGGGACTGCATGAACTTCGGCAGGTCGTCGGCCTGGATCAGCACCAGGTCGGGCACCTTGCCACCGGCCAGCGCGGCGGTGAGCGCCTGTGCGGTCTCGGTCGTGGTGCCCACCTCGGTGAGCTTGACGCGCACGTCGGGGTGCGCCTTGGTGTAGACGTCGACGTCGGCCTTCTGGTTGATGTTGGCAAACGACCAGAACTCGAAGGTCTTCGAGTCGGACTTGCCGTCTGATCCCCCACAGCCGGCGAGGAGGAGCGCGATGGCGGCGACGACGGCGACGGTGGTGGTCCGGACGCGTTTCAACGGCCCTCCAACGGGGTGAT
Organism: Micromonospora sp. NPDC048887; assembly: GCF_040649715.1. Classification (NCBI taxonomy): domain Bacteria; kingdom Bacillati; phylum Actinomycetota; class Actinomycetes; order Micromonosporales; family Micromonosporaceae; genus Micromonospora; species Micromonospora sp. NPDC048887. Next base: position 17,873 of record NZ_JBEZGA010000026.1, on the reverse strand, counting down.
CGTGAGCGGCGATGGTGGGGTGGCGGGATCTCGCCGCCTCCGAAACTTATCGAGATATTTACATGCCATGATTTTGTGCGCTGAGGCTACTAAGTGCCCCGCCGTCCGTCAACAGGCGCGCTGCCAGCGAGAGCGCCGGACGGCAGGGTGGAATCCTGATCGGCACAGCGCCGAAAGTTTCGGAGCAAGGGGCGTGACTCCGCGCGAAGGACACCGGCGGCCCTCGCCTCCGCTCCCGGACAGCGGCGTCACGCCGACGGCGGCGCCGCGAACGGGAGCACGGAAGTGCGGACGCCGCGGAAGACGCGCGGAGCCGGTCCTCCCACCCGTGGCGGGATCCTGACGAACGGCGCCACCGGACTGCCCCGGAAAGCCGCCGCAGCGCGATGGTCTACCGACTGCGGGTCGCCCGCGTTCGCCGGTCGTCGAGGCGGGCGTCGTCCGCCGCCATCGGCTGGATCAGCACCGGCGCGAGGTGCACGGTGTCGCCGTCCGTGGCGGCGTCGACAATGCCCTGCAGGAACTCGAAGAACTGTGTGGGCGCCCACGGGACGGTACTCAGCTGCGCGGCACTGCTTGCTCGCGCCGTCGATACTCGCTCTGGGCCGGCCCCGGTGTCTGCGCCTCCCGGCCGGATAATCGATCGCCCGGTGTACGCCGACATGCCACGAAGGGCACGTCGCCGCACCCGAACGCGACGGCTACCGACCGCTCCCCCACCCGGCCGGGCTCCGGACCTCATGGCCCGGAGCCCGGCAGGTGGATGGTCGTGCTGAGCGACTGCCGCGGCGAATCTCACCGACGGGATGCCGCAGCCCTCGGGAAGCTCGGCGAGAGGGCGACGGAGGCGGGCCGGAGACGATCCACAGCCGCGTGATGTCGTGGGTGACCAGCGGGCCGATGCCCGTTCCGGCCCCCTAGAAGAGGGTTGCCTTGGCGCACGACGAGACCGCACCCGCACTGTTGATCCTGCAGCTGTAGATCTGCACGTCGCGAACGTCCTTGAAGGTCCAGCTGTGATACACAGTGTCGTAAGCCCCGGTGGTCACCTTGATCGGGTTGGCAGTCGAGTAAACCCATGAACTGCCGTTCCACTTGTAGTAGGTCAGGTGCAGCGCCGCACCGTAACCATCCGGGCAGAGATCACGCTCCCATGCGTCGAAGCCACCTGCGAATGCCTGGTAGCCACCTTTGACGCCGCCATTCGCGTAGTAGGTGTAGGTGCCCCCCGCCTTGGTCGTCATATCACAGCCGCGGCCCGAATCAGCTGGCCCGTTGGCGTAGAAGTTCAACGTGGTGGCGGCGCTGGCCGGAGTGGCGAATGCCATGACTGCCGTCGCCGTTGCGCAAGCCATCAGGGCCGTCCTCTTGATGAATCTCATGAGCGCGTGAAACCTCCATGCTCCAGCGATCGCGGAAAGACGGGGGTTGAGTCCCCGTATCGCGCTACGTGGGTGCGCGAGTCGACCTGCAAGCCATTCTGGACGCCACGAGTCAGGATGGCGTTAGCGCAGAGCGCACGCCGCTTAGCTCTCGATGCCGACCAGGCTGCGCGAAACCATCCCCCGATACTCGCTGGGCGTCATGTCGTAGGAGAGCCGAAATGTCCGGGTGAAATCGGCCGGTCGCGGAAAGCCCCAGCGCAGCGCGATCGCGTGGATCGGACGGTCTCGCAGCCGGGGATCGGCGAGATCGCGGCGGCAACGGGCCAGTCGTTCACGACGGATCCAGGCAGAGACGGTCAAGTCCTGCTGCCGGAAGAGTTGGTGGAGGTGGCGGACCGAGATCTGGTGCGCGGCGGCGATGGTCACCGGGGACAGCTCCGGATCACCGAGGTGCTGTTGGATGAAGGCGTGAATGCGCAGCATGAGAGCGTTCTGAGGGCTCTCGGACGGCAGTCCGCATCCAGCGCCGAGTTCCCGGGCGAGTGTGATGGACAGCAGATCGAGGAAGACCGTGGCCAGCCGAGGGGAGTCCGCAGGCTCGTAGTCGCGTGCACCCCTGACCAGTCCGAACAGGAACTGTGCGACCAGACCTCCGGTTCCGACTCTCCCGGACAAGCGCGCGCCGAGCAGTTGCTCGACGTTGCGCGTGGGCAGCAGCGCTCTGGGGAACTGTGCCACCACCGTGCGAGCCGCCACCGGATTCGCGGCGGTCACGTGCGCCTCGTATGGATGTGACGTGTCGTAGAGCACGAGGTCGTCCGGCCCCGCAACGCTTTCCCGGCCGCGTTGGGCGATCCCTTGCCTGCCCCCAAGGATCATCCCGAGGCTGAGATACCCGGGGTCGCTCTGCCGGATCATTCTCGGCGTACGCCGACACCGCAACGAGGGATACGTCATGGCGACGATCTGGACCGCGCCCAGGTCGAGATGCTGCATCGTTGCCCGAAAGTCCTGGTGCGGGATCTCGGTGGCTACGTCCGAGGCCGCGAGCGATCGCATCGTCATCTCGTGCCAGCGGTCGAATCGCTCGTCGACCGGGAAGTCCCTGCTGTCGAACAACGTCTGGATCATCGTCATCACCCCTTCGAACAGGACAGCAAGAGACCAGGGCGACTACATAGGTCCCGCGACTTACTGGGAAGTACAGCACACCGTGAGTACTGCACCGCATGCGTCGAGAGGGTCGACGAGCATCGATGCCAAAACGTGGTCGGCGGTGATCTTCAGCTCCTGACGTGCTGGCGTTCGTCACCGCTGGTGACGTAAGGAAACAGCGGTGCTGCTCGCTCTGGAGTGAGGGCTGGCTGCCCGGTCGCCGCACGTTCTCGTACACGAACGGTCGCGGTGGGCCGGACGGGCCGAAGCGTACGAGCGCAGCTTCGCCAAGCTCTGCGCGTACCCGGCGGAAGCGCTGCTGGACGCGGCGGGGTGCGGGCCGGACGGCGGGTGATCGACGTCGGCGCCGGGCCGGACACCGTCGCCGGTTGCTCCGCTGCCGACCAGGCGTACGACGGTCAGCGCGACAGCATCCGGCGGACCCGACCGCCCACCGCCTGCTTGACCCGGTCGCGCAGTGGCTGCGCGCCGAGCGCCTTGAGCTTCTGCCGCAGCGCCTGGTTCTCGTCCCGAAGCCACCGCATGCGCGCCAGCAGTTCCTCGGCGGTGTAGGCGGAGGCCGGCCGGACCGCCTGCGGGTAGACGGTTTGGCGGACCTGCTCGTCGAAACGGGTGGCGCTGTCCCCGTCGGCGAACGAAAGGCCGAGGTCGTGCTTGGCGAGGAACGCGGTGATCCGGGCGAAGCGCTCCTTGTGGCCCTCGTTCAGGGCCGTGTAGTCGGCTTCCTCGTAGAGTTGGGCGGCATCGACGTCGGCCGGCACGTCGCGCATCAACCGGTGCGGGATGTCGAAGTAGCGTGCCAGTTCCAGGGTGCGCGAGTCGTGCGCGAGGAGATACCCGGGAGTGCCGGCGAGCAGCGCCGCGATCGTGCCGTGGATCCGGGTGCCGAAGGCGAAGTCGAATCCGGAGAGATACTCCATCCAGGGCCACGGGTCCACGAACATCCGCACCTTGTCCTCGACGAAGAGCGGATGTGAGGTGTAGATCGGCATGTCGTCGGTCTTGCCGAGCAACTTCGGCGCGTCGCCGTAGAGCAGGGTGCCGAGGGCGTACAGGCCCTGCGCCAGGTAGCGCAGGTTCGGGTAACGCTGGTGGTGGTGCGCGACGATCGGGGCCAGCGCGCGGACGTACGGCGAGATGACGAACGCGAGCCGATCCTGGGTGCTCAGGGTCGCCTTCGCCTTCTCGACCCGGAGGCTGTCGCCGTGCAGGAACATCGACGGGCAGCCGATCTGCTCGACGGCGGAGAAACCCAGCGTACGCAGGTAGTTTTCGCTGATCTCGCCGCGTACGCCGATGCTGTGCGATCGGTCCAGCACCGCCCGGCAGAAGGCCTTCACCGGCTCGTCGATCGGGCGCAGGTATTCCAGGTCGCCGTCCACGTCGGTCTGCGCCCCGACCCCGAGCACCACCACCGGGATCTTGAGCCGCTCGATCAGCCGCGTCATCGACGTCAGCCGGTTCACGTAGTCGTGGCGAAACGCGTTCGCCAGCGGAATCACGAAGGCGTCGTACTTCTCGTTGATCTCGTCGGCATCGCGCGGGTCCGCCCGGAACCGCGACGGGGTGATCTCCGCCGCCGAGGTGGCCAGCAGCTTGTGCGCGGCGTGGCTGAAGACCAGGTTGCCGCTGTTCTTGCCGATCCAGTCCCGCTCGTAGGTCTCCTCTGCGGTGACGACGTCGAACGGGCCCTTGCGGGCTCGCAGCAGGATCCGCTGGTGCATCCGGGGTGTCCACCCTTCGTCTCGGACGCCACGGCGCCCGGCGAGGCCGAAGCGGCGCGACCGGCCGAGCACGGCCCTGTTCCGTGCAGAAGCAGAAATCCTACCGCTCCATGCCGAACCGGATCCCGCCTGCCCGGCACCTGACATCCGCCCGTGCTGAGCGCGTCCAGCTCTCGGTGGAGCGTCTGGGCGAGCGAGCCGTGGCGCTCGACCTGGACGCCAACGGCAGCCTTCTCGCCACCGCGATCGCCGCCACCCGACACCGACCGCAGGCCGCAGCGTTGGAGGTCTTGCGCTACCTGCTGGAACTCGGTGCCAAGCCCGCGCCTGGCGAGGAGAGCCCGATCGTCCAGGCGGTGCTGGGATCGGCCGCACCTGCCACGATCCGCATGCTGCTCGGCCATGGCGCTGATCCGAACTCGCGGCGCTCCGACGGCACCCCAGCGCTCATCCTCGCCGCTCGGCGCGGTGACCACGCCGCCGTTGACGTGCTTCTCACCGCAGGCGCTGATCCGAACGCGGTCGATGGCTACGGGCACACCGCGCTGATGCACGCCATCGAACGCAACGAGCGGGCCGTGAGCAGCGTGCTGCTGTTGGCCGGCGCTGACCATGCGGGCGCGCTCGAGATCGCACGGGGCTGGCAGCGGCAGAACGTTCAGTTCCGACTCGGCGAGATGAGCGTTGGCCTGGACGACGTACCGATCGCCCGTACGACCGTGCGGCTGCATCCCACCGGGTACGAGCTGCGCGGCGATCCGGCAGAGTTCCGCCGCTGGGGGCAGCTCGTCGAGTGTGTGGCGGAGGAGTTGGGCGATGACGAGTGGGAAGCGCGGACCGGTACTCCGTACGCGCTGGCCCGGACCGTCGCCCACCGACTCGTCGACGATCCGGCCAAGTCGCCCACAGCGTCATGGCACCGCATCGAGCTGAACAGTGCAGAGCTGGCAACGGTACGGCAGGCATTCGTGGAGCTCGCCTACGCGGTCCGTGCCACGCTGCCGGACGGCGTCGGGCAGGAGTACGTCCATGACGCGCTCGACGAACTCGATGCCCAGTTGCCCTGACTCGCGTCCGTCCCCCGAGCTGGACGTGCAGCCGCAGCCGACCCTTGCGAGAGCATCCTCCCCGCGGCGCCCACGTCCGCGTTGCCGGCGGTAGAACACCTCGACCGCGTTCCATTCGTCGCCTGCGGTCAGGGCCAGGAGTTCGGCGTCGTCCTGAGCGGTCATTCCTACCTATCGCAGCGGGACAGCGTCAGGCTCGCGATACTGGCCCGCTTCGTCAGAGGACAGTGACGGTGATCACCTGTAGCACTTGGCGCGGTGCTGCACATGTCTGTCCTGGGCGCAGTCGTGTGTCCAGGACAGGAGCAGAGTATGACGACGACCGCGTTGCTCGACCGTGCGCCGACGCCGTCGCCCGTCAGCGGCCCTCCCGGGCGGGCGCCACGGTTGTACGTGCTGGACGGGTTGCGGCTGATCTGTGCTCTTGCGGTGGCCGGATACCACTTCGGCGACTCGTGGAGGTTGGACGGGGTGCGCCCGCCGGCATACTTCCTGCCGGACGCGGCACCGGTGCTGATCTATGGCTTCCTCGGAGTCGAGACGTTCTTTCTGATCAGCGGATTTGTGATCCTCATGAGCGGCTGGGGGCGTACCGTTCGCGAGTTCGCTGCCTCCCGCGCCGCGCGACTCTATCCGGCGTTCTGGGTGTGTGTGGTGACCACGACAGCCGTAACGGCAGTGCTGCCGATCAGCGGCGGGCTGCCTTTCCCACCTCCGCCGGACGGGTGGGGCGTGCTGGTCAACCTGACCATGCTGGCGGAGCCCCTCAACACGCCGCTTGTCGACACCGTGTACTGGACCCTCTGGATCGAGCTTCGGTTCTATCTGATCGCGGCGTGCATTCTTGCGGCCAAGCTGACCGACCGGGGAGCAAAAATATTCAGTGCCGTGTGGCTGGCCGCCGCCGTGATCATGCCCGTTTTCCGGGGTGCCGCCCTGGACGAGGTAGTGATGTCCAATTTCGCGCCGTACTTCATCGCCGGAATCACCCTGTTCCTGCTTCGCCGCAACCGAGCCGATCGATGGCTGTGGGTGCTGTTACTCGCCACATGGCTGGTCAGCCTGCAGCGCGTGCACGGGCGGACCCTGGAGTTGAAGCCCGGCTTCGAGGTAGCCGTCTGGCCGGCACCGGTACTGCTCACCGGGGTTTACCTTTTGATGCTCATCATCGCGCTCGGCTACACCGACCGGGTAAAACTGCGCTGGCTGGCCACCGCGGGTGCACTCAGCTACCCCTTCTACCTCTTGCACCCGCGCATTGGATACAGCGTGATCCGCAACGTGTACGAGGAAACCAACCTCCCCGCGTCGATACTGATCGGCGGCACCGTGCTTGGGCTGCTGGCGGCAGCCTGGCTCGTCCATCGCTTCGTCGAGCGCCCACTCGCACCCCTGATCCGCGGCTTTGTATCGGACCGGCGACGACAATGACCACCAGACGCAACGCGCCGAACACGAGGACGAGTGTGGATCAAACGACCGCGGATGCCGATTCCGCCTTCCGCGAGCTGTTCGAGGCCGCGTATGACGATTTGCTGCTCTTCGTCGAACGCCGTGCACACCTCGCCGTTGCCGAAGACGTGGTCGCCGAGACGTTCTTGACAGCGTGGCGCCGCTTGGACGAAGTACCGAAACCACTCGGCGAGGCCCGCGCCTGGCTGTTCACCGTCGCCCGCAACGTTCTGCACAATCGGCAGCGCAGCGACCAGCGGCAGCAGAGCCTCGCGCTTCGCGTCCTACGGGAACCCGATGCTCCGAGCAGCGCCGAGGCCGACCTCGCGGCTACCCGCATCGACCTGGTGAAGGCTTGGCAGCGCCTGTCATCCGCCGATCAGGAAGTGCTGACGCTGACCGCGATCGAAGACCTCACCGGGCCGCAGGCAGCACGCGTACTGGGCATTTCCCGGCCCGCGTTCAGTCTGCGCCTGCTGCGCGCCCGCCGCCGCCTGCGTCAGCATCTTGGTCAGCGGCCGAACAGCGAACCCACAAACGTCCCTGCACCGGCTGGCCCTTCACGACGCGGAGGCTCCGCATGACCCACGACGATGTCCTCGACCAGATAATCCGCTCCGCCGCGGTCCAGGTGCCCGCACGCGTCGGGCAGGAACCCGCGCGAGAACTGCTCGAGCGGATCGTCGCCACTGATCGGCGGCCACGCCCAGGACCAGCGCGCACACCGCACCGTCGGCCCCGCCTGGCGATCGCCGGCGCGGCCGGAGCGCTCGTCGCCGCTGTCGCCTTCACCCTGACACTTGTCAACGCTGGTCCCGCGTTTGCGTCGTGGACGCCCGAGCCGAGCCCGATCTCGGATGCCGAGGCACGCGACCTCGCCAGCAAATGCCTGCCTGCCCAGGACGCGAGCGTCGCAAGGGTGGTCATCGGCGAAAAACGCGGCGAGTACGCATACGTGAACGCCGTGTCGCCGGCTGGAAGCCAGACGTGCTTCCGCGATCGCAATGGAGACGTGACGAATACCAGCATCCTTACCGTGCTGACCAGCACCGAGCGGCTCGGCGCCGGGGGTGTCGAGATGTACTCGTGGGGTCAACTACGCACCGACGAAGGCTACGTCCGGATCATGGCGGGACATGTCGGCTCACAGGTGACGAGCGTGGAGATCAACTTGCGGACCAAGGATGGCGCTTCGTCACGGACGGCGCGGGCAACCGTTCGCGACGGTTACTTCGGCGCCTGGTACCCCGAGGGCCTCGACGAGTCGAGCAGCAACACCACCACACTGACCGTCCGCCTCGCAGACGGCAGCGCGGTGAACCTGTCCGCCCGCGAACTGTACGAACAACCGAAGCTGGACTGAGAGGGCGATTCGGCAGGCCTCGGTCGGACTGCCGACGACGATTGCCACCGCCAAAGCCAGGAGCAGCAGCGTGCCCGCGTGCTGCACAACCGGTGCGGCGTCAAGGGTCACCGCGACCACGACAGCCACTGTCGCACGCAAGCATTCGGGCTCTGCGGAAAGCGTCCGCCCGCGGCACGACGCAGCAGCAGGCTGACACCGCGGCCGACCCGAGCATGATCGCCTCGATCATCAGGACGTCATCGCGGTGCGACGCCGGGGCGTGACTATTGCGCGGTGGGACGGCCGTCGAGACGCCAGGGGTGCCCGGTGACCCGCGGCCAGCCTTCGGGCGAGTTTTCCCAGTTCTCCTGCCGGCCGTACACCGTGAGGTCCAGGGCGTGGTAGGTCGTCATCAACGCCTCGACGCCCCGCCCGGTGGTCCAGTAGGTCTCGAAGACCTTGTCGCCGTCGCGCAGGTAGCACGCGATGAACCCGAAGTCACGACCGTCGGCAAGAGCCGGGTCGGAGTCTTTCGCCGAATACCAGGGAAACCTATAGCCCATGAACTCCGCGAACGGGGCACTTTCGTCGTACGGACCCTCGCAGAACACGGCGTAGGTGACGTCCCGAGCGTGCAGGTAGTCCAACATCTGCATGTGACAGGTCGAGAAGGTGCATCCCTCACACTGATGCTCGTACGGCTTGCCGTCGTGCCACATGTGGAAGTAGGCGATGAGCATTCGGCGGCCCTCGAACACCTCCACCAGCGGGATGTCCCCTCCAGGGCCCCGCACCGTCACCGTCGGCACCAAGGTCATCGACAGCTGACGACGAGCGGCTGCGATCGCGTCTCCTTCGCGGGTATGGGCCTTCTCCCGGACCAGCAGTTCGTCGCGCTCGCGCAGCCAGGTCTCCCGGTCGACGACCGAGGGCGCGGCGGCGCTGGCCGCGGGGGTTGCCGTCATGGCTGCCTCCTTCGTGGAGTGGGGATCGGTCACAGTTACAGACGACCGAGTCGGCGATCGTCATCGGTGACCGATGACGGATGCGTTCGCGGTCGTCAGTACGGTTGTGAGGACCACTCAGACCCGGGGAAACCACATGTCCGGCTCGCCTGATGAGCAGGCGGTCTGGCTGCAGCGCGCCTTCGACGAGCACTGGCGTGAGCTACACGTCCACTGCTACCGCCTCGCCGGGAACGTCACCGACGCGGACGACCTGGTGCAGGAGACCTTCCTGCGTGCCTGGCGGGCTCGCGACCGCTTCGAGGGTCGGGCGTCGGCGCGCACCTGGTTCTACCGGATCGCCACGAACGTCTTCCTCGACAGCCGCAAGGCGGCCAGTCACCGGACGGTACCGTACGGTGACCCGCTGGAGTGGTCCACCGAGCTCGGTCCCTATCCCGACGCCCTGCTGGGCGGCGATCCGCAGACCGGTCTCGCCGCCCGGGAGACTGTCGAACTGGCCGTGATCGCAGCGCTCATGTACCTACCGCCGCGGCAGCGGGCGGCCTTCGTGCTGCGCGACGTCTACGGCTGGACGCCGCAGGAGATCGCCGCCGCGCTCGACACCGCCGTAGCGGCCGTCAACAGCCTCCTCCAGCGGGCCCGCCACACCCTCCGGCGGCGCGCTCCGTCGGATCCGAAGGACTGGCGCCGCCCGCAGCTCACCAGTAAGGACGAAGAGATCCTGCGCCGCTACGCCAACGCGAAGGACCCGGAGACGATCCGGGCACTGCTCGCCGAGGACGTACGGATCACGATGCCGCCCGAGCCGCCAGTCGTCGGGATCGACGCGGCCGCGGAGTTCCTCGGCCGACCGCTCGACTGGCGTACGTTCCTCACCTCGGCCAACGGGCGCCCGGCACTGATCAACTATCTCCGCCGGCCCGGCAGCCCGCACTACGAGGCGTTGGTCGTCGACGTACTCCGGATCGAGAACGGGAGGATCGTAGAGAGCAACGCCTTCATCGGTGCCCGTCACGTCGCCGCCTTCAGCATGCCCGCCACGCTCGAGCCCTAGACGAGTAGGTCTCAAGCCAAGTGGCCGAGTCTGCGCTGGTAGTGGCTACGCAGCCCGACGGACGTGCGGCCACACGGGCAGCGGCCATCACCGGGATGCGGCCGGCTTGACGTCCATCAGCTCAAGCATCTCGTCGCTGAGTCCGTGGATCGCGATGTCGTCACGCCGGCTCTCCCACCGTTCGCGGTCGAGCACCAGGTTGATCTGCTCCTGGCGGACACCCTCGAAAGCCCGGATTGTGGTGCCGTTCGACTGATAGCCAAGCGACCACGAGACTCCCAGCGACGGCGCGTTGGTGGACCAGGCGGCGGACTCGGCGCGCTCCGCTCCCAGCCCGGCGAACGCGAGATGCAGGATGGCGCCCCGCATCTCCTTGCCGTAACCACGCCGCTGGAACCGCCGCGCGATCCATGACCCCGTCGAGACGGTCTTGGTGATCCCGAAGCCCTGCGCGCCGATCTCCTGCACCCCGACGCACGCGCCATCGACCTTCACAGCCATTACCAGGTTCCATCTGCTCGGCCGCCAGTCCGCCAGGGATGCCCAGTAGTACCGCAGAAACGACCACTCGGCTTGGGGAGACGGTCCCGACTCCCATCCCGCCACGGGCGAACGCGTCAGAAAGCGGTTCTGCGGATCGTAGATGCCAGCTGCCGCATGGATCGCCAGTTCGGCGAGCTCGTCCTCACCCGGCACAGCCAGCTCAAGCACGGACGTCGTCACCCGCAGACGGCGCACGGGCCAGATCTCGGCCAATGTCATCCGAGCATCATGCCCCGTCCTGCCGTCTGCCGTTGCCCGAAGATGTCGGCTGGTGCGTTTCTCAGCCTGGCTAACATCGCGGCTGGTTGGGGCTGGGTCCTGGTTGACGCCGATCTTCGTCTGATGACCTCCGCCCCGCAGGGGATCGACGGCCGGCTCGATGCATGCCGGTGAAGGTCGGCACCCACGGCCGGACATGCCTGTGTGGCGCCGCATCCTCACCAGATCACCCTAGGACATTGCTGTCAGCCTCGCGGACCAGTTGGTTCGCTTTCATTTGCTGCTCCGCGCTTACCGATGCTGGCGGTTACGCAGTATTCTGCTCGGACGACAGGCAACCGCAGTCCTCAGTGGAAATGTCGCACCCGGCTCACCGGACAGGAGAACGGCATGGAAGCCTTCCGGGCGGTGGCTGGACGAGTACCATACGTTCCGGCTAGACGATCGGTCGTAGTTTTCGACCGCGATAGTGCGGCTTCGCTTAGGGCGGTGTCCACCGCGTATGCCACGCCGACGCGGCTCAGAGCTGGATTACGGCTTGGTGCGGGTCCGCGCTCGGCACACGCCGGGTTACCGGCAGGCCATGGGATGGCGGAGCCCCGGCGGCTTCGTTCCGGCTGTCAGCACCTGCCGGCGTATGACGTCCGAGGGTGAGCTGACGGGGCCGTTCTGGGCGGCGCGGGCCTATTCGCGCGGCTCGGGGCAGGACCATCTCGGGCTCGGTTCGGTTAGTTCTGATCGGCTGCTGACGCGGCTGTCGCCGGGCGTCAACGTGCTGACCGCCCACCCACGGTACTGGTCGTTCTACGCGTTCCTGTTGGACGAGTTTTGGGCGCGGGATCTGCCGCGCCACCGGAGCGCCTTCCGGGCGTTCTATCGCCCCCGGGAGGCGTTGTACTCCGTTGCCTGCCAGCTTTGTGAGCAGCCTGAGCACGAGACCCTGACGAGCGGCATCGTCGGGTCCAGGCGCACATACGGTGTGATCGGTCAGGAGGAGTTCGATCCGGGGTTCGACTACATCAAGGAGCCACTCGGCGGATACGGGCTCTACTACCGCACGGTGATGGAGACGATGGGCTTGGTCGTGCTGACCGATCCGGGTACTGGGGTGGTGTTCGACGCTCCGACGCCGTTGGGTCGGTCGGTGGCGGCCGGGTATCGCGCTGCAGTCGACGGAACCCGATTCTACCGGGACTACTTCGCGGACTGCGATGCCGCTGTCCCGCGGGAGGTTCTCACGGAGTTCGCAGCCGCCGGCTGCCTGTGCCAGCTGCCCACGGCCGCCACCGCCGACCTACCGTTACTTCAAGACGTGTTCCTGCACCACGGCGAGCCCGAGGAAGCTGAGCGGCGGCGCGCCACCTTTCGCTTCATTCTCGACTTCTGCCGGACAGCTCCGGCGGAGGCGGTAAGCCAGGACCGCTTTCGCCAGCTTGTCTACTTCCGGCAATTGGACGGCCAGCCGTACGTACCGCTGCCGGGAGTGCTCATCACCGCCCGACGGTGGCGCATCTACCAGGCGCGCGAGTATTTTGCATTTGCCTTCAATCGGCTGTGGGCGTGGGTGGCACGCCGTGGGCTGGAGCTGTCCGACGACGGTCTGAGCCTGGTTCCCCTGAGTAAACTCTGGGCGATCATTACTGAAGAACTCGACGACAACAGCTTTTGCGGCGACCTGCCCGATCCTGGAATCGGGGCCGACATGCCGGGCGCGGCCTTCGCCGAGTGGCTCACGGGGCACGTCGATGTGGCGCCAGGAGTCGACGATCTGTGGCCTCGACACGAGGAGTTCGACGAGCACAGCCTCTACGACTGGTGCGCCAACGCCGAGGACGACGCCGAAACGCTGATCGCGATGCTGGGAATCCTGCTGCTCGTTCACCGCAGACTCGGCGCCCCCGGGCGGCAGGCCGACCTGGGTGACGACGCCGATTTGCTTACCGAGGGTGGCGGCCAGCGCATCGGCATGAGCCGCTTCTACGAGTTGCTACGCAAGCGGCTCATGGCAAACCAGACGATCGCCGAACTCCTCCAATGGATCATCATCGACTTCGTGATTGTCCAGCATGAGCGGGTGGCCACGGCGAAGCTCTTCAGCAGCGGGGACACCTTTCGTTTCCGGCGGGTCGGTGACGCGCTGCGGTTCTTTCCCGCCGACGCGCCGGTCGGCTTCAACGACAGCCGGTTCTGGGCCCTGAGTACGATCGCTCACGAGCTCGGCCTCGTCTCCAGCCTGAGCTTGCCGCAGCGGCAGCTGACCCTCGCCGGGTCGGCCCTCCTGACCGACGGCGACCTCCCAGCTGGCGCGGCGCAGAAGGCGGCGGCGCGGTTCCACCGGGAGAACGCGCGGTGAGTGTCGTGCCCCCGTTCATCGTCCCGGAGCAGGTCCAGGGTGCGTGGACGAACCTGATCGTGCTGACCTACTCGGCACACCTGGACTTCTTCGAGACCCATCTGCTTCGGCAGTTGAGCCGAGTGCCGAACCGGATAGTGCTGGCCGATGATCGGCGGCTGGCCGAGCAGTTCGCCACTGCGGCACGATCCGGGCAGCGGCTCGGTCAGGCAAACCGAACCTATCTGGCCGCACCGGTCCGCAACCCGTGGGCAGCGCATGCGAAGGCGGTGTTGCTGACGACGTCCACAGCGGGCCGGTTGCTGGTCGGCTCGGGCAATCTGGGGCCAGACGGGTACGCCGAACCCGGTGAGCTGTGGCACCGCTACACCTATGACGACAGCATCGGTGAGCATGCCGACGTGTTCGCCGCGCTCCGGTCCTTGATCGACGGGATCGCGGCGTGGGGGTGGCTCGATCCCGCCGCAGTCGCCGGGCTGGGCCTGGCTTGGTCTTCCACTCCGTGGTTGATCCCTCAGCCAACTGCGCAGCAGCCGCTGCACCACAATCTCGATACTCCGCTGATCGAGGTGATCACCGCCGCGGTGGACGGTCCGGTCGAGTTGCTCACGGTGCACGCACCGTTCTACGACGAGGATGTGGCGGCGCTCGGGCAACTGCTGGACCGGCTACGACCCCGCCGTTTGCGGGTTCTGCTCACCCCGGACACGTCGGTCGATGGGGGGCGCCTCACCGCGTTGGCGACTCGCCCCGGCACGGCGGTGTCGCTCGAGAGGGTCCACGTGACCGACGCTCCGACGGCCTTCCTGCACGCCAAGTTCATTCATGTGGTGGGCAGCAAGCAGGAGGTGTTGGTCACCGGTTCGGCAAACATGTCTCGACGGGCACTGCTGCTGACGGCCGCCACCGGCAACATCGAGCTGGCGGTGATTGAGACGCGGCCGCGCGGAGGGTTCGTTGGCCTCTACAAGCCGCTGACGATACAGCCGCTGCCTACCGCGGAATCGATCTCGTTGACCTTTCGGGGCGGCGGTGAGACACCATCGGCAGGTGCCGTGGCACTGCTCTACAGCGAGCTACAGGGCAACCTCCTGACGCTGGTGTTCAACGCAGCCCTGGGTTCGGGTATGCCGGACCTGGTCTTTCCGGACGGGACCGCGGTGCTCGCGCTGGCCGCCCAGGGTGACGGCACGAGTTTCCGGTTCCGGTTGGCTGACAGGGACGTCGATCGGCTCACGCATGGCGGGCGCATCGACGTCCGCCTGCCCGGCAGCGCCGGCACCGCCGATCCGGAGCCGACGTGGCCCTACCACGTGGACTCGCTGCGTGGTCGGATGGAGCGAAGCGGAGACGACAATCATCTGCTGTCCTCGACGGGGACCTTGCCCCGCGACGACAGTGACCTGTTCCAGCTCCTCAGACAGCTGGAGCAGACGCTGATCTTCGATCCCGAGACCGCTTGGAAGGTGGCAGGGACCAAGACGGGAACCGAAGCCGGGGACGGGGGTGACGGGGAGCGGCTGCGGTGGGAGGAAATCGACTGGGACCGGCTCTACCGGCACCCCCGCTATCGGGGCTACCAACGGAGCCGAGGGCCCGATGGAGAGCCCGCATCGGACATCGAGGTCATCCTCAGCTCGATCGCCGCTCGCCTGGGCGGGGCTGCCGGGCCGTCCACTATGGGCGACCGTGACAACGACCTCGACGCCGGAGGCGAACCAGACGACGTCGAGCTGAAGGAGGAGCTCACGCGGCGCCTGAGCGTCTCTACCCGGACCCGCATGGCCTGCAACCGGCTCGCCATCCGATTCACTGCGGCATTGCAGAACAAAGCCTTTCAGGAGAAACTCGGCCCCACCCTGACGGTGCGCAACGCGGTCATCCTGGGCCACGTCCTGCGCGAGCTGCTGCACGGTGACGCTATCGACCCAGGACGGGCGATCATGGCGCAGCTCGCTACGTGGTCGTTTCTGTGGGGCCCGAAGAGTAACGTTGCCTCGCTCCCCGGAGAGGAGCGCGCAGCCGCCGAGCAGGTTCTCACCGGGGCGAAGGCTCGACAAACTATGCTTCGTGCCCTCTCCGAACTCGCCGCATATGACCTCGACGACGAGCTACGTTCGGCCGTACGCGATCAAGCTCAGGCACTGCTGCTGTCGCCGACGCTCGGCCTTGATCAACATCTGCTGAGGCTGACCGCATCAGACGCGCGGCAGGCCGCCGCTCTCGTCGCTAACCTGCGCTACGTCGCTGGGAACTACACGGGTCGCGAGATCGTAGAACTGATGAGTGCCAGTTGGGACATCCGAGCGGCGTCCGTGCGATGGGAGAGAACCATCGTGCGGCGACTTGCCGGCCAGGGATTCCCCGCACGCTCAAGCGAGGTTGATGTTCTTCGGGTGCAGGAACCGATCGCGGGCCTTACCGTCGACCGTGCGGCCACTGATCTGGCCTGCCTCGCCGCCCACCTGATCGTGGGCGGAACGGATCTCGACTACGTGCGCATCCGATTCGCCGAAGGACGCGACGTCGCTTACTGGGACGCCGCCACAGGCGAGGGCATCTGTTTCATAGCCGGTGAGGAGAAGGATCTCACCGAACTGCGGCCCGAGTTTCCAGAATGGTGGCGGCGCCTGGACGAACTCGAAGGCCGGGAAGTTGCCCCTGCGGCTGCCTGACGGCCTCGTGCCCGGTCACCGCCCTGCGGACAGCGGCGCCGGTGCTGTGGCGGATGCGGCCACGCCACCGGATTCCTCGGGCTCGGACCGGTGTACTTCAGTCCATTTCCGTGCATCGGACACCGCACACCACCATTCAAGCCAGGAACGAAGCCGGCCTTTATGAGTACCAGGTCCGCGACTGACGGGCCTGGTACGCCCATCACGCTCTCGATGGCCGCCCACGCCTGCCTTGCCGTGGCCCGATCCATTACCGCAAAAGGGAGCCGGCCCGGTGACGGCATGATGATCGGCTTCACCGCGCCGGGGATGGTCCGAAGGCGACGACGCCGCCAACACCAAGCCCGGATCTGCCACTACCGACGACGCGGCTCCCCCTGGACAACTGCCGCTGTATTAGAGCGCGGCGGTATCCCGCCGGTACCTGCGGCGACAGATGGAAACCCCTGCGGAGATGAGGCCGATGAGGATCGAGTAGACGGCGCAGCGTTCGACGAGGCCGACCAACACGTTGGCCCCTGAGCCGGCGACGGCGAGGAAAGCCACCGTGGAGACGAGTCCGAAGGCGCCGAGCATGACCATGGCCTTCCCGGGCTTCCTACCGATGCCGAGATCTCGGTACATGCGTCCGAGCACGATGATCAGAATGTTGCCGCCGACGATGGCGGCCATGGCACCCAGGCCGTGGAAGTCGACAGTGCCCTGCCGATCGGCTTCGCCGTCGCCGGGGAAGAGCGCCAGCACGACGCCGCCGGCGCCGACCAGGGTGGCCATGCCGAGCAGGACCCCCCGGCGCCAGCCTCGCAGGCCGTTGAGCAGGGCGACACCGATGAACACCAGGACTCCGAAGAGGGAGAAGCCGGTGTTCATGACCCACCAGAGGGGCGAATACACGTACTGGCCGAACGCGGTCAGCGGGCCGTGGACTCCGAGGTCGCTGATGTAGTGGTAGGTGTAGCTGTAGGGCGGACTCCGCCAGGCCGCGGCGGCGACGAACTCGAGCAGCAGGAAGATCGCTGCCGCTGCGGCGAGCGCTGCTCCGGCGGGCCGGCGCTGGCCGCTCCGTTGCGCCGCAGAGACGGTTGCCGTCGGCGTTGCCGTCACCAGTTGTGTCATGGCCGGGAGCCCTTCGGCGAGGTCGGCAGGGACGGACGCCCCTGGTATCACTGCAAAAGTGTAGTGGCACCAGTTTCGGTGTCAATACAATAATGGTCAGAGTTGTACGATGACGGGCATGGCAGGGGAGCTGAATCAAACTGGGCGGCGCGAGCGAAAGAAGGCCATGACCAGAGCCTCGATCCTGCTAGCTGCGCAGGAGCTGTTCCTCAAGCGCGGCTTCGACGCGGTGAGCGTGCGAGAGATCGCCGACCAGGCGGACGTCTCCCCCACCACTGTCTTCGCCCACTTTCCCCAGAAGGAGGCACTCCTCTTCCACGAGGAAGACGCGCAACGCGAGCGACTCGTCGCCGCCGTACGCGAGAGACCGGCCGGCCTCTCGATCTCGGAGGCGCTGAAGGCCTACTACCGCTCCGAGTTCGTCGCCATGTGGTCCGGCGAGGAGGCGCCGCTCCGCCGCCGCGTCATGTCGCTGATGGAAGCCACACCGGCCCTTCAGGAGTACGCCTCCCGGATGTGGCTCCGCCACGAGGACGCACTCGTCGCGGCCATCACCGAGGATCTCGGCCTGTCCCAGCCGAGCGACGACATCCGGGTCTACGCTCGTTTCGCCCTCCAGATCCAGCTACTCGTGACGAGTGACACCGATCCGATGCTCGACGCGGGATTCCGGATCCTCGATCAGGGCTGGAGTGAGCATGATGCGGTTCCCCTCGTAGCGTGGAGGCCGGAGCTTGAGGGATAGAGGTTCATGGCTGAGACGAGACGTCAGTTCGATCCGGAGTTCCGGGCGGGC